>CALDIG010000029.1 GCA_937904375.1 uncultured Prevotellaceae bacterium
GACAACGCAAAATTCTTCTTTGTGGCTCCTACTGAATATGCACCCAAGGACATCAAGAAACGCTGGAAAGAAGATACTCCTGAGACCATGCGCCGCCTCATTGAGGTTATCAAGGGCATTGATGACATGACAAGCGCCAATGCCGAGGAAATAGTGCTCGGATGGATTAAAGACAACGAGATGCACATGGGCAACGTGATGAACGCCTTCCGTCTCACCGTGGTAGGAGAGTGCAAGGGACCTCACATGTTTGACATCGCCGAGCTTATGGGCAAAGACGAAATCATCGCCCGCATAGAGCGTGGAATTGAAAATATCAAGCCAGTAGTAGAGTGATGTTATGTACAAAAGGCTTGTTGCCATATTGATTGCCTTGATGTCGCTGGCTTCTGTCAGCGCCCAGGAGCTGGAGTGGAGTGTCGATATGAACGCTGTGTTTCACAACCGCGAGGTTGAGAAAAGTGTTATACCTGGTGAAACCTACATCTTCACTCGCATCACTCCACAAATTGGCGTGTCGATGGACAGCACTCGCCACCGCATTATGGGTGGAGTGACTTGGTATCAGCCAATGAATGACCGCTTGCATGGCTACAAAGTGCTACCAGCACTCTACTATCAATACAAAAATCGTGAGAAGGGATTGGATTTCAAGTTTGGTATGATCCCCAATGAGTTGAACGCCACATTCCCTACTTACTTGCGCAGTGACTCCATAAACTTTGTCCAGCCAAATATCAAGGGTGCTGTTGTTAGTGTTGATAAACCACACTTTTGGTTTTATTCCTATCTTGATTGGCGACAAATCCAGACTCAGAATCGCCGTGAAGCCTTTGATGTTACAGGGCAGCTTGGATGGAAAACAAATAAAGAGCAAAATCAATTTTCGGTATCGGCAGTCTTGCGATACAACCATTTGTCGGTGAGCAAGCAACATTATGAAGGAGAGGGCGTTGTGGATAATTTTGTATTCAGTACTCAACTCTCATACGGGCATTGGTGGTCAAATGCCAACCTTTATCTTTCGGCAGGCATGTTGATGTCATGTGACCGTGACAGGATTTCCGATAACAAATGGCACACTCCAATAGGATTCCTTGCCACAGCGAAAGTCAATTGGAAGTGGCTCTCATTGACTGAGAACTTTTATGCTGGTGACCCACAAATGCCTTTATATGAGAAATATGGAGGTCTGCTTTATCATGGTGATTCATTCTATCACAATAAGATATATAGTCGCACAGACCTTGTTGCGACAATATTCCAAAAAGATTTTTTGAATCTTGAGGCACGACTCACATTCCACGCCTCGGAGGACAAAAAGACTGCCTTTTGTCAGCAACTGGCAGTGAGATTTTTTATAGATAACATAATCTGGAAACACCACAAGAACAAGCCTAAGGGTGTTCACAAGCTTCCTCTTGCTCCACAATTCTAAACCGGCAAAACATAAATGAACTCATTATATAATATAGGTATCAGCTCTTATCGTCTTGCTGCGCGCATTGTCTCGCCTTGGAACCCCAAGGCGCAGAAGATGGTGCAGGGGCAGAACCGCACTATTGAATATTTAAAAAGCAAGCTCGACGCCGAGGGTGGTTATGTGTGGATACACACTGCCTCGCTTGGTGAGTTTGAGCAGGGCAGGCCACTTATCGAGAAGATAAAGCAGGAGCATCCCGATGCCAAGATTCTGTTGTCGTTCTTCTCGCCATCGGGCTACGAGGTGCGCAAGGACTATGACAAGGTAGATGCCGTGTGCTATCTGCCAATGGACACCCCCAAGCGTGTCAAGGTGTTCCTTGACGTGGTGAAGCCCAAGATGGCGATTTTCGTAAAATATGAGTTCTGGGGCAATTACTTGAGCGAGCTCAAGAGCCGCGATGTGCCCACCTATATTATTTCATCGATTTTCCGTCCCAAGCAGATTTTCTTCAAACCCTGGGGAGGAATGTTCCGCAAGATGCTTGGCTGCTTCACGCATCTCTATGTCCAGAACGACGAGTCGCGCGAGTTGCTGCACAACATAGGTGTAGACAACGTGACGGTGTGTGGCGACACACGCCTCGACCGAGTGCTGCAAATCAAGGCGCAAGCCCAGGACTTCCCTGCGATAGCCGCTATGACCGCAAGCGACAAGCCCACACTGGTGGTAGGCAGTTCGTGGCAGCCTGATGAGGACATTGTTATTCCTTATTTCAACTCGCACCCCGAGATGAAGCTCATCATAGCTCCGCATGAGTTTGATGAGAGCCGTCTTGCCGCATTGATGGCTCGCATCAAGCGCCCTGTGGCACGCTACACACAGCTTGAGAGCAAAGACCCTGCCGCTCTCGACTGCCTTATAATCGACTGCTTTGGCATTCTTTCCTCGCTATACCGTTATGGTGACGTGGCTTACGTGGGAGGAGGCTTCGGCGCTGGCATCCACAACGTGCCCGAGGCTGCAGTCTATGGCATCCCAGTCATCTTTGGACCAAAACACGATAAATTTAAAGAAGCGATTGAGCTAAACGCCTGTGGCGGAGGCTTCGCCATCAACAATGCCCAGCAGTGCCACGAGATTTTAGATAAACTCCTTAGTGACAACAATGCACTAAAAGCCGCCGGTACCGCCGCCAGCAACTACATTACCACCCACACTGGCGCCACTGAACGCATTTTCAATGAATTATTTTGTGTTTAATGCATAATGCGCATTGCATAATGCACAATTCTGTTCCTTTTTCCTTTGTTAAAAAGAAAATTGCAAAAATATTCGATAAAGTTTTGCTGTTTAAATAATTTGTAGTACCTTTGCCCCGCTTTTCGCAATCTCTGGCAAGAAGTTTAGGCGTGAGTCTATTAGAGTGGCTTGTGAATATTGCGAAGTGTGATTAAAAAACATTTAAGAAATTTCTTTTACAATGGACTTAATTAAAGTTGCAGAACAAGCGTTTGCTACAGGCAAGGAGTTGCCCGATTTTCTTCCTGGCGACACAATCACAGTAGCTTACCGCATCAAAGAGGGTAACAAAGAGCGTATTCAGCAGTACCGTGGCGTTGTCATCAAGATCAACGGCGAGGGTGCAAAGAAGCGTTTCACCGTTCGCAAGATTAGCGACGGCATTGGCGTAGAGCGTATCTTCCCAATGGAGAGCCCCTTTATCGATAGCATCGCTATCAACAAGTACGGTCGCGTTCGCCGCGCCAAGCTGTATTACCTTCGTGGTCTCACCGGTAAGAAGGCTCGCATCAAAGAGCGCCGTTTCGTTAAGAAGGATGCCGATAAGTAAGCATCATCTTGTTGAGAACGAAAAGAAACCAAAAACCGTGGCAGTAGCAACTTGCCGCGGCTTTTTGTTTTTTTATAGTGTTTTTGTTTGAATGTTTAAATAATTTGCTTACCTTTGCGTCAAATAAAAATTAATATTTATGAAACGAACAAAGTTTTTCATACCTTTTGTGGCGATGATGTTGATTATGGTGTTGTCGTGTTTCACTTCAATCGCGATAGCGCAAGTAGGTGAGGATGTCAGTTACGAGAAGTATGTTAATGCAAGCGTCCTCAAGGGAGCTAAAGACGGCACTCTCACTCTAGTGATCAAAAACAATAAAGACATGGACCGCGTGTTTGGACCGTCGGGATTTATAGGTCCCTCGCGTATAATTAATTTTGATACAGAATTTGTTATTGCCGTGGTGGTTCCCAAAAATATCGCTGAGGCGACTATTGAGCCGGTGTCGCTCAAGCGCAAAGGCAGCAAGTTGGTGTTCTCCTATACCATTGACCCGTCGAAGAAGGCAAATAATAATCGAGACAGGAATTTCATCGCTCTCATAGTTGACCGCAATGAGCCTATGAAGGTTGACTTCCAGGAAATGTCCTCTAATGGTGTCGCATCAAATGATTCCAAAGATGTGAATGCTTTGCGCAATCAGGTGAAATATCTTACTTCAGAGAATGAGCAGTTGAAGAAAGGCGTGCAGGAACTTAATGATAGAATACAGGAACTGGAAGCCGAGCGTCAATATTACATTAATATGTTAAAGGATGTTCAGGCTGAGAACGAGCAAATGAAGAAGATTTTGCGTCGTTGATTTTTTGATAATAAATTGACTCTCTATAAAAAATAAAAGCACACGAATTAAACGAATTTCAACTAATTTAATACCCTTAAAATCAATTTGTTGATTTTGTGTGTTTTTGTTTAATTTCACCTAAAAAAGACTTTTTAAAGTGGACTCTAAATTTAAATACAAAATGAAAAAAGTTGTTTATCTCCTTACGCTTGCAGTTGTCATTGCGATGGCGGCGTGCAACACAGGTAATGAATCCAGTGCATCTAAAAGTGATGATGCCAGTGCAAGTAGTGATAATGCCGTGTCGATGACTTCGGCGGCAAATGTAGAAGTGGCTTCTGTTGTTCAGGAAACAAATGAACAAGCCTCGGGCGTGGCTGCTGAGCCTGATGCCTCTCAGCCTAAGATGCAACCTCCCAAAGCCCCAATGACTCCCGAGGAAGCAGAAAAATACAAGGAGGCTACAACGCTGCTTAGGACATACGGCCAAGAGATGCTTAATTGTTTGGATGCCAAAAACAATGGGCAAGAAATTGATGCAGGCACCAAGCAACGCATCTCAGAGATACAGAAGAAACTCGCTGAGCTTCAAAAGGCCGGAAAGATGAACCGTGAGCTAATAGAACTCTATAACTCGAGTAACGACACGTATAACAAAATTTTGGCAAAATAAACTTTGAGCAAGTTAACGACTTGCGAAACTTGAATAATTCATTTTTTACTAACAAATAAAACTAAACTACTATGGCAGACGGACTATTAGACAAAGCAAAAGATTTCGTTCAGGACAAAGCAGGTGACATCTTGAAGAACCCCGAAGAAATCAAGAAGAAAGCAACTGAGATTGGTCAGAAAATCGCTCCCGACTCGCTCGACCCAAAAGTGGAGCAGGTGGTTGACAAAACAGTCGACTTCCTGACCGACAAACTCACCAAGAAAGACGATTCCGAGAAAAAATAACTCGGCATAATTACACTTTCTTGATTTCATTTTTTGACCGGACTTGACAGTTCGGAAAGATAAATATGCGCCTTGACCCCATATCGGTTAAGGTGCATATTGTCTATTAGTCAAAAAAAATGTCAAAAAAATTGTGATTATTTCTTTGTTTTGCGCATATTTTAATGTATATTTGCAGTCCACAATTTTGTCAACTAAGTAAAGAAAATAGTTAAAGACCTATAACATAATGGGAAAGAGAGCGTTGTTGATTATTTTAGACGGTTGGGGAATTGGCGACAAGACTAAGAGCGATGCCATTTTCTCGACCCCAACACCTTTTTGGGACTCTTTGTTGGAAACCTATCCTCACAGCCAGCTTCAGGCAAGCGGTGAGAATGTGGGTTTGCCCGATGGTCAGATGGGTAACAGCGAGGTAGGTCACCTCAACATCGGTGGCGGTCGCGTGGTGTATCAAGACCTCGTGAAAATCAACAAGGCAATCCGCGACAAGTCGATAATGACCAATCCCGAAATTGTTAATGCTTTCAGCTATGCCAAAGAGACTGGCAAAGCCATCCATTTCATGGGTCTTACTAGCGATGGCGGCGTTCACAGTTCGCTTGAGCACCTCTTTGCGTTGTGCGACATAGCCAAGCACTATGAGCTAAGCGATGTGTTTATCCACTGCTTTATGGACGGTCGTGACACCGACCCCGAGAGCGGCAAGGGCTTCGTGGCGCAGCTCGAGGAGCATTGCGCACAGAGCGCAGGCGTGGTGGCTACCGTCACTGGTCGTTACTATGCAATGGACCGCGACAAGCGCTGGGAGCGCATCAAGCTTGCTTACGACCAGCTCGTACATGGCGTGGGCCGCAAGAGCGACAATATGGTGCAGGCCATCCAGGAGAGTTATGATGAGGGCGTGACCGATGAGTTCATCAAACCCATCGTCAACACCACCGTTGATGGCCGCATCAAGGAAGGCGACGTGGTGATTTTCTTCAACTTCCGCAACGACCGCGCCAAGGAGCTGACCATCGTGCTCACCCAGCAGGATATGCCCGAGCAGGGGATGACTACTATCCCTGTCCTGCAATACTACTGCATGACTCCCTACGACGCTTCGTTCACTGGAGTCCACATCCTCTTTGATAAGGAAAATGTGGATAACACTCTCGCCGAATATCTCTCATCGCAAGGCAAGAAGCAGCTGCACATCGCCGAGACCGAGAAATATGCCCATGTAACATTCTTCTTCAACGGCGGACGTGAGGAACCCTTCGAGGGCGAGGACCGCATTCTCGTGCCATCGCCCAAGGTGGCGACATACGACCTCAAGCCCGAGATGAGCGCGCCCGAGGTGAAGGACAAGCTTGTGGAGGCGATAGGGGAGAAGAAGTACGACTTCATCGTGGTGAACTACGCCAACGGCGACATGGTGGGACACACTGGTGTTTATCCTGCTATAGTGAAGGCGGTAGAGACCATTGACAGTTGTGTGAAAGCAACTGTTGAGGCAGCACGTGCCGCCGATTATGAGGTGATAATCATCGCCGACCACGGCAACTGCGACCATGCCATCAATGAGGATGGTTCGCCCAATACCGCTCACTCGCTCAACCCGGTGCCTTTCGTATATGTCACCGACAATAAGGACGCAAAGGTTTCCAACGGCCGCCTTGCCGACGTGGCGCCCTCCGTGCTTCAGATTATGGGACTTGAGCAGCCGGCAGAGATGACAGGCGAAAGTTTGATTAATGCATAATTCATAATGCACAATGCATAATTGGGCTGCGCCTCGTTTTTTTAGACATAAGAACATAAGAACATATATAAAAAACTTAAGTTTCTAAAGTAAAAAAAGCATAGTTGAAATTTTGCAAAGTCACTGATT
>CALDIG010000030.1 GCA_937904375.1 uncultured Prevotellaceae bacterium
GCTGCCGTGGCTTGTGTCGTGGCTGACGATACTCAAGTACATATTTTCGACCCTAATGTGAAGTCGCTCAAAATCGCGCCCATCAGCAACATGTATCTACCACCAATCTATGTGTTGGGCAGTGATGACGTGCTGAATGTGAACTTCGACTATCTCGACCTCGATGCCCAGTACCTGCGCTATAGCGTGACGCACTGCAATGCCAACTGGCAGCCGTCGCAGCTGGTGGAGAGCGAGTATGTTGAAGGCTTTAACCAGGCGGATATAGAGGACTTTAAGCCCAGCGAGGCGACTTTTGTGCATTATTTCAACTACGATTTCTGCATCCCCAATAACGACTTCATAATCACCAAGAGCGGCAACTATCTGTTGAAGGTCTATCGCCAGGACGACCCCGACGATGTGCTGTTCCAGACGCGTTTCTCGGTGTGTGAGAACACGATGGGGGTATATGCCGAGGTGCTCACCAACACCGACGTTGATTACAACGCCCACAACCAACAGGTGAATTTTGTCGTCACCACCAAGGGCGGCGAGCGCATCAGCGACCCATATAACGAGCTTGCGGCAATTGTGACTCAGAATTCACGTCCCGACAATGAGGTGATGGTGACTAAACCGCTGATGGTGAGTGGCAACAAGGTGACGTTTGAGCACAACCGCGACCTGATTTTCCCTGCCGGCAATGAGTACCGCCGCATCGAGATGGTGAACATCAACTCGATGAATATGGGGGTGGAGAAAATTCAGTATTTCGAGCCTTACTACCACGCCACGCTTTACCGCAATGAGCCGCGTGTTGACGGGCAGTATCTCTATGACCAGACGCAGCACGGGCACTTCACCATCAGGACTTCAGGAGCCTACGACTCGATGGTTGAGAGCGACTATATCGTTACTCATTTTGCACTCTACACTGGCGAGCGACTGGAAGGCGGCAACCTCTTTGTGCAGGGCGAGTTCACGCTGGGCATGCCACCCGAGCAGTGCCTTATGCGCTATGACCCGAACTATGGCAGTTACAACTGCGACATCCTGCTCAAGCAGGGTGCCTACAACTACCAGTTCCTGTGGGTGCCTAACGGCAGCGGAGTGGGGCAGACCGCCATGATAGAAGGCGATAAGTACCAGACGTCGAACGAATACCTCATCAAGGTGTATGACCGCCCATTTGGCGAGCGCTACGACCACTTCGTGGGCTTCGGGATTATCTACTCGGGTAGGTGATAAATTTGAGCCCACTAGTTAAAAAACGGCGAATGAAACTGATAATAGAATTGTGAGCCCACTTTTTTTAAAAAATACGGCGAATTATGCGAATTAAACTGATTTTTTGCTACTGAAAATCAACGCTTTTTTTTCTATTTTGCTTGTTTTTTGGACCATAGACTCAAAATATGGACTTTTTAAAGTGGATTCAATGAAATTGAGCGGGCGCAACCATCGTGATTGCACTCGCTCAATAAATCTGTGTGTGTTTAGCAAAGTGTGTTATTTAATCTTCACGTTGCCCAGGATTTGGCCCACCACTTCGTCGTTGGCATCTTCGAGGCCGCTGCAAGTCACCTCGAGTGAGCCTGATTGTCCGTCACCTATCTTGAGCAGAGCCTTGAAGGTGTCATCAAACTCTTGCTCCCACATGTAGAGGTGGTAGGTGTTGTCGCCAAACTGCTTCTCGCCCAGGTCTTTCATGCCCTTGAGGTCCATCATCATTTGCTTTTCTTGCTCATGGTTGGCCTGTTCGGAGTATTGGAAGCTGAACACCTTGCCTTCAGGTGGTTTCACGCAGAGTTCCTCTTCGGTTTTCTTTGTCACCTCCCAGCCTTCGGGAACATCGATGGTGAAATTGGTAGCTTCGAGAGTGCCAGGGCCTTTAGAGCCTTCTTCCATAGTGGTGGCCTTGCTGGTCTGCTCGGTAGCACTAGCGCTGTTTTGTTCTCCACTTGCAGCGCTGCTGCTGGTGTTGCCATTACCGTTGCAAGCAGTGAGTGCAGCAACTGCTGCGAGCATTAAAAATAACTTTTTCATAAATGTTAGAATCGTTTAGTGAGTAAAATTAATTCTTGTACTCGATGCCTTCGATGATGGCTTTCACTGCGGCGTTGTCGGGTGTAAGTTTCTCGGTAAGCATTACCTCCAGCGAGCCCTTGGGGTGCTTGGTGATAAGGGCGCAATAGTAGTCAGCGCTGTTTATGTAGAGCACTTGCTTGAAGGTTTTGTCGCCAATGGTCACATCGTCACCCAGCTTGCGGTTCTCATCTTGCATCAGTTGGTCAACAAGCTCTTGAGGATCAGCAATGTTATAGTAAGACACTGTTGCATTCTGCCATTCGCCCAAGTCGGTGCCGGGTTTGAGCTTTATTTCGATGCCTCTCTCAGAGTCAAACTCTTTGTTCACCTCCCATCCATCGGGAACTGCCATCACCTTGAAGTACTCATTCTCGGCTAAAGCCTCTACTTTTTTCTCTTCCTGGCTAGTGCTGCCACTGCTAGTGTTACCGTTACCATTGCAAGCGGTCATCATCACTATAGCTGCGAGCATTAAAAATGACTTTTTCATAAAAATGTAGTTTTATTAGTTAATAAAAAGGGTTAATTGCCTAAGAGGATGTTATAGACCATAGTCACGTCGGCACTGGTTATTGAGCCGTCGCCGTTTTGGTCACCGTTGACAATGGCGCTACTGTCGTTGTTGAGCAGGTAGCTGTAGAGGGCAGTGACATCGGTGCTGGTGACGTTGCCGTCACCGTTCACGTCGCCAGGAACAGCCTCGGCTTGGGTGCGAAGTATTTGATATGGTCCATAATAAGTCTGCCCCTGGGCGTTGCATAGCTGGCCACGGTCGAAGTAACCGCCCTCGGGGAGAGCAACATAGCAGCCATCGAGCTGCACATCGTCAATCACGTAGAATTCGCCGTTGGGTGCCTCCGATATGATATTTGAATTCACAATGGTGAGACGTTCATCCCAGTTTTCTGAACCCACATAGGCATTGCCGGTCATGTGGATGTCAATATCCTTAATATAGGCACGGTGCTCATCGCCACCAATGTTGCTAATGAAGTAAATAGCCGGTGTGGTGTAGTTGCCCCCTGGCACATTGATGTTGAGCTTGGCATACTCACCGCTCGAAGAAATGCCTTCAATGATGGCATCGTCGCTATTGTAGAGACAGACAGCAGGGCGTGCATGTCGGGTGGCATTGAGGTTGACTTCTCCTATAACTTGAATTTTCAGACCCGAAAGCGATGCGCCCACTCTGATGCAATCGTCGCCTGTGATAGTGGCATTTTCGAGAAGCAGCGTGTTGCTGCCGGGGATATATTTCACCGTTCCTGTGATGCCTGTAGCGGTAATATTAGAAGCGTTGCTTTGGGTCACTTGAGTGTCGGCAATCACGATGGGATAATAAGGCTCGGTGCCGTCATAGTCGGACCATTGTGGATTGCTCCATGTGCCGGAGTTGTATTTCGGATACCACCCCTTGTTCTTGGCTTGAATGACTTGTGATGGGGTAATTACATTTAATTCTGTGAATTGATTGTTGTCAAACACATTGAACGTAGTGGCACTCACTGGATGGGGAAGTTCGTGGACCAGCTCCTGCATTTTGCTCTCACCTATGCGGTTCTTATAAATCTGCAGGTCAACGAGACTTTCGTCACCTGCAACGTGCAGCTCTTCCAGGCGATTGTTGTAGCACAAGAGTCGTTGCAGGTTGGTGAGTCCACTCACATTGAGCGATGTGAGCTTGTTGTTGTAGCATTCCAGCTGCTGCAATTCGGTAAAATACCTGATGCCTTGCAGGTTGGTGATGTTTTTGCCGGCAAGTGACATGGTTGTAACAGCATTAAATTCCTCGGGAAGCAGATAGCCATCGCCGTTAAAATGGACAAAACGATGGGTGTCGTATTGCCCTACCTGTACTCGGAAATTGGCATCAGGGAAATGAGCTTCATCGATGGGTATCATGCGTTCAAAGGCCATTTCGGCGATTAGATCGCCCACTTGATCATCGTCAATTCCTCCAATCTCACGATAATAAGGCCTGCCATCGGTGTCGCTGATTAAAAACCTGCGGTAAAAGTCTCCATTGTCAAGGGCATAATATAAATCCTGTGTTACCTCACAGTTGTGCATCCCAAAGTAGCCTAAGCAGCCAGTGAATGCTAAATAGCTGCCACCATGCAACCAAGCATTACACTCACGCAGAACAAACGATTTTTGGGGAATATTGGCGAGTGTCACCGTGGCGGCATCGGCTGTGGGGCGTTGCGATGGCTTATAGTCACCACTGAACATTATGGGAACTGCACCAAAGTTGGTTGAGGGAGCAATGGAGTAGCTGCCGCCATCGAGGATAAGGCTTGCGTTGCCCAGCATCCAAATTAATCCGTTGACACGGCCACCGCCGTTCATAATGAATAAGGCGTCCATGTCACCCATAAAGCGCAGATTAGACCAGCACATTAAAGGGTTGCGATACTTGTCGGTACAGGTGATTTCATTATTGCCATGAAACTCAATGGTGAATCCCTCGGGAAAAACATCGTCAAGATATAGAAAATAGTTCAAGTCGGAAACATCGGCAACAAAATTGTTGAGCACAAGCCGCCTGTTCGGTCCGTCATACGAGATGTCACCGGTGTAGGTAGCGGTGATGCGCTGACGCATGCTACTGGCATCCAGTGTTTCACTATAGCCAAACGACTGGTCCATTATGGTCAAAGCATTGACGTTGATTGCCGACAGCGCAACGAGTAATGTTGTAAGAAGTAGTAAACGTTTCATTTTTAATTATGTTATTTATTATTATTTTTATAATGTGATGGCGAGCACCCGGTGGCGCGGTGAAAGGCACGGGTGAAGCTGGTGGCGTCGTCAAAGCCGCACTGGAAAGCGACGTCGGCAATGGGCAGGTCGCGGTGCGAGGTGAGTAGCAGCTTGGCTTGTTCAATCCTGATGTTGAGAGCTAGCTGCTGTGCGGTGATGCCCAGCTCTGCCTTGACGCGCCGGTTGAGCTGGCCACGGGTGATGTGAAACTCCCCGGCAATGGCCACAAGCGACACGTGGCCCTGCGTCATGTGCAGGGTCACTGCCTTGCTGAATTGAGTGATGAATGTGTTGTGAGTGTCGCTGGTGAGCATTGCAATATCAATAGTGGTTAATGATATTGCAAAGTTCGTAATCAATCACTTATTTTACTATGCAAAATGGTGCATCGTGTTGGCAAAATGATGCATTTGCACCATTTTGCCAACTATTTGTCGCCGTTGCGATGCTGTGATGGTGATTTTCCAAAGGTGCGACGAAATGCACGAGAGAAGCTTGCCACGTCGTCGAAGCCGCACTGGTAGGCTACTTCGCTCACCTGCAATGCAGGGTCGTTGAGCAGCTCTCGTGCTTGCTCCAGGCGGATGCGGTTCACATATTGCTGGGTTGTCACTCCGGTGATGGCCTTGATGCGGCGGTTGAGCTGGCTGCGCGAGAGGCACACGTCGCTGGCAATAGCCTCAATCGACAGGTTGCCGTTCTCAATGCCATTTTTCACACTGTTGACCACCTTACCCAGCAACTGGTGGTCTTGCTCGGAGAGCGCCGACTGCTCGGTGCTTTGCTTTGCCATGTCGGTTGCTGCGGTTTTGCTACGCAGGGCATCTATGGTGGCTTGCAGGGCTTCTTCCCTCACATGCATGCGGCGGCGCATGAGCCACCACACCAGCATGGCAATCAAGATGGCTAGTGCTATAGCTCCTATTATTATATATAGTGTGAGTTGTTTGTTCTGCTCGTTCTCATGCTTCAGCTCGTTGATGCCAAACTCGGCATTATAGCGTGCCAGAGTCTCGGCGTTGGCGTTGCTGTAGAGCGAGTCTTTGAGCAGGTCGAAGCGGTCGAGCTCAAGCTTGGCACTGTCGGGGTTGCTGTGCCACAGGGCTTCGTAAAGCCCTCGTCGCGAGTGCATCTCGTTGGCAATATCTCCACTCGCCACAAAGATTTGTGCCGCCTCGCGGTAGTAGGGTATAGCTTCTTTTTCGCGCTTCTGTGCCAGCAATGCTTTTCCCATCTTGTTGCAGGCGATGCCCAGCGACAGCTTGTCGCCCACCTGGCGCATGAAGGGTATCACATCTTTCAATAGAGCCTCGGCCTCTTTGTATCTTTCTAATCCAATGAGCACCGACGCCTTCTGGGCATTGCGCACCATGAGCATGTCGTCGCGCCCCAGCTGCTTCTCTATCTCGCAAGCGATGTTGATGTGCTCGAGGGCCTTTTGGTCGTCGGCAAGAGCGTGGTAGACTTCCGAAGCCTTGCCTTGCAGCACCGACATGCGTGCCGGGTTGTCTACCTTCTTGGCAAGGTCAATGGCCTTGAGAATGTATTTTTCTGCTTCACGAGGCTGATTGGCGCCAAGATAGATGCCGGCAATGGTGTTGAGCGACGAGCTCATCACGTCGGGGTCGCCGCTGCGCTCATCGAGCGCATAGCACTGCCGGGCATAGGCTATTGCATCTTTAAACTGCGACTGGCGGAAGCAAGCCATTGCCAGCAAGTTGAGGCAATCGGCTTCCATCTCTCCGCCTCGCCACAACTGCAATGCTTTCTTGCCCATTTCGATGGTGCGAGGAAAGTCTTGAGTGGCATAGTAATATTCAGTGCTCCAGTACCACACGTGCTTCTTGAGTGAGTCGGATGGTGTGCTTGCTGCAAACTTGTAGGGTTTATCGGTTATTTCGGTCTTGCTGTAGACACTCATTATCTTGTTGGCAATGTCTACTTGTTGTGATTGACTTACTTGCTCAAACTCTATGAGCAACGTGTTCACATCTTGTCCGCACAGTTGCGTTGTGCTAAGACTCAGGGTAATGATGAGAAATGTCAAAAATCTATGCATGAAGGAGAATATTTTTAAAGATTAAAAGCAGATGGAACCTTGTGTGAAAGCAAGACATTCTTGTTTTATCGCATGAGCAAGTAGACGGTGTAAGCAATGTATATAACCAGGAAAATGAAGCCCTCGATGCGATCGAACTTGCGTTTGCCAAAGGTGAAAACTACAATCCACATGAGCACTGCGGCAAGAATTGCCATGCCGTAGTCAATCATGTTGATGTTTTCTAGGCTGTATGGGTCGATGCATGATGACACACCTAAAATCATTAGCAGATTAAAAACATTTGAGCCAATCACATTGCCAAGCGCCAGCTGCGGATTCTTCTTCACTGCAGCGATGATGGCAGTGATGAGCTCGGGCAGTGAGGTGCCCACAGCCACGATGGTGATAGAGATGACGGCTTCGCTCATGCCCCATGCTGCGGCAAGGCTCTTGGCCGACTCTAGGAACAGGTTGCCACCCCACAGCAGTGCTGCCAGCGACACCGCCGCGATGCTCCACAGCAGCCACACATTCTTGCCAGTGAGGTTTGAGGTGGCTTCCTCATCGGCCTCGGCGAGAGCTTCCTTGGGCTTCTCGCCTTTCTTGAGGATTACCACTGCCATGTAGACGATGAAGAACACCAGCAGCATTGCGCCATCCACGCGCGAGAGGTTGTTCTCGTCGATGCCGGGAATCAGAGCATCGTTAGCAAGCAAGAATACAAGCAGTGCAACAATAATTCCTATCGGGATGTCGCGACGCGTTTGCTGTCGGTTTATTTCAAAAGGCAGGATGATTGCCGTCACGCCCAGGATGAGGAACACATTGGCGATGTTAGAGCCCAGCACGTTACCCATGGCGATGTCGCCATGTCCTGTGAGCGCACTCTGGATAGAGACGAACAGCTCGGGTGCCGAGGTGCCTATGCCCACAATCGTCAAACCGATGATGAAGTTGGAGATTTTGGCGCGTTGTGCAATCGCCACCGAAGCGTCAACAAGATAATTCGCTCCCAATAGTAACAGACCGAGTCCTAAAAAAAGTAATATGTAATCCATGAGGTTTCTTCTTATTTCAACTACAAAAGTAGTGAAAAAATAAATCTAATGAACAATTTGTGGATAAAAAACATTGCTTGAAAACTCTCAAGCAATGTTTTATAATTGTG
>CALDIG010000031.1 GCA_937904375.1 uncultured Prevotellaceae bacterium
AGACACCAACCACGCACACCACAACATCAACGCCCGCAACACAACGACAACAACCTCAATGCGAAGCTACACCTTATTATATATAGTGACTAGGTTTATATTTATTGGCTTTATTGTTGTGGATATGATTTTTTATTTCTAATTTTGTTGCAGTTTTGTATCTAATGTTATTTGCTGTGAGAAGAATGAAGAAGATATTATTGATGTGCCTGGCGGTGTTTGCAGCTGGGTTAAGTGGCATCTCAAAGGATGGCGCGCTGGGCAATGCCACTGCTCAGGGCGCCGGTATTGAGCGCATGCGTTTTCATTGCGAGAATGACACCATAAAGATTAACTCGTTGCTGATGGAGGGCTTGCAGAGTGGCATTAGCGATGCCAATGAACTCGTGTGCTTCTATGCCCACAAGCTTGAGGGCACGCCTTACGTCGCCCACACTCTTGAGGGCGAGAGTGAGATGCTCACCATCAACATTGATGAACTTGATTGCACGACGTTTGTTGAGACATTGTATGCTTTGACTAGCACCACGCTCAACGGTCGTTACTCATGGCGTGACTATGCTCATCATCTTGAGGACTTGCGTTACCGTAGAGGCAAGATGGGTGACTATTCCACTCGCCTACACTACATCAGCGACTGGATTATTGACAATAGCAACCGCGGCAACATAGTTGACGTGACGGGCGACATCAAGTGCGCTCGCTATAAGATTAAGACTATCAACTACATGAGCTCTCATCGCGAGAGTTACCCATCGCTTGCCAACGACACTATATTTGAGAAAATCAAGAATTTTGAGATAGGCTACCGCAATCACCGTTTTCCATATATAAAGAAGGAGAGCCTTAACTCAAAAGATGTGAAGACTGTAGTCCGGCGTGGCGATTTCGTTGGTCTGGTCACTCGCATTGATGGGTTGGACATCTCTCACCTGGGGGTCGTAGAGCTTGACGCAGAGGGCAACATTGTTCTTCTTGACGCATCATCGACAGGCAAGAAGGTGATGCTTGAGGATGTTGACTTGAAGAAGCAGCTTTCCAAGAGTTCAAAGACCGAAGGCGTGAGGTTTTTCAGGCTAAAGACCAAGTACTGACATACCGACCGCAAAAAATAAAGCCAGCGGCATCGTTGATGTCTCTGGCTTTAATTTAGGTGTGTGTCTTCGTTAGAAGAATGTGCGCTTATATTGCAGTCATCTTATTCCTCGGCTTGCTGCTCGGTCTTCTCGGCGGCAGCTTTCTTGCCTGAGCGGCGGCTGCGGCGAGTAGCCTTCTTGGCAGTCTCTTTCTTCTCGGCGAGAAGAGCCTCGTTGTAGTCAACGAGTTCGATAAAGCAAGTCTTGGCATTGTCACCGAGTCGGTTGCCCATCTTGAGGATGCGAGTGTATCCACCCGGACGGTCGGCAATCTTCTGTGCTATCTCGTTGAAGAGGATGCTAACAGCCTGCTTGTTTTGCAGATAGCTGAATACTACTCTTCGCGAAGCGGTATCGTCTTTCTTAGCACGGTTGATGAGGGGTTCGGCATAAACGCGCAGAGCTTTAGCCTTAGGCAGAGTGGTAAAAATTCTCTTGTGCATGATCAGCGAGATGGTCATGTTGGCCAGCATGGCGTCGCGGTGTCCCTTCTTGCGGCTTAGGTGATTGAATTTCTTATTATGTCTCATCGTTATTACTCTTTATCTAATTTATACTTTGAAATATCCATGCCAAAGTTGAGGCCATGGCTTGACAAAAGTTCCTCGAGCTCTGACAACGATTTCTTGCCGAAGTTGCGGAACTTGAGAAGGTCGGTCTTGTTGTACTTGACGAGGTCGCCAAGCGACTCTACCTCGGCCGACTTGAGGCAGTTGAGAGCTCTAACCGAGAGCTGCATATCCACTAGCTTAGTCTTAAGCAGCTGTCGCATGTGGAGAACTTCCTCGTCGAACTCCTCGTTTCCTTCGTTCTCGGTAGCGTCGAGAGCGATCTTCTCGTCGGAGAAAAGCATAAAGTGCTGAATAAGTATTCTCGCGGCTTCTTTGAGTGCTTCCTTAGGGTGTATCGAGCCATCGGTGGTAATCTCGAAGACGAGTTTCTCGTAGTCGGTCTTTTGCTCAACGCGATAGTTTTCGATAGCATACATCACATTAACAATGGGAGTGTAGATTGAGTCGATAGCAATCACGTCGATAGGGTCGTTGTTGCTACGGTTCTCCTCGGCGGGGACATATCCCCTACCCTTGTTGATTGTTATGTCGAGATGGAAGCTGGCTTTAGGGTCAAGGTTACAAATCACGAGGTCGGGATTCAGAACCTCAAAACCGTTAAGCACTTTGCCAATGTCGCCTGCATGAAAAACATCCTGTCCTGAAACCTTGATAGTAGCTTTCTCGGTTTCGGTTTCCTCAACGACTTGCTTGAGACGCACTTTCTTGAGGTTGAGGATGATGTTGGTGACATCTTCTTTAACCCCCGGGATAGTTGCAAACTCATGTTTGACGCCGTCGATGCGAATGTTGCAAATCGCAAATCCTTCGAGAGAAGAAAGCAAGATGCGCCTCAGAGCGTTACCTATGGTGACGCCATAACCAGGCTCAAGGGGTCTGAACTCAAACTTGCCGAAGTGGTTGTCGGATTCGAGCATCAAGACCTTTTCGGGTTTCTGAAATGCTAAAATAGCCATGGATGTTAATTTTTACTGTTTAGAATACAACTCAACGATCAATTGCTCTTTGATGTTCTCGGGTATTTCGTCGCGCTGCGGCACGTTGATCATCTTGCCACCCTTCACGCTCTCGTCCCATTCAATCCAAGGGTACTTGCTGTGGTTGAAGCCTGCAAGAGAGTCTTGTATCACCTCAAGAGATTTAGATTTCTCTCTCACAGCCACGAGTTCGCCAGGAGTCACAGAGTAAGAAGGAATGTTGACAACGTTGCCGTTGACAGTAATGTGACGATGGAGGACGAGCTGACGTGCTGCGGCACGTGTTTTAGCAATGCCAAGGCGATAAACCACATTGTCGAGCCTTGACTCGAGCAGCTGCAGAAGCACCTCACCGGTGACGCCCTTAGAAGACGATGCTTTCTCGAAGAGGTTGCGGAACTGACGCTCAAGCACTCCGTAGGTGTACTTTGCCTTTTGTTTTTCGCGAAGCTGCGTACCGTACTCTGAGAGTTTTCTTCTTCTGTTGGCACCGTGTTGACCTGGAGGGTTGGTTCTTTTAGCAAGGACCTTGTCTTCTCCGAAAATTGGCTCGCCAAATTTGCGTGCGATTTTTGATTTTGGACCGGTATATCTAGCCATTTTTTGTTTAAAATTTAAAAAGTTAAGTTCTGGATGAATCGCTTCAGTGCAGCCGCGATTGCAGAGAGGTTGTTAAAAAAGGTGCAATCCAATCACTGACAGAGATTCGCGAAAAAATAATAAATACTGTGAAGCAGTTGTCAACTCCTGAATGTAAGGAAATATTAAACTCTTCTTCTCTTAGGAGGACGACATCCGTTGTGTGGCAGTGGAGTAACGTCGATAATCTCGGTCACTGCGATGCCTGCACCGTGGATGGTACGGATTGCTGATTCGCGTCCGTTGCCGGGTCCTTTCACATAGGCCTTAACCTTGCGAAGTCCGAGGTCATAGGCCACCTTAGCACAGTCTTGGGCCGCCATTTGCGCTGCATAGGGGGTGTTCTTTTTAGAGCCACGAAATCCCATCTTGCCTGCCGAAGACCATGAAATAACTTGTCCCTCGCTGTTGGCGAGACACACAATAATGTTGTTAAACGAAGAGTGCACGTGCAGTTGCCCCACACCGTCAACTTTAACAACTCTCTTCTTAGCTGCGACTGTTTTCTTTGCCATACCTTAAAATTATTTAGTAGCTTTCTTCTTGTTAGCAACAGTTTTCTTGCGTCCCTTGCGAGTGCGAGCATTGTTCTTGGTGCTCTGGCCGCGCACTGGCAGACCGTTGCGGTGGCGAATGCCACGGTAGCAACCGATGTCCATGAGTCGCTTGATGTTCATTTGTACTTCGCTACGCAGGTCACCCTCGACCTTGTAGTTCTCACCGATCACCTCACGAACTTTGGCAGCCTCGGCGTCGGTCCAATCTTTGACCTTAGTATCTTCGCTCACACCAGCCTCGGCGAGGATCTTGGCAGCCGAGCTACGACCGATGCCGTAGATATAAGTGAGAGCGATAACACCTCTCTTGTTCTGGGGCAGGTCAACGCCCACAATTCTTATTGCCATATTATAAAACTGAAATTTTGTGCAAAATTAATAAAAATTATCCTTGACGTTGCTTAAACTTAGGATTTTTCTTGCAAATCACGTATAAACGACCTTTGCGACGCACGATTTTGCAGTCGTCGCTGCGTTTTTTTATTGAAGCTCTAACTTTCATAGTAGTGTGTTTATGTAAGTTGTGATTTAAAATAAATCAAAATTATTTGTATCTAAAAGCAATTCTTCCCTTGCTCAAGTCGTAGGGTGACATCTCCACTCTCACTTTGTCGCCAGGCAAGATTTTGATGTAGTGCATCCTCATCTTGCCAGAGATGTGAGCTGTGATTTGATGACCGTTCTCCAGTTCGACGCGGAACATAGCGTTCGACAATGCCTCTACGATAGTTCCGTCCAGTTCGATAGCATTTTGTTTAGCCATAAAGAAATCGTGTGTGTGATGTGAGTATTAACAATTTATTTAAATGAATCGATCTCCTAGCGCTTCTTTGATATACTCAAAAGAAGATAAGATATCGGGCTTGCCATTGTGTACAGCCACCGAGTGCTCAAAGTGAGCCGAGGGTTTGAAGTCTTTGGTGCGCGTTGTCCATCCGTCACGCTCGATGACAATGTTCTTGCTTCCCATATTAATCATGGGCTCGATAGCTATTGTCATGCCGTTCTTGATGAGCGGTCCGGTGCCGCGTCGCCCATAGTTGGGGACGTCGGGGTCCTCGTGGAGTTTCTTGCCCACTCCGTGACCGCACATCTCGCGCACCACTCCATATCCTCTTTTCTCGCAATATTGCTGTATGGTGTTACCGATGTCTCCGATGCGGTTTCCAGGGATGGCCTTCTTGATTCCCTCATAGAGAGACTCTTTGGTAGTGACGAGTAGCTGTCTCACTTCGTCGCTCACCTCTCCCACGCAGAAGGTGTAGCAAGAGTCGCCGTTAAAGCCCTCTTTTGTTACCGCTCCGCAGTCGATAGAAACAATGTCGCCCTCACGCAGCACATATCCCGAAGGGATGCCGTGTACTACCGTCTCGTTGACCGAGATGCATACCGATGCCGGATATCCATAGAGTCCTAAGAACCCCGGCACGCATCCCTGGGAGCGTATGTACTCGTCGGCGATATTGTTTAGCTTTCGGGTAGTGATCCCGGGGGCGACCCACTTGGCGAGCTCGCCTAGTGTGCGTGCCACCACGAGGTCAGCTTCCCTGAGCAATTCTATCTCTTCTTCGGTCTTTAAATAAATCATACTCAAAACTTGAGTTAAAATCGATAAGGGGTGTGAATGCGTTAAGAAGCTCTTCCCTTGATTTTACCGCTCTTCATAAGACCATCGTAGTGGTGCATGCGGAGATGAGTCTCGATTTGCTGCAGCGTGTCGAGAATCACACCCACGCTAATGAGCAGTGATGTTCCACCGAAGAATTGCGCAAAGTTCTGGTTTACTCCAAACAGTCTCGCGAAAGCCGGCATGATAGCCACGATGCCGAGGAAAATAGATCCTGGCAGGGTAATGCGCGACATGATAGAGTCGAGATACTCTGCAGTCTTCTTGCCCGGCTTGATGCCAGGAATGAAGCCGCTGTTCTTCTTCATCTCCTCTGCCATCTGAGTGGGTCGCACGGTGATGGCGGTATAGAAATAGGTGAATGCCACAATGAGGAGGAAGTAAACAAGATTGTACCAGAATCCGTTAATGTCGCTGAACGTAGCGGCAAATCCCGAGCCACTAGAGCTAAATCCCGCGATTGTGATGGGGATGAACATGAGGGCTTGAGCGAAGATGATAGGCATCACGTTGGCAGCATTAACCTTGAGAGGAATATACTGGCGCGCGCCACCATACTGCTTGTTGCCCACGATGCGCTTAGCATACTGCACGGGCACTTTGCGAGTACCCTGAGTGAGCATCACGGCACCTGCTGTAACAGCAAAGAGCACGATAATCTCAACAAGGAACATCACAAGACCACCTTGGGCGTTCTGATAACGATAAACAAATTCGGAAGAGAATGCAGTTGGGAATCGCGCTATGATACCCACAAAGATGATGAGTGAGATACCATTGCCAATACCCTTATCGGTGATCTTCTCACCGAGCCACATGATGAACATGGCACCTGCCGTGAGGACTATGGTAAGGAATACCATATTAAACCCGCCTAAGCTACCACCCACTTGATGGGTGAGGTTAAAGAGATAGGCTGGTGCCTGCACCAAGAGGATGAGCACGGTGAGATAGCGAGTGTACTGATTGAGCTTCATGCGTCCGCTCTCACCCTCGCGCTGCATCTTCTGGAAGCTTGGCATCACCATTCCCAGCAGCTGTATCACAATCGACGCAGTGATGTAGGGCATGATACCGAGCGCGAAGATTGAAGCCTGTGAGAAGGCACCACCCGAGAACATATCGAGCAGCTGCATGAGACCATTATCGTTAGTCTGGCGGCCTAATGCTTGGAGCTGATTAGGAGAGATGCCGGGCAACACCACTTGACATCCAAAGCGATATATCACAATGAAAAAGAAGGTGATTGTGAGCCTCTTGCGCAAGTCCTCAATCTTCCAGATATTCTTTAATGTTTGAATGAGTTTCATTATCTCTTAATTAAAGTTTGTTGATAGTACCTCCGGCTGCGGTAATGATTTCCTCAGCTTTCTTAGAGAATGCGTTGGCCTCAACATCAATCTTCTTGCTGAGAGTGCCTACACCAAGAATCTTCACGAGTTGGTTTTTGCGAACGAAACCTGCTTGAATGAGGTCGGCCACAGTAACCTTGTCGAGGTTCTTGTTGTTAGCGAGTTGCTCAATAGTCGAGATATTGATAGCTTTATATTCAACGCGGTTGATATTCTTGAATCCGAATTTAGGCACACGGCGCTGGAGCGGCATCTGTCCACCTTCGAATCCCACCTTCTTTTTGTAACCTGAGCGCGACTTTGCACCCTTGTGTCCACGAGTAGAAGTTCCTCCCATGCCGCTGCCTGGTCCGCGACCAATGCGACGCTTGCTCTTGTTGGAACCTACTGCCGGTTTTAAATTACTTAATTCCATAGTGCTTGTAAGTTATTATTCAGCGTTCGTTACTTCTACCAGGTGACGAACTTGGTTAATCATACCCAAGACTTGAGGAGTATCTTCCTTCTCAACGACTTGATTCATTTTTCTCAGACCCAGTGCATCGAGGGTTCTTTTTTGACGTGCCGGACGATTGATGCGGCTCTTGACTTGTTTAATCTTGATTTTAGCCATAGTAGTCAATTATTTTATCCGTTAAACACTTTTTCCAAAGAAATACCACGATAGTGGGCAATAGTCATGGGGCTGCGCAGCTCCGAGAGAGCCTTGAAAGTGGCCTTCACCAGGTTGTGAGGGTTAGAAGATCCCTTCGACTTACATATCACGTCGGTAATGCCAACACTCTCAAGCACAGCACGCATGGCACCACCAGCCTTCACACCAGTACCTGGAGTGGCGGGCTGCATGATGATGCGGGGGCCACCAAACTTAGCGGCTTGCTCGTGGGGGATAGTGCCTTTGTAAACGGGTACCTTGATGAGGTTTTTCTTAGCCACCTCCACGCCCTTGGCGATAGCGGTAGTCACCTCATTGGCCTTACCGAGACCGTAACCAATCACACCGTTGCCGTCACCAACGACAACGATAGCAGCGAAAGTGAAAGTGCGACCACCCTTAGTAACCTTGGTGGTGCGGTTGATAGCCACGAGGCGATCTTTCAATTCCACATCGCTTGAAACTTTAACTCTATTATTCTTAGCCATAATTGTGATTTTAGAATTTGAGACCACCCTTGCGAGCTCCATCGGCGAGCGATTTCACGCGGCCGTGGAACAAGAAACCGTTGCGGTCGAAAACGACAGTATCAATACCTGCGGCGATAGCCTTCTTGGCTACATTCTCGCCAACCTGAGCTGCTATTTCGCTCTTAGTACCCTGCTCAATACCCTTAGAGGATGCCGACACGATAGTGTTGCCTGCCACGTCGTCGATGAGCTGGGCATAGATTTGCTTGTTGCTGCGGAAGACGCACAAGCGTGGACGCTGGGCAGTACCGCTGATCTTGCCGCGGATACGCGCCTTGATTTTTCTACGTCTTTGTTCTTTTGATATCATAGTAGTGTAAGTGTCTTAATTATTATTTGGCAGCAGCCGTTTTACCTGACTTGCGGCGAATAACCTCGCCAACGAACTTAACACCCTTGCCCTTGTAAGGTTCGGGCTTGCGGAATGAGCGTATCTTGGCGCAAATCTGTCCAAGAAGCTGCTTGTCGCACGACTCGAGAGTGATGAGCGGGTTCTTGTTGCGCTCGGTCACGGCGTTTACCGAAACCTCGGGGGGCATCTTCAGATAGATGGCGTGAGAGTAACCCAAAGTGAGCTGAAGAACTTGTCCTTTGCTCTCGGCCTTGTAACCCACACCCACGATTTCGAGCTCTTTCTTGAAACCGGTGCTCACGCCGGTAACCATGTTGTTGATGAGAGCTCTGTAAAGACCGTGCTGTGCGCGCGACTCGCGGTTGTCGTCGGGGCGAGTGACTGTGATGTTGCCGTCCTTAATCTCGACTTTGATGTTAGGGTTCACTGCTTGCTTGAGCTCACCCTTAGGACCCTTAACGGTGATGACATTGTCTTTCATGTCGATTGTTACGCCGGCGGGTATAGCGATTGGCAATTTACCTATTCTTGACATAGTTATATCCTCCTATTATTAATAAACGTAACACAAAACCTCGCCACCAATCTTCTCGGCCTTGGCCTGCTTGTTGGTCATGACGCCCTTAGAGGTTGACACGATGGCGATACCTAAACCATTTAACACGCGGGGCATGTCTTTGTAACCGGCATACTGGCGCAGACCAGGCCTGGAGACACGCTTGAGACACTTGATTGCATTTACCTTATCTACGGCGTCATACTTGAGCGCGATTTTGATGGTACCTACAGGAGAGTCTTCGGGTTCTACAAACTTATAGTTAAGGATGTAGCCCTGATCGAAGAGAATCTTAGTGATCTCTTTCTTCAATTTCGAAGAAGGGATTTCAACGACACGGTGCTGTGCCTTGATCGCATTCCTCAATCTTGTCAAATAATCTGCAATTGGATCAGTCATTTTATTGAAATGTTGTTTAAATTAATTCGAACTGTTAGTCGAACAATATTTAATACTACTGTGTTTTTTTGTTTTAGTTTCTCTAAAGAGATAATTACCAGCTAGCCTTTCTCACGCCCGGGATGAGACCCTGAGAGGCCATCTCGCGGAAGTTGATACGTGAGATACCAAACTGACGCATGTAGCCCTTGGGGCGTCCCGAGATCTTGCAGCGGTTGTGGAGTCTCACTGGCGAAGCGTTGCGTGGCAGGGCTTGCAGAGCCTCATAGTCGCCGGCAGCTTTGAGGGCTGCTCTCTTGGCGGCATACTTAGCTACCATTCTTTCTCTCTTGGCCTGACGAGCCTTCATTGATTCTTTTGCCATAATCTAAATCTTCTTGTTTTAAAAAATTATTTAGCGTTCTTGAAAGGCAGTCCAAACTCCTTGAGCAGAGCATAACCTTCCTCGTCGGTCTTGGCAGTGGTGACGAAGGTGATGTTCATACCTGTCATCTTGTTCACGTTGTCGATGTTGATCTCGGGGAAGATAATCTGCTCCGAAACACCCACGGTGTAGTTGCCGCGTCCGTCGAGCTTGCCCTCGATACCCTTGAAGTCGCGTATGCGTGGCAGAGCGATGCGGATAAATCTCTCCATGAACTCATACATGCGGTCACGGCGCAGTGTCACGCGAGCGCCGATAGGCATCTTCTTGCGCAGCTTGAAGTTAGAGATGTCTTTCTTCGATACTGTCTGCACGGCCTTCTGGCCAGTGATAGTGGTGAGCTCGGTAATAGCTGTCTCAATGATTTTCTTGTCTTGTGTGGCGTCGCCAAGGCCCTCGTTGAGGACGATTTTCACGAGACGCGGAATCTGCATTGGAGAGCTGTAGTTGAATTGCTTCATGAGTGCTGGAGCAATCACGTCGTCATATTTTTTCTTCAGTGTAGTAGCCATTACTTAATCTCCTCTCCTGATTTTTTAGAATAACGTACTTTTTTTACCACCTTACCATTCTCGTCGCGCTCTACTTTGAAGCCTACGCGAGTAGGGCGTGCGTTACGTCCGCTCTTGGGGTCAACCACGTTGAGGTTTGACAGGTGAATGGGGGCTTCCTTCTTGATAATGCCACCCTGTGGATGCTGTGCATTAGGCTTGGTACTCTTCGATACCATGTTGACACCTTCCACGATGGCGCGGTTTTTCTTGGCGTCGATGCTCAAGACACGACCAGTTTTACCCTTGTCGTCACCAGCGAGAACATAGACGGTGTCGTCTTTCTTTATGTGTAACATAGCCATTTCTTAAATTGATTTTGCGTTGTTATTGTATTACAATACTTCGGGAGCCAGAGAAACAATCTTCATGTTGGTGGCGCGCAGCTCACGAGCTACGGGACCAAAGATGCGGGTTCCTCTCAACTCACCGGCGTTGGTGAGCAACACGCAAGCGTTGTCATCGAAACGAATGTAAGAGCCGTCCTGGCGACGGATCTCCTTCTTGGTTCTAACGACTACCGCGCGCGATACTGTACCTTTCTTAATATCACTCGAAGGGATGGCGTTCTTAACGGTAACGACAATCATGTCGCCCACCGAAGCGTAACGGCGTCCTGTACCTCCAAGCACGCGAATGCAGAGGACTTCCTTTGCACCGCTGTTGTCGGCAACTGTTAATCTGCTTTCTGCTTGAATCATAATTACTTAGCTTTTTCGATTATTTCAACTAATCTCCATCTCTTGGTCTTGCTCAAAGGGCGAGTCTCCATCAGGC
>CALDIG010000032.1 GCA_937904375.1 uncultured Prevotellaceae bacterium
TGGTCTCGTTGATGATATTGAGGATGTGCAGGCGTCCTTCCTTGGCTTGGCGCAGCGCTTGCTCGAGGATTTCGTAGGGCAGACCGTCGCACTTGATGTCCATCTGAGTGGCTGTGATACCGTTGACGGTACCTGTCACCTTGAAGTCCATGTCGCCCAGGTGGTCCTCGTCGCCGAGGATGTCGCTAAGCACGGCGTGCTTCACATTGCCCTCGTCGGTGATAAGGCCCATAGCGATGCCCGCCACGGGGCGCTTCATCTTCACGCCGGCGTCGAGCAGAGCGAGTGTGCCGCCACACACTGTCGCCATCGACGAGGAGCCGTTGCTCTCGAGGATGTCGCTCACGATGCGGCAGGTGTAGGGGAAATCGTCGGGGAACATACGCTTGAGCGCACGATGTGCAAGGTTGCCGTGTCCAATCTCACGACGGCTGACACCGCGTGGAGCGCGAGCCTCGCCGGTGGAGAAAGCGGGGAAGTTGTAGTGCAGCAGGAAACGCTCGTTCTTGCGGGTGAGCACGTCGTCGACGAGCTTCTCGTCGAGGCGTGTGCCGAGCGTAACGGTAGCGAGCGACTGCGTCTCGCCGCGGGTGAAGACAGCGCTTCCGTGGGGGCCGGGCAGATAGTCGGTCTCGCACCAGATGGGGCGTATCTCGTCGGTCTTACGGCCGTCCATGCGGATGCCCTCGTCGAGAATCACGCGGCGCACGGCATCGCGCTGCACATCGTGGAAGTAGCGCTTGATCATGGGAGTCTTCTCCTCGCGCTCCTCCTCGGGAATAGTCTCGATAAAGTCTTCCTCAATCTTGTCGAAACTATCGTTGCGCCAGTGCTTGTCGGCACAGCCAGCCTTGGCGATGTCGTAGCAGGGCTGATAGCACTCCTTGCGCACGCGCTCCTTGATTTCCTCGTCGTCAACCTCGTGGCAATACTCGCGCTTGACTACGCCGAGTTCGGCGGCGAGCTCTTTCTGAATAAGGCACATGGGCTTGATAGCGTCGTGGGCAAACTTCAGAGCTGCGATGAGGTCTTCTTCCTGAACCTCGTCCATCTCACCCTCCACCATCATAATATTGTCGTAAGTAGCACCTACCATCAATTCCATGTCAGCGTTTTCGAGTTGTTCGAAGGTGGGGTTGATAACGAAGTTGCCGTCGATGCGTGCCACGCGCACCTCACTGATAGGCTCCTCAAAGGGCACGTCGCTCACGGCGATAGCTGCACTGGCGGCGAGGCCGGCGAGAGCGTCGGGGCAGTCGGCGCCGTCGGCCGAGAACATCAAGATGTGGACGATAGTGTTGGCATGATAGTTCGAGGGGAACAAAGGCCGGAGCACGCGGTCCACGAGGCGTGCTGTCAAGATTTCGTAGTCGCTGGCACGGCCCTCACGCTTGGTGAAGCCGCCAGGGAAACGTCCAAAAGAAGAATATTTCTCCTTGTATTCAACTGTGAGGGGCATAAAGTCGGCGCCCTCCTCGGCGTCCTTCGCCGAAACAACGGTCGCTAGCAACATGGTGTTGTTGAAGCGCAATTCAACTGCTCCATCGGCTTGCTTGGCAAGCTTTCCTGTCTCAAGGGTGATCTCACGTCCGTCACCCAACACGATGGTTTTCTTAGTAGGTGTTAACATCTAGATATATTATTAAAAAATAGCTAACAAGTAAACAAGCTAACGAGCTAACAAGGCAATAGCAATAGCTGTCGCAGTTATGCTCAAATTGGTCAACTTCTCATAAAAATCGTGCAAAGGTACAAAAAAGTTTTCAGTTATCGATTATAAACCACTAATTTTTAACTAGAATCTCTAGAAAATCAAGAAAAACTAGAATCTCTAGAAATTCTAGAAAATCTAGAACGCACAGCCCCTCGTTCGCTGAGATGGTAAGGCAAGTCGAAGACTTAGCAGTGTGCAAAACACATTGTGCCGCACACCGTTCCTCGGTGTGCGGCACTGTGTGATAAAAGGGAGCGACACAGGTCGCCCCCTTTTATCACGCTAAAAAATTATCTAAAATTTCTTATTTCAAGATCTTTGTGGTAGTTGTAGAGCCATCGCTGTAGCGGGTTACCACGATGTTAACACCCTGGAATGGAGTGTCGCTCTCAATACCGGCTGCGTTGACATACTTCACGCTAGAAACAGTCTTATAGCTCTCAACACCGAAGATGCTGGTTGGGATATCGCTGGTGAGCGCGTCGCTAATGGTGTATTCTGCGATGTAGTAATCACCATTAGGATCAGCAGCCTTAGAACCATTTACTGATTTAGTGAAGTAAACACGAACAACGAAGTCCATAGGAATTGTCTCTGTTCCGCTAAGTTTCACAGCACCGAAGGTACCTTCAAGGACACCGTTAGAACCTGCACTACCAAGTTCCTCACCCTCAGTGCATGATGCATGCTCGATGAACTTGTACTCGCCATTGGTGTCGAGTTCCAAACGTCCCTCATAGCCCTTGCCTTCTTGCTCGCCAAGATACTGGCTGTCAATCTTACGCCAAGCGCGAACCTTCGCAATCTCATAACCGTCGGGGATGTCAAGTTTTGTCACATCAAGATATACATTGTAGTAAGTGTAAGTCTTGCCATTAGCAGTCCAAGTATATTCACTTTGAGCAGGCTTAAGAACTTCAACATTAACCACACCACCAGCAGTCATCTGCTGTGGACCACCATAGGTGTTGTAGTCAACACGGTCGTCACCACTTGGGAGGTTTACTGCCTGTACTGGAGCGTAAAGCTCTACTACTGGAGCGTAGGTGTAGGTGTCACCTTCCTCGGCTACATTAACCATGTAGTTGTCCTCAAACGAGGCAGTAACAGGGGCATAATTGCTGCCGAAGTTCTCGGTACGACCGGTAAAGTCGGTGTTCATAGCCACGGTGTAGTACTCACCCTGGTTACCTGCCTGACCTTGTGGAGAAGCGTCAGCACCGTCATCCTCATAGATTGTGCGAGGCTGTTCCGGGTCACTATCAGCCCAGCGATAGATGTAGTAACCAAGAATCTCACTCCTACTGCTGTAACGAGCGTCAAGCTGGAACTTGGTCATCGCCGGAGTTGCGTGAGTAACATCATCCTCCACGTCTTGTGCGCTGATGGGGTTCATTGTCATACCAGTCTTGTAAACAGGAACACTCACGGTGTTACTGCGAGCCTCCTGGCTGGAGTTGCTTGTTCCAACAAAACCGCTTGTGGTGTAATAACCACCATTGACGAAATCAAAATTACCGGTTTGCTGACGTCCGTTATCACTCCAGTTGAAAAGAATCTTGTTAGGAGCATCACTTCCTTGAGGTATTGCCCAGCGATAAACGTAGTTGGTGCCATAAGTGCCAACAAGTTCCATTGCAGTACCTGGCCAAGTACCACCAGTGTAGTTGTAGTCATTGTTGTTGCTATCCCATGCCCAAGCACGAACATCGGTCCAGTTGGTGTAAGCCTCAAAGTAAGCGTAGGTCATACCGTTCTGTACTGTTGCGACAGCAGGAACATTGCCGTTACCTCCCAGGTCAAATGGCACTGCGGTGTGCAATGTTACATAATATACATACTGTGAAGGATGAGCATTCTCCGAAACATCAACACTGAAGTTGTCATAAAGCTTTAAGCCGTCAAACACTACCTCACCATTAGAAACCGAGATAGTGGAAGTAGTAACATTAGCATGATAGCCATGTCCGTAGGGCTTAGAGCTGAAGTCGGTCTGGTCATTCCAATCCTTATAGGTGAGTGTACCGCCAGTAGAGGCATTCCAGTTGCTAACCTCGGCAACTACAAATGGGTCGTCGGGAGTAACAACATCACCAGTCTGAGCGTCGATAGTAGCGCGCCAGAACTTGAACTGGCTGCCGTTCTCAATGTACTGTGGCTTCACGTTTGTACCAACGAGGTTATTGGCAATAAGAGAGTTAGAGTAGTTGTTGGTCTGGTTTTCGGCATCGTAGCGGCTGAAATAGTAGTCGCTATTAAGCTCAATGCGCAACTGCTCGGCACGGTCGAGACCCGGGATAATGAAGCTCTCCTCATTCGACATCTGGAGGCTCAAGAACTGTTCCACATCCTGACCCTGAACAACGTAGGTCACCTGCTGACCATTATGCTGCATAGGCACATCATCATAATAATCAAAGGTGTTAGGATCAAACTGTCCTACCGCTTGATATGTCTTAGTGCCATCGGCATTAGTGATAACACGATATAGAGTGTACTGACCGTCCTCACCAGGCAAGAAGTCAAGAAGATTGGAAGTCCAGGTCAAGTGCAGCTTGTAAGTGTCTTGACCGCTGATTTGCTCACCGGTGATAGGATTCTGCTTAATTACGAACATACCCATAGATGGCTTGTGACCCTGGTTGTAGTTCAGATACTCCTGGAGGTAGGATGCTGGGTCACGATCGTCATCCTTCAGCATACGGTAGTCGGGGACAAAGAACATCAAGTCGTGAACGTCTTGACAGTCATCATCCTGGCTGTCGGCACCATACATCATGAACTGATGGTTCATAATAGTGATGCCCAAGCAGTCGTGAATTACAGGGAACGACTCCATATTGGTAGTCATATTCTGATACAAGTCTAGAGAGCCAATCGAATCGCTTGGCATTGAAGGGCTGAACTGCTCAAACATGTGGTAGAACAATGGACCGGTATTGCGGTCACATTCAATAGAAGCTAATCCTCCAAAAGTGGGACTTGTCTCGTTATACCAATTATTGTAACTACTGTATGTGTTAGTGTACCAGAAGAGGTAACCAGGTTCTGGTGCGAAATCCCAGTTAGCGGAATACTCAGTGCCTGTAAAGAGATCGTCAGCATTATAATTGATATAATAGAATGAATTGTGGTCGAGGTGCAACTGTCCCTTTGCAAGCAAGAAGAACTTGTTCATCTTCTCGCAGTCAATCTTGAACAGCGTTCCCGCATCCACGCCAC
>CALDIG010000033.1 GCA_937904375.1 uncultured Prevotellaceae bacterium
ATGACACCGGGGCTGTTGACCTCACCCAGAATAGAGACCCTGAAGTTCTGGAACCGCACCTCCACGCTGGGTCGCTCGGTGAGATAGCGCGGGTAGATTTGCGAGGCGATGTAGTTCTCGGTGGCACTCTTGCTCATACCGCCCACATGCAGGGTGCCGAGCAGTGGAAACTCAATATTTCCCTTTTCGTCAACGAGGTAAAAGTACATCGAGTTCTCATTGTTGTTGTTGAGATTGCCAGTACCGCCTAAGTTGGAGACGTAGTCAATCTTGTTGAAGGGTTTTACTGCTTCGGTGTTGCTGCTGATGACGTTGATTTGCAGCATGTCGCCGGGCATTACCACTGGGTCGCTGGCTTTGGCTGCCGATTGAAGCACTTCTTGCGGTAATTGGTTTGCGCCAATCATGTAAGGGATGTCCTTGGTTGTGTTGCAGCTGCTAAGAAATAGTGCTGCAACTGACAGGAGTAATAAAAGTTTAGATTTCATATTATTTTGTGGTTTAAAATTAATTGCAAGACTTCTTATTCGCTTGCAAATTTAATGCTTCTTCGTAAATTATCAAAATAATTGTTATGTTGTTTTGCTTTTGTCGTGAAAAAATACTATAAAAACCAATAATAAAAAGTTGTTAAATCAACTATTATATTACTATTAATTAAAATATTGTATGTAATTTTGTGGGACTTTTTGAATATCCTACCATTTAGAGTAGTTAATTGACGTAAATTAATTATATATCAACTAATAACTAAAACAACAAATTTACCCAGTGAAAACCTTGAACTTTGAAGACTTGATTCAATTCAGGAAAAAAGCTCAGGCGAACCTTAACGTTCGTGAACTGAGTTATGCTGCTGTGAGTGAAAAGGCTTGTGGACTGGCCGTGGGCACCGAGCACATCGAGTTGCTGTGCTGCGGCGGTACTGGCTGTAAAGCCTCGAGCAGTGCGAAAATTGTCGAGAACCTGAAGGCTGCCATTGAAGCTAATGGCATCGCCAATAAGGTTGATGTGATTGTAACCGGATGTTTCGGCTTCTGCGAGAAAGGCCCTATTGTCAAGGTAATGCCTGACAATACTTTCTACACCCAGGTGAAACCTGAGGATGCCGACGAGATTGTTAAGGAGCACGTCATTGGCGGTCGCCGTGTAGAGCGTCTGCTCTATGTTGATCCTAAGACCTCTGAGCACGTTAGCGACTCTAAGCACATGGACTTCTACCGCAAGCAGAAGCGTGTCGCCCTTCGCAACTGCGGTTTCATCGATCCCGAGAACATTGCCGAGTACATCGCCCGCGACGGCTATGCCGCACTCTCTAACGCTTTGCAAAACCAGACTCCCGAGGAGGTTATCGACATCATCAAGAAGTCAGGACTTCGCGGACGTGGTGGCGCCGGCTTCCCAACTGGCATGAAGTGGGGCTTTGCGCGCAACTATCAGGCTGAGCACAAGTATGTGGTATGTAACGCCGACGAGGGAGACCCTGGAGCGTTCATGGATCGCTCAATCATGGAAGGTGACCCCCATTCAGTGATTGAGGCAATGGCATTGTGCGGATACTGCATTGGCGCCAGCGAGGGTCTTATCTACATCCGCGCCGAGTATCCATTGGCAGTGCATCGCTTGAAGATTGCCATCGACCAGGCCCGTGAATACGGCATGCTTGGCAAGCGCATCATGGGCAGCGAGTTTGATTTCGATATCGAGATTCGCTACGGTGCTGGTGCCTTCGTGTGCGGTGAGGAGACTGCTCTTATCCACTCTATGGAAGGCAAGCGCGGTGAGCCAACCCTCAAACCTCCCTTCCCTGCCGAGAGCGGTTACATGGGATATCCTACTAACGTTAATAACGTTGAGACTCTTGCCAACGTTCCCATCATTCTCACAAAGGGTGCCGACTGGTTCGCCTCTATCGGCACCGAGAAGTCGAAGGGTACAAAAGTGTTTGCTTTGGCAGGAAAAATCAATAATGTGGGACTTATCGAGGTTCCTATGGGCACTACCCTGCGCGAGATTATCTACGACATTGGTGGTGGCGTGAAGAACGGCAAGAAGTTCAAGGCAGTTCAGACTGGTGGTCCTTCAGGTGGCTGCTTGACCGAGAAGCACCTTGATATTCCTATCGACTATGAGCACCTCACAGCCGCTGGCTCGATGATGGGCTCGGGTGGTATGATTGTAATGGACGAGGACGACTGTATGGTATCGGTTGCCAAGTTCTACCTTGAGTTTACCGTGGGCGAGTCGTGCGGCAAGTGTACACCATGCCGCATTGGCAACAAGCGCATGCTTGAGATTTTGACCCGCATCACCGAGGGCAAGGGCACTATGGAGGATATCGACCACCTGAAGTCGCTTGCGTCAACCATCAAGGACACCGCACTCTGTGGTCTCGGACAGACCTCTCCAAACCCTGTATTGTCAACTATCGACAATTTCTATGATGAATATGTGGAGCACGTTAAGAAGCACACTTGCCGCGCTAAGCAGTGTAAGGCTCTCTTAACTTATACCGTTAATCCCGAGAAGTGTAAAGGCTGTGGCGCTTGCGCTCGCAACTGTCCCGCCGACGCTATCATGGGTGATGTTCGCAAACCTCATGTTATTAATCCATTCAAGTGCATCCGCTGCGGTATGTGCCAGTCGCGTTGCCACTTCGATGCTATTCAAATTTTCTAACGACTCACGATTATTTTCATCATGGAAGAGAAATTGATAAAACTTACAATAGATAACCACGTAGTGGAAGTGCCTAAAGGCACTACACTGCTCGAGGCCGGCAAGCTCGTCGGCATCGATATCCCCACGCTGTGCCACATCGACCTCAAGGGCACTTGCGTGAAGAATAAACCAGCATCTTGCCGCCTGTGTGTGGTAGAGGTGGAAGGACGTCGCAACTTGGCGCCTGCTTGCGCTACCGCTTGTATGCCCGACATGGTGGTTTACACCAATTCGGCACGCGTGATTCGCGCCCGCAAGACCATCGCCGAGCTTATCCTCAGCGATCACCCCAACGATTGCCTCACATGCCCCAAGTGCAGCAACTGTGAGTTGCAACGCTTGGTAATGCGCCTGAATATCCGCGAGATGCCTTATAACGATGGCGAGAAGAGCCAGCGCAAGAACGAAGTGACACCCGCCATTACCCGCAACATGGAGAAGTGTATCTACTGCCGCCGTTGTGAGAGTGTTTGTAACGAGGTGCAGAGCGTAGGTGTGCTTGGTGCTATCCGCCGTGGTTTCGACACCACTATCGCTCCAACTTTCGACCGTATGTTTGTCGATACCGACTGTACTTACTGCGGTCAGTGCGTGGCAGTGTGCCCAGTGGGTGCTCTCACCGAGCGTGATTACACCGACCAGCTCATGGCCGACATCACCGACCCCGACAAGGTGGTTGTTGCTCAACCCGCTCCCGCAGTGCGTTTCGCTCTGGGCGAGGAGTTTGGCGTGACGGGCGGCGTTACCGGCAAGCTTGCCACTGCATTGCGTGACTTAGGCTTTGACTATGTGTTTGACACCGACTTTGGTGCTGACCTCACCATCATGGAAGAGGGTGCCGAGATTCTCGACCGCCTCAAGAAATTCCTTGCTGGCGACAAGAGCGTGAAGTTGCCTATCATGACTTCGTGCTGCCCAGCTTGGGTGAACTTCTTTGAGCACAACTATCCCGACCTGCTCGACTATCCTTCGAGCGCCAAGTCGCCTGCCCAGATGTTTGGTGCTATCGCCAAGACCTATTGGGCCGAGAAGATGGGCATTCCACGCGAGAAACTCGTGGTGGTATCTATCATGCCTTGCTTGGCTAAGAAATATGAGTGCGGTCGCGACGAGTTCAAGGTTAACGGAAATCCCGATGTTGACTACAGCATCTCGACCCGTGAGCTTGCTCGTCTCATCAAGCGTGCAAACATCAACTTCGCTCAACTGCCCGACAGCGACTTCGACAGCCCTCTCGGCGAGTCAACAGGTGCCGCCGCTATCTTTGGCGTTACCGGTGGCGTGATGGAGGCAGCTCTGCGCACCGTTTATGAGGTTTACACTGGCAAGACACTGCCGCACATCAACTTCGACCAGGTGCGTGGCTTTGAGGGAATTCGTGAGGCAAAAATCGACCTCAACGGCTTCGAGCTCAAGATTTGCGTGGCTCACACCTTGAGCAACGCACGCATCATCATGGACAAGCTCCGCGCTGGCGAGCTCGACTATCATGTGGTTGAGGTGATGGCATGTCCCGGTGGCTGTATCGGTGGTGCTGGTCAGCCTTACCACCACGGTGATTTCAGCGTTATCCAACAACGTTGCGACGCTCTCTATGCCGAGGACAATGGCAAGCCATTACGCAAGAGTCACGAAAACCCCGACATCCAGAAACTCTACAAGGAATTCCTGGGCGAGCCTCTGAGCGAGAAGTCTCACCACTTGCTCCACACTCACTATTTTGACCGTTCAATAAAGTAATAACTGGCTAAAACCATTATATACACTATGACAAAAGAAATGAAATTGGCATGTAATGTCATTGAGCAGGTGGAGGCCATCTGCGACAAGCATGGTAATAAACCAGGCGAGCTCATCAACATCCTGCACGAGGCACAGTCGATGCACGGCTATCTGCCCGAGGAGATGCAGCGCATCATCGCCCGCAAACTCAATATTCCTGCCTCAAAGGTTTATGGTGTTGTCACTTTCTACTCGTTCTTCACCATGACTCCTAAGGGCAAGCACCCCATCTCGGTGTGCCTCGGCACTGCCTGCTACGTGCGTGGATCTGAGAAACTGCTTGAGGAAATCAAGCGCATCCTCAATATTGAGGTGGGCGAGACTACCCCCGACGGCAAGTTCTCGCTCGACTGCCTGCGCTGCGTGGGTGCCTGCGGTCTTGCTCCAGTGGTAACCATTGGCGAGAAGGTTTATGGACGCCTCCAGCCTAAGGATGTTCAGAAGATTCTTGAGGAAGTTGGCGACTAAACGTCTCTAACTTTTCAATCCATACTAAAGCGGTCATGCCCCACAATGCGTGGTGAGCATGACCGCTTTGTCTATTTTAATTCAGTAAAAACAATTATTAAGTGTCGCTGTATTTTGTTGTTTTGAGATTAATAGCTATCTTTGCGATGTTCAACCATTATAACTAAAATTATGAAAACATTATATCGCAAACAAATCAGCGCATTGTTGCGTGTCTTGGCAGTAATAACTGCAATGACTGGCTCACTATTGGCAAGTGCCTACGACTTCAAAGTGGGAGATCTTTGTTACAATAAATATAATGAGAGCACAGTCTATGTCACTTATGAACTGGAAGAGACTTGGGAACCGCGATACACCAACCTTCCTGCCAATCTCACTATCCCTGCTACAGTGGCCTACCAGGGTGTTACTTACACAGTGGTTTCTATTGGTCAAAATGCGTTCCGTTACTGTGAGGGCTTGAAAAAAGTTGTCATTTCTAATGGCATTCAAAGCATAGGAGAAGATGCTTTTATGGATTGTACTGGTTTGACTTCCATAAACATTCCAACTTCAGTAACAAGAATTGGTGAATCAGCATTATGTCGTTGCTCATCGCTCACTTCGGTCACGATACCCAATTCCGTTACTACGATGGGCAGTCATGTGTTTTACGAGTGCACAGGACTGAAAAATGTGACTCTTCCCAATCAGTTGAAAACTATTACTGCCTTTATGTTTTATGGATGCACCAGTCTTGAAAGTTTCAATATGCCTAATTCAGTAACTCATATTCATGGCTCTGCGTTCAGTGAATGTTCTTCACTGAAAAACGTCACTTGGAGCGAGAATCTTGTTGCTGTGTATATGCATGCTTTTGATGGAAGTGCCATAGAGAGTCTTGTGCTTCCAGCAACATTTACTAATTTTGAAACATCAACTTTGAATGGTGCCTTTCAGGGCTGTGCCAAAACATTGAAGTCCATCGTTGTTGCTGAGGGCAACCCGGTCTTTGATTCTCGTGGCGGATGCAACGCACTTATTAACACTGCAACCAACACTGTGCTCTTGGGGTGCCGCAACACTGTGATTCCATCTACTGTCACGACCATTGGCAATGACGCTTTCTATGATTGTGTGCCTATGACAAGCATTTCGTTCCCATCTTCTGTGAAAAGAATAGAGCAGAACGCATTTAGAGGTTGTACTGGATTGAAGAATGTTGATTTCAATCAAGTAACAAGTTTAGCAAACTATGCCTTCGAAAACTGCGGATTGGAGACACTTACCATTCCAGCTTCTTTAACATCGATTTCCAGCTCTGCATTTTGGGGTTGCCCTGCATCACTTAATGAGATTACTGTTGACCCAGGTAATAGTTATTATAGCTCACCTAATGGCTGCAATGCCATTATCGGAGGTACTACATTGGTGCTTGGTTGCAGGAATACCGTAATTCCTAACACTGTGAAATCAGTAGGAGATTGCGCTTTCTTGGGGTGTTCAGCTCTGACAAACCTGGAACTTCCTGACGCATTGCTAAGTATTGGTAGTCGCGCTTTTCAGGGTTGCTCAGGTTTGACATCTCTTGAACTTCCCGAAACATTAACGAGCATAGGCTCTTACGCTTTCTATTCTTGTAGCGGTTTGGAGAGTATTACTATTCCTCCCCTGATAATCAACATTGGCAATTATACTTTTTACAATTGCAGAGCCCTGACAAACATTTCCCTTCCATCGGTCAAGACTATAGGTGAGCAAGCTTTTTATTCATGCTCAGGTCTAAATCGTGTGACAATGGGAAGTGAACTAACATCTATAGGAGTGATGGCTTTTTATTATTGCCAAAATCTTGAGTCTGTATATTGTTTAGCACCCACTCCACCTACTATTGGAGCATCTTGTTTTGGTAGAAATGCCAACGATAGAAAAATATATGTGCTTGCCGATGCGGTGGAGGCGTATAAAACCAAGTGGAAAGCATACGCCAGTGCGATTTTCTCCCTTGCTACAGGTGGCGACGTTGATGGCGACGGCACAGTCACGAGTGGTGATGTCACAACCCTCTACAATTTTATCTTAAATAGTGAAGTAACGTATAATCCTTTATTTGATGTGAATGGCGACGGCACAATCACAGCTACCGATGTGACCATAATTTACAACATTATTTTAGGATTTTGATTAAAGAAATTTCTTATTATCTTGTTATATGTCAGAAAACAAATTTATCATTTTTTCTTTATCTTCGCCGGAAATACAAAGATTGATTTAAGATCCATGTATAAATATATCCAGGAC
>CALDIG010000034.1 GCA_937904375.1 uncultured Prevotellaceae bacterium
GTGTGAATCGGCTCTTCAGGCACTTCTTATCCTGCAAAATGACCAATAGGCCTTTTTTTTTTTGTTGTTTATTGTTTTAGTTTTTAGTTAACAAGTTGACAAGTTAACAAGTTGACGAGCAGATAGAAAAACATTTTGCTTGTTTACTCGTTAACTTGTTTACTCGTTAACTATTACAAAATTCATTGTCAATTTCACATTTGTGTCGCTCACTTCGAGGGTGGCGGTGGTGCCTTCTACTATTGGCACATTGCGTGGAACGTGCCCTATGGGGAAATTGAACGCCACAGGGTAATTGTAAGGTGCCACCATGTCGTGAATCATGTCAAGCATCGCCGAGGTGTCGTCGCCGCGATGCTTGGTGAACTGCCCCACGATGAGTCCAGCCAGATGAGGCAGGATGTCGGCGAGCCGCAAGTGATAGAGCAGCCTCTGCACCTGATAGACCTGCTCTGCCACGTCCTCGATGAAGAGGATATTGCCAGGTTTGATGATGTTGAACGGTGTAGCCAGCAGCGACATGAGCACTGCCAGGTTGCCGCCAGTGATAGTGGCGGTGGCGATGCCGTTACGGTTTAGGCGATGTGGAGGCTCGACATAGGTGGGCAGCCCCTTTCCAGTGAGGATATTATAGTTGATGCGGTTGGTCTCGTTGTCGCTGTCGTAGAGCGTGAGGTGCTTCGCCATAGGCGAATGGATGCTTACCACACCAGCGCGATGCCAAGCGGCATGCAGTGCCGAAATGTCGCTGAAGCCTATGAGCCACTTGGGGTCGCGGGCTAGTTGATCAATGTCGATGTTCTCAAGCAGATGCACCGCACCATACCCGCCACGGCTGCACAGGATAGCCCTCACTTGCGGGTCGTTCAAAGCCCACTGCAAGTCCTCTAGGCGGTGGTGGGGTGGGGCGCTGTGAGTGATAACATTATAGGCGTGATATTCCCCCTTGCAATGCTCGCCAACTACTGGCACGAAGCCCCATTTCTCAATAGCGCGCACAGCGCCGTCCACCCTCTCGGGCAACACCGTCCCCGAGGGTGAGATGATGGCAAACTTGTCGCCAGGCTTAAGAAATGGAGGGATAATCATCGTTTATCGTTGGTCGTTTATCGTTTATGGAAGACAATTGTGAGATTAATGGCACTACACTCTCTCCACTCTCCACTCTCCACTAGTTATCCTGTCACTTGCACGGTGATGCCGGTCTCGGCTTCGATGTGGCGGGCGATGCGCTTCAAGTCCTCGACAGGCACTTTCACTAGCTTCTCCTCGGGGGTCTTGCGGTCGATGGTGTAGAGCATGATTTCCCGTGGACGGATAGCGAGGTAGGCGTTGATAAGAGCGTCAATCTCGGCATCGGTGGTGTTGTCGATAATCTGTCCGTCATGCTCGCCGCGTACCATCATGGTCTGCACGATACACTTGCCGCCAAAGGCCTTCAAGTCCTCGATAATGCCCACCGGCAGCACGTTGGGCGAGGTGGGACGGTTAATCAGGCGCATGGTGCGCGCCACGGCGCTGTCAAGTTTGAGAATGTTGTTGTCAACCTGCTTGAGTGCGGCAATAACGTTGGGGCGACCAGCCATAGTGGCGTTGCTGAGCACGCTCACTTTTGCCTCGGGGAAAAACAGGTTGCGCAGGTTTATCACGTCGTTCACAATCTCCTTGAAGTTGGGGTGCAGCGTTGGCTCGCCATTGCCCGAGAAGGTGATCACGTCGAGTGTCTCGCCCGCCTCGTGCATAGCTTTGAGTTTGTTGCGGAGCTGCTTTTTCAGCGTCTCACGCTTTGCCACGCCAGTAGTGCCAGGACCCTGAGCGTTGTATCCCGCCTCGCAGTAGAGGCAGTCGAAGGAGCATATTTTGCCGTCGTTAGGCATCAAGTTGATGCCCAGCGAGGTCCCTAGCCGGCGGCTATGGATGGGACCGAATATTGTGCTTGTGAAAAGAACGGTTTGCATTGTATATTGTTTTTATAAAGTTAACAAGAGAACAAGAGGACGAGAGATTTTATCTCACCACTTTTGTGAATACTGGTGCTTGGTTGTTAACCACTATCACATATACCTCCATTTCCTTTGGTGGACGCATTTGAAGGTTTGGATCAGGATTTCTTCGTGGCTTCTCAGTGGCGGTGAACAGATATTCCGTGCCATTGGGGATTGCGCGTGATGCCACAGTGCGCGCTTTAGCATTCTGCATCATCGGGTAATCGCCAATTGCGGCAATGAAGATTGCCTCTTCTTCCTTGCTTACAAGATGTGATGCCGAGAAAGGTTCCAGTTTCACAGCTTCGCCCTTCAAGAATCCGTTGTCAATCAGGAACTGGCGAACCTCATCGGGCATAGCATCCATGCGTGCCGCGCGCACGCCGTAACCCTCAAGAATCTCTGCCTTAGGCTGCTTTTGCTCCAGGCTCATCACACTCGACTCCAGTCCGCCGCTGCCGAAGGTGCAGAACGGCACAATCTTCTTACCGCTCAAATCAACCTTGTCGAGCCAAGAGGCAATGGGAGGCGCGTAAGTGCCGAACCAGATGGGATAGCCAAGGAATATCACGTCATATTTTGCGATATCGGCTTTCACGGGTTTTATCTCGGGAACCACCCCTAGCTCACGTTCTTTCATGCAACGGTCGATGGTGGCCTTAAAGTCGCCGCTATAGGGGTTCATTGACACAATCTCCTCTATGTCGGCGTTGATATGTTCTGCAATACACTCGGCAACAGCCTTGGTATTTGAGGTTTGCGAATAATACAGCACAAGAACCTTTTGTGCGTTAAGACTTGCAGTGCTGCTCATTACCATCGCTGCCACTGCACCGATAATCATTTTCAATGGTTTCATAATCTATTGTGTTTTAGGTTGTTGAATAGTTCGATATATTGCTGTGCAATTTTTGATGCGGCAAATTTGCGTTCCACCTCGCTGTGAAGGAACTCTCGCGGCACGTTGGCGTCAATAGCCCATTCTATGCCCGCCGCCACGCTCGCTGGGTCTTTATATTCAGCGATATAGCCAGTCTTGAGGTGGTCAACGATGTCGGCTTGTCCGCCCTTGCCGAAGGTCACTGGCAGACATCCGCTCGCCTGACCCTCGATGAGGGTGCCAGGCAAGTTCTCGTAGAGTGCCGTAGAGAGCACTATGTCGCTGTGGCGATAGAGCTGGCTAAGCTGCTCGGTAGTGCCTATTGAGCCAAGATAAGAGCAGGGCACTTCTATCTTGTCGAGCAGCGACTTATCGTGAAGGTCGCCGTATAGCACCAAGTGAATCTTGCCTGCCAACTCTGGCTTGTTGCGGGCGATGTGTTGTGTGGTCTCAATAAGCTCTTTGAAACCCTTGACCTCCACATCGAGGCGCCGCGCTCCCATGACTATGATTTTCTTGTCGGTGGGGATGTCTTTGATTTCACCGCTAAGCCTATGATAGTCGAAGTCGTGAATGGGGAAGGCATTATATATAACACTCAACTGACTGTCACTCATTATTTTGCTCTGCTTGCAGCACTCGGCAAGCCAATGGCTCACCGCCACGAAATGGATGGGCGCTTGCTTGTAGAGCAGTCGTTTTTTCTCTTGTATTTTGGTGGAGAGGTCATCGTCTTTTGAGCTATTCTTGCTACCTAGCAGTGGGCAGCTGTGGCAGCGGTCTTTATATCGCTCGCAGTCAAAGGAGTAGTGGCACACTCCCGTGCAGTTCCACATGTCGTGCATAGTCCACACGAGGGGTTTGCCGCTTTCCCATAGTTTCTTGATGCCTTTGAGCGAGAGGGTGCCTTGGTTCACCCAGTTGAGACACACCACGTCGGCATTTTGCACCCAGGGATGTGTGGCGATATTGATGCCGTGAGAGCCGGTGTCGATCTTGAACAAGGTGTCGCGCCTGAAGCCGTTGCGCACCAGCACTCCCAGCCGCTCGGCGAGGAAGCGCCACTTGTTGCCCCACTTGCCGCCCATCACACCCACCAGCGGGTCGTCGCTCTGGCGGTCGATGACGAGCATGCGAGCATCCACGCCAGCCTCTTGCAGCGCATGGGCAAGCCTGAGCGACACTATCGCCGCCCCGCCTTGCATGTCGCTATGGTTGATGATAACAACCCTCATTTTCGGTGCATCAAGTTTCTAGACTGCAAAAGTAAAGAAAATTTCTCAAACATTGGACTTGTGGCTCTATAAAAAATGCTCAGTCGCATGATAGAGACTGAGCATTTAGATTTTAAGGCTGTTGCAAAACCCGTTAGTGGGCAAAGACCGTGTAGTTTTGCATGTAGGGATTTCTTGAGAGATACAGATATCCGCCTTTGGTGTCGAAATAGTAGGTGTCGTGGCCGCCACCATAGTAGTAGATTGTCACGTAATCCCGGTATTCATCCCATTCAAAACTGTATGAGCTCCAGTAACCTAAATCGTCATAGCACTTCAAATATCCAGTGCCGTCGGTGCCGAAGTAAATTTCCCAGTAGTCGATGTCGGTGGTATAGATGGGATAACGTGAATAACCCTCCACTCCCTCTACGGCATACCAATGATATCCCGAAAGAGACGACCAGAAGTGCCTAGTGTCGCAGGAGCTCAATCCCACTAACATCACAGCGAGCAATAGAGTAATACTTAATTTTTTCATATACTTGGTTTTTATGAGTTAATAATCTTGGGTAGGTAAATACTGGTTGCAAAGATAGCAAAATCTTTTGGTTTTGCTGCCATTTATGACCATTTTTTATCCTTTGACCGCTGTATTTGCCAAAAAGTTTAAATTTTGCGTCCGAAAATTTGGTCAGATAAAATATTTATCGTAAATTTGTACTCTTGATAATCAACTAGTTAAATATTTTATTCACTTTAAAACAAAATTGACTGTTATGAAAAAATGGAAATGCACAGTATGTGGCTACGTTCATGAAGGCGAGAACCCACCTGAGGAGTGCCCCCTTTGCGGAGTAGGTCCCGAGGACTTCGAGGAAGTGGTAGAGTAATAAGTGTTAAGTTTTAAGTGTCAAGTGTTAAGTAGGGACGAGGCCTGCCTCGTCCGCTAGAGAATCTAGAAAATCTAGAACTTCTAGAATAAACTAAACAACTAATCAACTAATCAACTAATCAACTAATCAACTAATAACTAAAAACTAAACAATCGATTATGGCAAAGAAATGGATATGCACAGTGTGCGGTTATGTTCATGAGGGCGACACACCTCCCGAGAAGTGTCCACAATGTAAAGTTCCTGCTAGCAAATTCAAGGAAATGGAAGAAGGCAACGTGAGCTACGCTGCCGAGCATGTTCTTGGTGTTGCTAAGGGCGTAGACCCTGAAATTCTGCAAGGATTGCGCGATCACTTCGCTGGTGAGTGTAGCGAGGTAGGCCAGTACTTGGCAATGGCTCGCCAAGCCGACCGCGAGGGCTACCCCGAGATAGCAGCGGCTTTCAGACGCTATGCTCTTGAGGAGGCCGACCATGCTTCTCGCTTCGCCGAACTGCTCGGCGAGGTGGTTTGGGACACCAAGACCAACCTCGAGAAGCGTGCCGCTGCCGAGGCTGGCGCCTGCGAGGACAAGACCCGCATCGCCAAGCTCGCCAAGCAGCAGAACCTCGACGCCATCCACGACACCGTTCATGAGATGGCTCGCGACGAGGCGCGCCACGGACAAGGCTTCGCCGCCCTGCTCAAGCGCTACTTCGGCAACTAATTCCCTCAAGTACACTCACATTACCATCAAGGCGTGATGCACCAAGCACCACGCCTTTGATATTTTTGTGTGTGAAGATTGTGTTTTAAAGATGTCAATTTTCAATGATATGCAAACGATACATTTTTTCTAATTGATGCTTATGTTAGAGGGTACAGGAATAGTTTTTCTTATTTCATCGCTTGTGATTATTATATCACAATGCTTCTTTGAATGATTGCTAGTCATTCGGTAAACCAGTCCAGTGTGACTCACCTTACATAGATCAAGTAGAGCTTTTGTTTCATAATCTTGTAAGCCTTCTTGGAGTATTGACATCTTAAGAAAATCTTTCTGCTTTTTTACTTCACTAAGTGAATACATGCTTTCATCAAGACTAATAGTTATAATAATATTTTCTCTATCAAGACCATAGTTGGTAATGAACATGCCGTCTTCAATTTTTAATGGTAATGATGCACGTTCTGCTTCTACTTCCATTTCAAGAATCTTGTGTAAAGCTTCATGCGGATTTAAATGAAACTTTTCTTTCATTGTTTTCAACTCACTAACTGAGGCTACACTTTCAGTCTTTTTCCCTGCGGCATCAGTATAGACTACTTTCAGACCACATCCTTCATTGATTAATTCGTTGATAAAAATATCACCTTGACCATATTCTTGACCATTCATACAAAGAAGAGCCATAACTAACATTTCCTTGAAGTTGTCCTGGTTTTTCTCAGACAACATAGGATTATTGTTTTTTTCGTTATAATGAATATAATATGTGACATTGTTGTCTTCGAGTTTTATGGCACTAACATATCCAGCACCTCCAGCAACTGGTATTGGGCAAGATTGATTTGCTTTTTCAATCTGAGCAGCAAAAGGCTCTGTGTTAGTCGTTTTTACTGGCTTACCAATAGTTCTAACAATATTACCTATAATGGCTAGTGCGATAAAAACGCCACCTGCTATTAATAATGCTTTTTTCATGACTGGTTATTCTCTTTTTGGTTATTATTGTTTTTTAATTTTTTACTACCCCAGAAACATAGCCATGCTGCGGCCAAATAGAATAAGATCACAACTAAGAGTGCACTAAAGGCCTTCATACTGCCAAAATAAATATATGCATCACGAGTTATCACATGGCCACCACCGATAATGAGAGTGAATGTAAGTATATATCCCACAATCTTTAATAGTACGCTAAAAAACTTTTTCATGTTGTTCAAATTTCTTTAATTAATTGATTATTTTGTTTTTTCTCAGCTGATTAAGACACCTGCGAAATCCTGAATTGTAGCATTGCCACGCATCTTAAACATTAGTTCTCGTGCCATCCAATTGTTGTAATAATCAAACCACACATTGATAAACAAATCATTAAACTGCTTTGTGTCAACACTATCATTTACTAGAATTGTAAACATCACATATAATGCTATGCTTACTGATACACTCTCTGGATCCAATGATTTCATGCGCATCTCCTCAGGTATGTTATCCATGTCATTTGCATCTTTATAATGGGAATATTTGGCTAACATGGAAATCTGGTGGACAAGCAGCGACATGTCGGAACTGCTGTATAGATATTTCATTGCTTGATTGCTACGACTGCTTTCTTTCTTAGCATAATGTGTCATGTAACGTTTCATCATTCCGGCAAAACGTCCCTGCATTGAATTAGGCTCAACCATATCGGTCAAGAATAGTTTTTTTACAGCAATACACCAGTGGGCATATTGCTCCTGCATCATGCGAAGGTTTAAATCCTCGCTGTAACACGGCATTTGGTCAATCTCCACTTGATTACCCATCATAGATTCAATGGTGAAGTCTCCCATAAGCCGACGTTCTATTTCTTGCATTGTTTTCATTTTCAATCTTTGTTTTAGTAGTTAATACAATTATTGCTCGTTTTCATAATCGTCATTATTACTCCTATCCTTCTCTTTACAAACCAAGAAAAAATGATAATATAGTAATGAGATAAATTCCTATTATATTTCTAATGGTTTTCATCAAAGATGTGAGGCTAAAAAGCTACTGAGTTATTTTAAGAACATTCTTAGAGTTGTCAATTTCTATTTTTCCAAGTCTTGCAAGTACACTTTGTCCAAGCAAGAGAGGCGCTTTTTGATTTCTTACAACAGATGCTCGAATGTTGTTAAGTTCCAGACCTCCAAAATTGACTTTTTTGATAATAAATACTGTGCCAACACTAACATTTCCATTGGCGTCTATATATTTTTGGCTACCTATAACATCGTTCTTAGATAAATAGCCATTTTTCATCATAAATGTAGCCTCCACCATTGAAATCGTCACATCGCTTGCTCCTGTGTCAAAAACAAAATGAAGAGGCAGGCCGTTAATTTGGCATTTCACTTTGCAAATGCCATCCTCTTTAGTGAAAGGGACTTCGATGATAACAGCTTCTTTTTTTGCTGTAGCATTATTTTGCTCATTGGTTGTTGATTTCCAGGAAGATTTGTATTTCATTATGAGTTCTTTGAATTCATTGGTCTCACGCAAAAAATCCATGTCATCGTCTTGCTCAATGTGAGCAAACCGCCTGAAGCCAAGTTCAAGAGACTTTTCCAAATACTTTAGAGCATTAGCTTTATCCTTCATGCGAGAGTATAAGCATGCCGCATCATAATAGTTGCCTGCGTCGGTAGTATCCTTTAATATAATCCTCTCTATTGCGGCAATAGCTTTCTCTTTTTCACCTAACCCCAGAAATGCGTAAGGAATGCATTCATATTTTTCGGGAGAGTCTTCAATCTCTATTATTTTTTTGTAGTCGGCTACTGCCAGCTCTGTTTTATTTTGTTTCATGTATATGTTGGCCCTAGTCATGTAGGAATAAGTATAGTCGGGGTCTAAAACTATAGACATAGAGAGGTCTTCTAATGCGCCTTCAGGATCACCAGATATGTCTTTATACCATCCGCGTCGATAATATCCAAATTCGTAATCGGGTTGTGTTGTTAAAACGTAATCCCATTCTGAAATCGCCGACTGAATATCTCCCATCTCATAAATAATATCGGCTTTTAGTGCGTTATACGAAACAACGGTACTGTCCAAACTCAGAGCTTGATTAATACTATTCAATGCTTCTTCGTAGCTATCAAGTTCATATTGGCACATTGACATTCTATAATAGAAAATTGGTGACAAGTCTTTATCTATTGCCAATTTATAGCAATCTATTGCTTTTTCAAGAAGATTATTCTGATCATAAATAATCCCCAAAATATAGGGCCAAGTTGCTTCATGAGGCTGTTTTGCTGATTGAACCTTAATTTTGGAAACCAGCATTGAAAAGGCGGGGTCTTTAAGTGTAGTTGCCAAATATAAAGCTTTACTATCCCAATCTATAGCCAGTGCTTTGATAATGTCATCAGTTGCCTCAACCCATTTCTCTTTAGCGATATAGGCTTCTGCTCTGAAAGAGTACCCCGACGAGTAGTCACTCATCAATTTTGTCACATGGTCAAAATGCTTAATTGCGTCATCCCATCTTTTTTGGGCATTGGCATTTCTTCCCAGTCCCATGTGCCCCATAATGTCACCTGGATTTAGTTCTACCATTTTGAGATAGTCAGCATCAGCCAAATCGTATCTTTCAAGTTCAAAATAGATTTGAGCTCGTTTCTCATAAAGGTCACTATCATCAGGGTTGACCTTTATAGCTGTTGTAAAATCAGACATGGCTTTGACTGTATCTCCGAGATTAAGGTAAACATCTGCTCTTGTTGAATATGCAAATGTTACAAATTCCACATCTTTTTTGGGGAGCAATTTAATGGCCATATTTGCTGCATTGAGTGCACGACCATAGTCTTTTTCACTATTTCTTAACATAGCAATCCATGAGAAAGAATAACCATTCTTTGGGTTTTCTTGCAAATCCCTAATAAAATAATCTATAGCCTCATCTTTGTTTTCATTATGCACTGCCTCGACACCTCTCAAATAATTATATGAAGTGGGGCGATTGTTTTTCTTGTTTTCGGCTGATGCGAAGAACGCCACTGCGAGAATTAGAATAAGACATAAATGTTTTATCTGTATCATAACTTTATTAATTTGATTAATAGTAGATTACAGTTCTTTAAAGACTCATTATATTAAATTCGTTTGTCTATGATGATTATCATATATGTAATATTTATAGATTTTAGTTTGAATTAAACCATTGAACTTACATTTGTCGCTTTTGCATCATTTGTAGCACCAGCTACATGGTGTCCTTCCTATTTTCTTGGCCTGTTCTATAGACATAGCCTTTATTTCTTTGGAGCATGAATTAAGACCACGACAGCTGGAAGTTTTATGAAATCGTTTAGACTGAGGGCCGGTGCAGATATATACTGTCTCATTTGAGACTTCAACTTGTAGATAAGTGTAATTTTGTGGAATAGTAGCAGCGTAAACTTGGCTAACCCCGTGATTATCTATATGACTAGTGTCTTGGCTGTCGTTGCAAGCTGTTAAAATAATAGCCAGGCCAAAGAGAAATAATGCTTTTTTCATGTTTTTGTTGTTTTAGTTGATGTTTGTTTACCAAATGAAGAATATCCATAGGAAACCTTTTATCTCGGCCAATAGGGTATCGATGAAAATAATCTGAATTATTGAATCGTCGCTTCTGCAATAATCAATAAAGAATACAAAGCTCATGATTTGACTTATAATAAAATATGCCCACATAAGAAATCCTAGGATTCCGCTTAAAGTGTCGTTACGGTCCATATTCTAATGATGTTAAGCGTTTATACCTCCAATGAGCAGAGCCACCCAAGCTGCCACTATAAATTTTCCTAATAGTCCGGCTTTGAAAAACATCTCCAAAGGCCACATTGGGCCAAGTATAACTGCCAAGATGACGTAGATAATAATTGCTAATGTCAACATAGTTGTATTGATTTTAGAAGTTAATAATAAATCTTGTTTCAACCTTTATGACAAATGCTCAACAAAGGTTAACAGCCAAAATAAAAAAAGTGGAGATTATTTTCGAATCTCCACGATTATGGTATATGTAATTGGCTATGTCTTTAATCTAAAGCATCCAAGAGGATGAAGGCGGTCCAGTAAGACGGGTCATTAAACAGGAGCACACCATTCTCGTCTTTATATTCTCTAATAAACTTTTGGGCAAGTTTAAATGACTTTTGCTTGCTTTGACCTGAGATATAATTGCGATAAAATTCGGTCATGAACAATCTGGAGGATAAGTCGTCCACCTTCCACAGACTCATTAATATGCTACATGCTCCGGCTTTCTTGAAGCCTCGTTGCAGGCCGAACACACCGTCACCCTTGATTTCGCCCAGGCCAGTTTGGCACGCCGAGAGCGTCAGCAGGTCAAGGCCGTGCAGGTCAAGGTTGGATATCTCCTGGGCGGTGAGCACCCCATCTTCCACGCCGGCAGGGATCTCCACGCCATCAAAGGTGTTCTGCGCACCAGCAAACAGCAGCCCGCTACGCGTCATGGCTTTGTCTTCGATGTAGCGCGGTCGGTCATCACCCATCTGCAAGAAGCGCAATTTGTCTCTCTCATATTTGCTCTCGGCGGCCGACTCGCTCCAGTAGAAGCCGTGTGTGGAAATATGGAGAATTCGCTTTTTCTTGCCTGACAAGTCCTTGAGAGACGCCTCAGTGGCATCAATGCCAGTCAATGAATCAACCGGGATATTGTTGTTTTTCAAGATTGTCACAATATCATTAGCCTCCAAGAGAGTGCTATAAAGATATTTCCAATTAGTGCCACGACAGTTAGTAGAATCAGGATCAAAGCCAAGATAAGTATATAAATATTCTTTATCTGTCCTTGGTGTTCCCATGTTTGCCACATCGGTTTTATACTCGATGCCGCCATACACCACAGCACCGCTCGATTTTGTCTCGCTGCGGTTTATGGCCAACTCTCGGGTAGAGGACAGGCGGTAGAGGTTGAACCGGTCGCCCATCATGCCGCTGTTAGACCAGTGTGGCATCGACTCGATGGCAATGTTGTATAGTTCCCCACTCGGAGAGAAGTAGATGTTCTCAACGCCTTCAAGTTCATCGGCCATCTTCCCCCACACCAGCTTGCTTAACTCGGAACTCTCGTAGTAGCTGGATTTGATGGATTTCAGCTCATTCTCCTCAAAGAGTGTTACCATGTGAGGCGCATCATAGCCCTTTCTCACCGTCAAGGCAATATACATCGTGCTATCGGAATTCAGAACCGGGAACGACAGGAACTCCACGGCCACATCCTTGTCACTGAGCTTGTCCTGCACATCTTTCCATGTCAGCTTCAAGTTGTGCATAAAATCGCCGTAGGTTTTTGACATGTGCACCAACTCCATTTCTAACTTCTCTGCAACATTTTCCAGCGAGTCGGTGCTGACATGCCGTTCAGCAATAGGCTTCTCATATAGCTTGTTAAGCCAAGCACGTGTAGTCTGCAACTGTTCAAACTTCTTTACTGCCTCCACATCACCACTTTCCAAAATCAGCTTTCGCATATCGGTCTCGGCCGACAATAGGAGGCCTTTGGCAAACAAGCATGACTTGTCATAAAGTAAATGTGTATCTTTTATAATTCCCTTAGAAAAGGAAACTTGTGGCAAAATTTCTTGAAATTGTTCTGAGCTTTTAGACCAAAAAGAATTTCGTTGTGTGGTATTTATGCTACTCAAAGTGGACAACAATAATTGTTGTTGCATGTTAGCAAATATTTCAAAGGTATTAAGTGCAGCTTCTTTATCATTCAAAAGCCATTGACACATTGCAATTGAATAATAGGCCTTTGCTATTAAGTAATGTTGGTTGTGTAATAACTGTTGTCTTATTCTTAGTGCATCTTCTTCAATACTTAATGCTGTTGCAAAATTTCCCTCAAGAATCTCACAAGCTGAAATATTTTCTAAAGTTGCCGCATATTCTAAATTGTTACGACTTAGTATTTTTTCTTGCGTGGATAATATTTCGTTAAGAATGTGTTTCGCCTCTAAATAGTTTCCCTTCATTAAAGAAAGGACAGCAAGATTCATATAAGTTCGCAGTGTGGCTGGATGATTCTTTCCCATCATTTCTTTTTGATAATCATAAATCTTTTGCATCATAGCAAAGCCATCATTGCCTGGATTTATAAGCAAATAATTATTCAAACACGAATAATAAGCATTGATATTTTCGGAACTCTGCACTACGGGCAAAGCAGATTCCAACAAATGTTTGGCTTTTTCATTGTCACCCAAAGCAATATAGCAATTCGCCATTTGTATATCAATAAACACCATTAATGCCTGGTTTGTAACTTCAGTATCAGTTTGTAGAGATTTAATTTGTTCATAGGTCATCATGGCCTTAGAAATTTCTCCTAAATTAAAATAACAGATGGCAAAATTGTTCAAACAAGAAATATATGCACTTCCATGTATATCAATTTCATCAAGTAGCTCCATTGCTTGAGACAGCAAATCAATAGATGAATAGTAATCAGTCATGCCCATTAAGCATAAACTCTTACATATCAGGCTTGATGCATAATCCAAGACCCATAAGTCTTTATTACTTGGATTTCTACTTATTGTGGTGGTTACAAGACGAATGACATCATCATACTTTGAAATAGCAGCGTTGAAATCTCCATCAAGATAATCGCAAGTGGCCAAGCCTGATAGTAGCTCAATTTGTTCTGCTTCTGAGATGCTTTGTTTATATTCCTTTAAAACATCTCCATATATCTCTTTTGCTCTGCCAGTCAATCTGATGTCCTTATAGGAATCTGCTAATCTAATTAGATATTCTCTGCGTGTCTCCTCGTCCCAATCAGAAAGTTCTAACATTATAGTGTAGGCTTCAATTTGTTTGAGTTTGCTTGTAATTATAGTATTGTTTTTGTTGATAATCTCAATAAGCGATTCGTCCATTAAAGATAATGCGAGCGACAAAGGATCTTCGCTAAATTCAATATCAAAAGCAACTTTTTTGTCAAAAAGTTCAATTGCTTCTTTTTGCCTCCCAAGCATCATAAGACACATTATTCTTTGTTCAAGCATTAATGAGAACTCCTCTCCATCAAATAATTTGAATGTGGTAATCGTTTCTTCATATTCAGAAAAAATTTCTAGCGCCTTGAGATAATCATGAGTTTCAATAGTGGAAACACCCCAATGAAAAAGGAAATCCGTGTAAGTAGTATCTTTAGGAGCACGCCATTGCTCATATATTTGATTACCTATACTTACAGATTGCTCAAAATCACGATTTGAAAAACATTCATAAAATCGTTTCTCAAGTGTGCTTGTACTTTTTCCATCTTTTGCGTTAATAAAGGTGCAAGTGCACAGAAAGAGCAGGATAAATAATATGCGTTTGCTTATAATCTGGTATGGTGTTGTCATTTTGAATCTCATCAGCAATTAATATAGAGCCACAAATTAGGCCCAGTCAACGATTATTTTTTTACTTAAGTTTCTAAAGTAAAAAAAGCATAGTTGAAATTTTGCAAAGTCACTGAT
>CALDIG010000035.1 GCA_937904375.1 uncultured Prevotellaceae bacterium
TATAAACACCACCCCATATCGATTACCGACAGCACATCGTGGGTCTCAATACCGGTCACCACCAGCGAGGCGGGCGACTATGTAGTGGATGTGCTCTACAGCAACGGCAATGGGCAAGCCTCACTGTGGGCACCATGCCAAATGCTGGAGGTAACCGCCAACGGGCATCTTCAAGGTGTGGTGGTCACGCCACAGCTTGGCGAGGGGCAATGGCTCGGCACGGCCTACAGCAGTCGCCTCATCGTGCAGCTTCTCAGGGGCAACAACACGCTAGAGTTGCGCCTGCACCGCCCATCGCCAGCATCTGGCACACCACCAGCAAGCCTACGCCTACATCACTTTAGAATTATTAAACAAAAAAGCTGACCCGCCAACTTGATAACTAAAAAAACAGTTGAACCTGTCAGTAGCAAAAAACGATAAACTAGAAACAATAGTGGAAAATAAACTGAGAATAATATTTGCAATAGCTCTAGCTATAGCATTTTGCCTGCTCATTGATTTGTCGTGCAAGAAAAACAGCAACATCTCAGGTGAAAGCTCGGGCAGTATAGCCTCCTACGACAGCCTGATGCGCAAAGCTTACGATAGCTACAACAAAGCCGACTTCACCAAGTCGATAGAATTGACTCGTGATGCTATGAAGTCGATCACACAAAACGACAAAGTGGCAATGAGCGACGCCTATTCACACTTGGCGGCGTGCTATCAGCGCCTGGGCATGAACGACAACGCCCTCAACAACGCCTTTGCCGGGCTGCATATTGATGAACAGCTTAAGGACAACGAGCGAATTAGCGCATCTTACAGCAACATCGCCAATATCTATCTCGCCGCCCAACGTCCCAACGAGGCCAAAGACCTTATCAACAAATCCCTAAAACTAGAAAAAAGCATCAACAAACCCAATAACCGCCACTTGTCGAACCGCTATGGCATGGCAGCCGAGATTTACCTCAAACTCGACGAGCCCGACATGGCATTAGACTATCTCAACAAGGCACTCGCCATCGACACTCTAGCCAACGATTCGGTCCAAATAATGAGGCGCATACTCACACTGGGCGACATCTATGCCGCTACCGACAGCACACAAAAAGCCCTCGACAACTATCATCAAGCAATAGAGATGTTTGAGAAAAACGACGACCGCTACAACATGATGCTTGCCTACAAAAACCTGGGGGCGATGTGTGTGAAAATGGGTGACAAAGCCCAAGCCATGAAATGGCTCAACCTAAGCACCGACATAGCCCAAGAGTGCAACGCCAAGAGCGTACTCAAGGAGAATTACCTGCTACTCGCCAATATCCTGAGCGACAACAACCCGTCGCAGGCAGCCAAATACCTGAGCCAGAGCAACAGCCTAGCCGACAGCATCTACAACGACGCTACCAGCAAGCTCACATCCTACTATGCCATGGAGTTTCAAACTAAGGAAAAGCAGATGAAGATTGAGGAGCAGCAGAATTCCATCACTGTGCAACGCCTCATCATCACTGCCGCCATCATCGCAGTGTCCTCGCTGCTCGTGCTGTGCATAGCCTTGATTGTCATTATCATGCTGAGGTCGCGCGCCCGCAAAGCCGAGAAGAACGCCGAGCAACTGAGAGACCGCTTCTTCACCAATGTCACCCACGAGTTCCGCACACCACTCACCGTAATCCTCGGCGAGACCGAGGAGCTCAAGAACGAAGAGCGCGACGCGTCGAGAAAGCCCAAGTATAACGCCATCATCAATCAGGGCAACCACCTGTTAAGACTTGTGAACCAACTCCTCAACATCTCTAAGGTGAGAACGGCAATAGGGAGCCTGCCGTGGAAGAATGGCGACCTGACAGCTCTTGTTAGCATGATAGTGGAGAACATGAGCGTTCACGCCCAGCATCAAGACACCAAAATAGATTTCACCCACGACGAGAGCGACTTCAATATCGACTTCGTACCCGAATATTGCCAAAGCATAGTGACAAACCTGATTTCTAATGCCATCAAATTTGACTCGCCTAATGGCCATATCACCGTTGACATGACTCGCAAGAAGAACATGGTGCAAATAGCAGTTGCCGATCACGGGTGTGGCATAAAGCATGAAGACCTCCCTCACATTTTTGACCTTTTCTATCAAGGCAGCACTGGCAAAACCGACCTCGGCACCGGCATTGGGCTGTCGCTGGTGAAGCAGATGACCGAAGCTATGGATGGCAAAATCGAAGTCCGCACTGGCGAGGGAGAAGGCACCACTTTCACCATCACCATTCCCGCCAAGCACAAGAATCACGACTACCCCAAGTGGATTCCAAAGGTGATAACACCTGGTGTAGATGACTATACCGAGCCTGCGCAAGAGTCCATGCCACAGTCCACCAGCACCGAAATGCTACTCAGCAACGAAGATAAGCGCATAGCCCTTGTGGTTGAGGATAATCCTGATGTAGCTACCTACATCCAGCATGTGCTGGAGAATACCTACAATGTGATTGTAGCCCACGACGGCGAGGAGGGTCTAGAGAAAGCGAGAGAGATCATTCCCGACATCATCATCACCGACCTGATGATGCCCAAGGTTGACGGTCTGGAGATGTGCCGCCAGCTGCGTGACGACGACCTCGTGGGGCACATCCCCATCATTATCGTCACCGCACGCGACACCGATAACGATCGCCTCGTAGGACTCTCCACAGGTGCCGACGCTTACCTGGCAAAGCCCTTCAAGCGTGATGAGCTGATTGCCGTTGCCGACAACCTGCTTCACACCCGCGAGATGTTAAGGATGAGGTACCAGGTTCAGAAACTCACCAATGAAGAAACCGAGCCCCCTGAGCCGCCTGAAGAAACCATCGAGGCAATTGACACCACAAAGATTCTTTCAAGCATCGCCCGCAAAAATGAAATCTTCATTGAGAAGGTGAAAGGCATCATCATGAAGAACATAGCGAAATCGGAGCTCAACTCTGCGCTTATCGCCGATGCCATGAACCTGAGTCAGCGACAGCTGAACCGCAAGGTAAGCAGCGTGCTAGGCATTGACACGGCAAACTACATCAGGCAGATGAGAATACTCAAGGCTCAAGAGTTGCTGCTTGAGACCGAGAACCCCGTGGGAGACATAGGCTACGACTGCGGTTTTGAGTCAAGCAGCTACTTCTCCAAGATTTTCAAGCAGCACACCGGCCTTACGCCATCGGACTACCGCAAGAAACACAGCCCGCAATAACTGCCCACAGCGACAAAAAACAGGACGGAGATGCCATAAAGACTGAGCCACTTTAAAAAGTGGCCGCAATGGTAAAATCAAACAAAAACAACAAAAATGCGATTAAGCGAGCAAAGATCTGAGCTTGCTCAAGTTATTTCGAGCGTGAGCATTTTATTTTTAAGAAGACAAATCCAACAAATTGAATATCAGAAAACTAAAATTCGTTGAAATTAGTTTTATTCGTAGTTTTTTATTTTTTAAAGTGGACTCAGTTATGTATCCTATTCGCACAACTGGTCAATGATGTTGTCAAATAGCAATACTTTATTCGCTTGATTATTGTTGATTAACAAGTGTACAAAATCTTTACTTTTCATATTGAGATCGGTCGTTTCTGCCACCTCGTGCAGCACGTTCTTTAATGCGTCGGGACTGTCTATTCCACATCTCTTTTTCAAGAAATCATAGTTCGGCTTTGTAAGTGCCGAGAGAAACATAAGGTCATAGAAGTCACGACCCTTTCCCCTGCCTATTAGGGCCGATATTTTCATAGAGCAGATTATGTCGATAGGAGCACAACGCAGCAAGAAAGTGAACCCAAACTTGTTGATTGTGGCGATGTGAGGTTCATAGTCAACGCCCTGATCTTGAGCTTCAATTTTCAGCAGCAACCTTTCGTCTTTATGTCCCGAAAGATTAAGTTCAAACAGCAGTTCCGGGAAATAAATATTCCGTCGGAATGCTGTAAGTTTTGAGTTTACCTTATCACGTGCGACAGCATTAATACCGTTACGCTTAAGATATTGTATGGCACTGTCGGTCATATCCATAAAATCATCCTCACCCAATTGCTTACAGTCAAAGTCCAAATCCTCCGAGAAGCGATCAATGCCATAGACATGACGCAGGCAAGTGCCGCCTATAAACGTGAGTTTTGAAGAAAATCTTGATGTAGATAAATAATCAAGAATCATCACTTGCAGATATTCCTTAAGCATGAGTTTCTCAAAATGACTGTTTCGGGTCATTTGTGAAGGATAAAAGTTGTAGATATACTGTAAATCAATCATTTCTGTATGCTTTAATAAGATTATTAAAACGCTTATTTAACGACTTGTTTTTTATAGTTTTCAAATACTCTTCTGCTTTATTCCAGTCGAAATCTTCAGTCATGAAATCCTCATCAAGGCGTAGCTCAACCATATCCTCAACTCTCTTGATGTTTGGATTGAGATAGAGCAGGTCGATCAATGCCTTCTCGGGGGTCGCAATGTAGAAAGACCTCTGGTTTGTAACGTTTACTGGATTGTAGCCAAAAAACAGTTCAGGCTTCATGTGCTGATATACGAAAACACCCAAATCATTTGTAAATGAACAGGTTTTCAGTGTTGTAGCACAGGTCGTTTGCGCCACAAATTCAGGTATCATTCCGTAATAAGCCAATGCTGAATAACCAGTAATGTAGCAAGGACGATACATCAGGCATGCCGATATGAAGTGGGTATCTGGAGTCTTAAGCCATTCACTGAAAGCGTAAACGCCATTTCGCAGCGGCACCAAGTATCCCTTTGCCACCCAACGAGTTAGCGCCGTGCGGTCAAAGAAAGGCTCAACCAACTTGACTTGATTGACATCAAAACACCCAAAAGGCGAAAACGTCCTATAAAAATCAATATATCGCATAAAATATTTCTAAAACGATGCAAAAATACATCATTTCAGAAATATACGCAAGCTTTTTGACTATTTTTTAAGAGTATCACGACAACATAATAGCAACTTTTGCACTAATTCAGTGCAGAAAATAGCGTATTTTGCATTTTTTAAGTGCAATTTCTTAAAAAATCTGCATTTTTTCAGTGCAAATGTATTATCTTTGCAAACAGATTGCAGAGGCAATCTACATACATGTTAATTTAAAGAAGCGTTTTGCTTATCGCTCTTAGTTGAAAACCTGAGAAATTTTCTTTTAGAGATGCGAGGACAAGTGAAGCGGTTCTGCGCTATAAGCGTGGGCTGCTGTTTCCACATCTGCATCTCAAGGTTTTCTCAGGACCTTCAACTAAAGGCGTGGCAATTCAGTCCACGCCTCTTTTTTTTCAAACTAAAAGCCTTGAGGACTGCGAGGCAGGTATTTTATTATGAAAAAAATTTATTTAATTGCAGTTGTCACTGCGTTGTGTCTAACGTCTTGCTATTCTGCCTCGACCTATGTAGGCAACATGACACCCAACACCCCCGAAGTGAAAGTTAAAACAGTGCGTCACTCTCATTTCATTGGAGGACTTATTGGCAAGGGAAAACTCGACGCTAAAAAATATGGCGTTGGAGAAAACTACAAAGTCACTCACCAGTTGTCGTTTGTTGATTACCTGCTGTCAGGGATCACCTTGGGAATCTACACACCATCAACATCTAAAATCTATGTTCCGGCCAATGAGGTACAAAACTTGAACACTCAGAGCTCCTCTAACAATGCATCATCCTCAAATGGTGTGAGAATGATTCATAAAGTGAAAGATGGTGAAACCATCCAAACTATCGCAAATCTTTATCAAGTTAGTGTAAAGGATATTATTAATTGGAACCAATTGCAGAGCATTGATTTGGAAACTGGCACGCCTTTAATAATCTTCATTAAATAACTGCACTAATCAAAAAAGGCACTCATGGGGGCGATGAATTTTCGCTCCCTTTTCTTTACACTCTTGTTTAAACCCAAATCGGTATTAGGCCGGAGACTAGTTTTTTCTCTTTTTATGCCATAACAGTTTTATTTTGACATCTTACTTCAGAAGGCAATGTAGGGCTGGTGGCTTAGTTCTGGGCAATCAAATCTTTAAGTTGTGTTTTTCCGTACTTGCTGTTTATCCATAATCTAAAGAATACATCGGTAACAGAGTAAATACCACCTAGTCTAGTTATCACGCTCTTTTCAAGCAGATGCTTTGCTGAGTGCTGAACCGAACTTGACGAAAGCAAACGATATTTTTTTATGAAGCTCGCCGATGTGATTTGCTTTACTTTTCCTTCCTGTGCAATTGAATATAGTAAAGGTTTGTAACGTTCAGAGATATTTGATAACATCTCTTCAAACAAAGGTGACTTTGACTCGATTACATTCTCAATTGCCTGCACAGCAATTTCAAGTGAGCAAGAATCCCTTTCAGCGAGTAGCGTAAACACCTCGTTAAAAGTCTTTTGAACCGCATAGGTGTTACCCTCAAACAAGTTATACACTTTTGTTATCACCCCATCATCAACAGCCCTTCTATTTCTTGTCATGTGTTTTATAATGAACTCGCTATAAACATCTATGTCTATTGCCTTGAGTTCCAATATGTCGGCACTGTTATAGAATGGTCTAGCTGCCGAAAGAAACATTCCCTGCATTATATGAAATTCACTACCGGCAAAGATGAATTTTGCGTTACTCATGTTCTGAATATGAGTTCTTAACAATGCCTCTATATTCTTCTCTGGATAACGCGAGATTTGCTGAAATTCGTCAAAAGCGACAATACAAGGCTTTGCCGACTTCTCGAGATATTGGAATATTTCCTCCAAAGTAAGCTCTGGGCGAGTAATGTCAGTTATCTCAAGATTAAAAGTGGGTAGGCTTGAAAAAGGGTCAAACCCAAATTTTCCACTCAACGATTTAAGCGCCTTAGTGAATGAGACTACCATCTTCTTACTACGGGGAAGCAATGTCTCATATATGTGCCTACCAAAGAGATAGGTAAATTCCCGCAGACTAGTAGTATGCAAAATATCAATAAAGAATATATTATAGTTGCCTGCAATCTCAGGTGCATCGTAACAATGACGAACAAGACCAGTCTTTCCCATGCGTCGCGGCGAGATAAGAACTAGATTATTGCCGTTTGTCAATGATTTTATCAAGTATTCACTCTCCTTTACACGATCACAAAAATATTCCGGTTCTATTTTTCCCGAGACGATAAATGGATTAATTATTTTTGCCATTGCTTTTTGTTTTTAATAGTTCTTATTCTGCCACAAAATTATGACAAATCCCAAAATTATGCAAATCCCATTATGGGATTTCTATAATTTTAACCAAAATCACACAATACATTGGTGATGGTGAAGTAAGAATCAAGCATATATTATAAACGAAACGCACCCATTCCAGATGCGTTTCGTTCTTTATGAATTGGGAAACAATAAATCTCACACCCCGAGCACTACTGCTGGGTCGATGTTGAGCTGGCGGCTTAGTTCTCGGCCAACTTTCATTGTTGGCTCGGCTTTGCCGTTGAGGATTTCGCTGACTCTTGAGGTGCTGATGCCAAGCATCTTTGCCAATTTAGCTTGCGTCAGCCCCATTTCATATAGTCTCAGTTTTATCACATCAACTAGTTGTGGTTTTCCTATAGGATAGTGTTCTTCCTCATATTCCTCAACAAGAGTTGATATTAAATCCAGTTCAATATAATTCTTGTCGGTGATGGGAGTCTCTTCATTAACCAAAGGTAGCAGTTCGTCAATTCTGGCTAATGCTGCTCTGTAAGCTATTTCACTATTAATTCTTGCCATAACTATATATTTTTAATGTCCTTGATTTTATCATATTCGTCATGAGTGCCCACAAATCTAATGTAAACTGTTGATGGTGTGAATTGAATTACCACAACTAATCGATAATCATTTCCCTTTATATTGAAAACATAATGTTGGTTTCCAACAATGGATACTGTATTAAAAGTGCGCTTCACATCATCAAAACAGGTCCATTGAGCCTTCTTTGTCTTCTCATACCACTCTTCAAGAGCCGTTTTAGCCAATGGATTGCGGGTATAATAATCTACCAATGTGCTCCGTGCTATTATTCTCATTTTTTTAAGTTTTATGCAAAAATAATGCCAATATTCGGAATGTCAAAATAATATTCTAAAATTTAGAACTATTTAAGATATTAAATTTAGCGCATCGAACCTCCAATAGTTCGATGCGCTAAAAGTATTAAGTGTGTTTTATTTTTTACTCCTTATAAAGGTGGCGCATTACTCGAAATATCTTCGTTAATTGGGGCGATGAGATAAGTCTGTGTGAACAAGCTGCAAGAAAGTTACGTTAGAATTGTTTTGCGATGGCTATACCTATGCTGTTTTGAGTAGCAACCGGTATTATTGAGATATTGGCAGTGAGAGGGCTATTATTCCACCTAAACAACTTTCGTTCAAATGGCAACAGCCAAGCTGCCACACGAGCGGCAAGAATACCTAA
>CALDIG010000036.1 GCA_937904375.1 uncultured Prevotellaceae bacterium
TAAATAATTTATGTGGTGTTACATCATTAACTGCATTAACTTCAAATTATGGAACAAAACCTTATACAACTAAACATTATTATCCAACAAAAACAACAACAAGTGGTAAATCAACATCATCGGTTACTAGGGCAGAAACGCATACTAGTTATTATTATACAGGTTCAACATACTTATCAACGACAGAAGAAACCTATAAAATGTTATTTAGAGATATAGAGGATACAGCAAATATAGCATATTGGTTAGCCTCTCGTTCGTTTGGATCGGCGAAAACTTATGCAAATTTTTGTATGAGACATATTAATAGTGGTAGCGTAACCTTCAATTTTATGTGTCGTGGTACCAGTAGCAGTTTAGGGGATAACTCGGGAAATAAAGGCATACGTCCAGTAGTATACTTACAATCAACACTACAAACAGATGGAAAAAATGAAAATGGTGAATGGATTTTAAAATAAAAATAATAACGAGAACATCAATGGAGATGACTTCCTATTGATGTTCTTTTAGCTATTTATAAACTTCATCTTCAGTAAGTTTATTGTGTTTTAATTTGTTTATTTGCTTGTTTCTTAGGCGATTTGCTCGTTTTTGAAGACAAGGTGATTGATGATGCGACCTCAGTTTTCAGAGAGTATAAATGAATTTTATAAATAAACATTAAATTTTTACTAAAATGACTAAAGCAGATATCGTAAGCGAAATCGCTAAATCAACAGGCATTGACAAGGCCTCAGTATTGGAGACTATTGAGAAATTCATGGAGACCGTAAAGGATTCACTCGCCGAGGGCGAGAACGTTTACCTGAGAGGTTTCGGCAGCTTCATCGTTAAGACTCGCTCGCAGAAGACCGCTCGCAACATCTCGAAGAACACCGCTATCATCATTCCAGAGCACAAGATTCCCGCTTTCAAGCCAGCTAAGGTGTTCATGGAGCAGGTAAAGAAATAATCCAAGACACACAGTATTAAATTCCTAAACATCAATAACAATGCCAAGCGGAAAGAAGAGAAAAGGCCACAAGATGGCTACGCATAAGCGCAAAAAAAGACTCAGAAAGAACCGCCACAAGAACAAGAAGTGATTCTTAATGTAATGAGTCTATAAGAAGAACAAGCCAATGGATGGATGCTCTTGTGTGCTGCATGCCATGATGGGTAACATTAATTGGCCTGTTCTTTTTTATTAGATGTCCCTTGACAATGGGGAAATGAGCCCACTCCTGGCGCGTCGTCACTTCAAAAAATTAAGGTGTCGTCGGTCAATGAACGGCGGGAGTGAACTAAATAATTCACAATGAAAAGTGAACTGATTGTTGACGTACGGCCCACCAGCATCAGCACCGCCTTGCTCGAAGACGGCAGGTTGATGTCGCTACAGAAGGAGGCGCGCGACGCTTCCTACGCGGTGGGTAACCTCTATTTTGCCAAGGTAAAGAAGCTAATGCCTGGCCTGAATGCCGCATTCGTCAATGTGGGATATGGCAAGGAGGCTTTCCTTCATTACCTTGATTTGGGTTCACAGTTCAGCAGCTATTGCGAGTTCGTCAAGCAGGTGAAAGAGAGTGCCGGCAAGCGTCCGGTGAGCCTCTCGAAGATGAAGCTGCAGCCCGATATCGACAAGCACGGTTCAGTTACCGACGCGCTCACCCAGGGCCAGGAACTGATAGTGCAAATCTCTAAAGAGCCGATATCTACCAAGGGGCCGCGCCTGACGACCGAAATCACCTTCACCGGGCGTTTCCTGGTGCTGATACCTTTTAACAACAAGATACTGGTATCGCAGAAGATTAAGGACCGCGCCGAGAAGATGCGCCTGCGCCGTCTGGTGGAGAGCATCAAGCCAAAAAACTTTGGCATCATCGTCAGGACGTCGGCCGAGGGCAAGCGCGCCGCCGAGCTAAATAGCGAGCTGAAAGTGCTCATGAAATGCTGGGAAGATAGTGTAGCAAAAATCAACTACAGCACCGTGCCAAGCCTGCTCTACGAGGAGGACAGCAGGGCAGTGAGTTTGATACGCGACATCTTCAGCCCCGATTTCGAGAGCATCCACGTGAATAACGCTGAGATATTTGAGCAGATTCACAACTATGTGAGCCTAATCGCCCCCGACCGTGGCGACATCGTGAAAATCTACAGCGACGACACGCCCATCTTCGACAAGTTTAATGTCACAAGACAGATGAAGTCGTCGTTCGGAAAAACGGTTTCGTTCCGTTCGGGCGCATACATAATTATTGAAAGCACCGAGGCATTGCACGTCATTGATGTGAACTCGGGTAACAGGTCACGCAAGACTACCGACCAGGAGAGCAACGCTCTCGACGTGAACCTGCTGGCTGCCGATGAGATAGCGCGCCAGTTCAGGCTCCGCGATATGGGAGGCATAATAGTCATCGACTTCATCGACATGGCAAAGAGTGAGCACCGTCAAGCCCTCTACGACCACATGAAAGAAGTGATGCAGAAAGACCGAGCCAGGCACAACATCTTGCCGCTGAGCAAGTTTGGACTGATGCAGATTACCCGACAGCGAGTGCGCCCCGCACTCGACATCGCCACTAGCGAGACGTGCCCCTCTTGTGGAGGTAAAGGGGAGATCATGCCTTCGCTGCTTTTCACCGACCGCCTCAAGGACAAGATCGACTACCTTGTCAACGACCTGGGCGTGAAAGGTTTCATTATGTATGTCCATCCATTTGTCGATGCCTATCTCAAGAAAGGCTTTATAAGCCTCTACACGAAATGGCGCAGAGAGTTTGGGCGCAAATTCAAAATCATGCCCGACCAAGACCTCGCCTACCTGCAATACCGGGTCATCGACAATAAAAAGCAGGAAATTGACCTTAGCGAAGAGAAAGACACAAGCAGCTCCTCGAGCAAGAAAGAAGACCGGCTCAGGAAGCAAAACGAACAAGAAGACGATGGCGAGTGATGCCACACTTCAACAACATCCCTGCCCATACCTCGGCGGGGATGTCTTTTCTAATGCACAATGCTTAATGCACAATGCACAATCTATGTGAACTTAACTATTCCTAGACACTCATAGTCACTCCTACCCTACTCCTAACCCAGCCTAGCAGCTGGCGAAGAATGTGACGAGCAATGGCACGCTGAAATCGACGATGAAGCCGTGGAATATGGAGACTATCACGAAGTCCTTGCCGCAGGTACGAGTGAGGATGGGGAGAGTGGTGTCCATCGTCGTGGCGCCGCCCACCGAGATGGGCGCCAATTTGCCAAACCATCGCACCATGAGCGGCGCGCCAAGCAAGGTGATGACCTCGCGAACAATGTTTGCAAGCAGTGCTACAGTGCCAAGTTCGGCACCCTTATACTGGGTGATGAGCACGCTAGAGAGCGAGTAATATCCCATTCCTGAGCCTACGGCGAGGCAGTCGCTGAGCGAGCGGTGCGGAAGCAGCATGGTGGTGATGGCGCAACCTGCCAATGTGCCCGTTATTGTCATGAGCGGCAGCAGCATATAGAGACGGTTGAGGCGGCGGAATTTCTTGAAAATCTCGGCATCGTTGCCTATCATAAACCCCACGAGGAAGATGAGGGCGCACAGCGTGATGTAGCTGATGTTGCTGTTAATGGGTGGCAGCAGGTGTGTCACGCCCACAATGATGCCAGCCACAAAAAAAGCCACTATAATCAGGCTTCCTCTCATCGCTTGCCTCCTTCCTTACGCCTTATAAACTTCCACAGCACCCAAGCGAGAGCTATGCTTCCTGCCGTGCCGGCGACCGAGAGCAGCAGTGCCTCAAGACCTAAATCTTTCAGCCCATCAATTACTGCTTGATTCTCGCCAGCCTCCACGCCCAGAAAGAACAGCAACGCCCACACCAGCACGATGAGGAGTGTGTTGATGAACTTGAACGTGCGCTTGCGCAGGAGCCATCCGGTGGCAATCCCGGCAGCCATTATGAGAATTATCTGCAACATAAACAGCTGCAAATGTACGCATTTGCCGGCAATCGACAACTATCATCGGCAAAAAAGTTGGATGAGTACATAAAATTCACTACTTTTGTCGTGAAAAAAACAATATTTATGGAGACAAGAAAACATCTGGCAGCCGAGAGAAAGAAAACGTGTAACTGCGCTCAGGCAGTGATCGCCACATACGCCGACTTGGCGGGCATCGACGAGGATACAGCAATGGCGCTTGGCAACGCCTTCGGCAGCGGCATGGGTAACATGGAAGGCACCTGTGGGGCACTCACGGGAGCTGCCATGGTGGTGGGATTAGCAACTCGTGACAAACTGAAATCGCGCAAGTGCATGGCCAAGATAATGACCGAGTTCCAGGCACGCAACGGCGCCACACAGTGCAAGCTGCTAAAAGGAGTGGACACAGGACAAGTGCTGCGCTCCTGCGATGGCTGTGTAGCCGACGCCAGCGAGCTCCTTGAGCAAGATCTTTTTTAAGGTTATTGGTTTGGGAGGAGGCTGGATGCTTGGGTCTCTGGAATGGAATGGCGTTTTGATTTTCAACTACGTTTATAATAGAACTTAAGTTTCTAAAGTAGATTTATGCTACCTCCCGGCTACATAAAGCTGCCGCG
>CALDIG010000037.1 GCA_937904375.1 uncultured Prevotellaceae bacterium
GCAGGTCGAGGCCACCGAAGCGGTTCTCGCGAGTCACTGGGTCGCGGTCGGCGAGGATGTAACCAATCTCGCAACCACGGATGCCAGCCTCAAGATATAGCTCGCAAGTGAGTGTCTGAGCGGGGAATTCCTCCTTAGGCACATTACACAGCACCTTGTCGGCATCGATAAAGAGAGCGTGACCACCCACTGGACGCTGATAAGGGATTCCATACTCGTCGAGTTTGCTGGCAAGGTACTGCACCTGATGGATGCGTGTCTCAAGCATCTCAAACTCGGTGTTCTCGTCAAGACCCACTGCCAAAGCGTTAAGGTCGCGACCGTTCAGACCACCGTAAGTAAGGAATCCCTCGAAAGGAATACAGTATAGTTTTGCGCCTTCATACCACTCCTCTTTGTTGGTGGCGATGAAACCACCCATGTTCACAAGACCGTCCTTCTTGGCGCTCATGGTCATAGCGTCAACGTAGCTGTACATCTCGCGGGCAATCTCCTTGATGGTCTTGTTGGCATAGCCTTCCTCACGGGTCTTGATGAAATAGGCATTCTCAGCAAAGCGGGCGCTGTCCATCACTACGGGCACGCCATGCTTGTGGCACAGCTCGCAGGTCTCCTTGATGTTCTTCATCGAGACGGGCTGACCACCAACGGTGTTGTTAGTAACGGTGAGCACCATGAAAGGCACGTTGCCTTTGTTCTCAACGAGCACCTTCTCGAGCTTCTCGAGCGAGACGTTGCCCTTGAAAGGAATCTCGAGCTGGGTGTCCTTTGCCTCATCGATAGTCACATCGATTGCGGCAGCATGACGACTCTCAATGTGGCCCTTTGTGGTATCAAAATGAGCGTTACCAGGCACCACATTGCCTTCCTTAACAAGGTAAGAGAACAGCACGTTCTCTGCGGCGCGGCCTTGATGGGTGGGAATAACATATTTGAAACCAAATATGCGTTGAACAACCTCCTGAAACTTATAGAACGAAGTAGCACCGGCATAGCTCTCATCCCCAAGCATCATTGCCGACCATTGACGGTCGCTCATAGCACCGGTACCCGAGTCGGTAAGGCAATCGATATACACCTGCTCGGCTTTGAGCATAAATACATTGTTGCTTGCCTCCTTGAGCCATTGCTCGCGCTGCTCGCGAGTACTCTTCTTTAATGGCTCAATCATTTTGATCTTCCACGATTCTGCAAATGGTAATTCCATATATATATATTTATAATGTGATTTTTTTGCATGCAAGGTCCGTAGTCTTAGTTTTTTCATTGACGAAAGAGACAAACCTCGCAAGCGGTTTGTTATTATTAATTTTCCTTAAAAGAATTGTTGTATAAATATGTAGTGGTGATAAGCACAATAATTGCATCTCCCCAAACCAATGGAAAGACCTATCCAGCAAAATGGTCTATTTCTTTGATGTTAAGAAATTTGCAAGATGTAAATGCAATGGATAATAGTCTTGTTTTTTTCATTATCACTCTATTATGGTGCAAAATTACAACTTCTTTTATACATTTGCAACTATGAGTTTCTAAAAAAGTGTTATTGAAGCAAAAAAGCTGACAAGCTATTGAGCTAACGAGCTGACAAGGCAATGGTAGCTGTCACAGCATTACATTTGCCTTGTCAGCTTGTTCCTTGTCAGCTTGTCAGCTATATAGGACAATTAACGAGATACACCTTGTTCCTAGCGCGGGTGATGGCGGTGTAAAGCCAACGCAGGAAATCGACAGTGCTCAGTGCCTCGGGCATAATGGAGCCCATATCTACAAACACATTCCTCCACTGGCCGCCCTGAGCCTTGTGACAGGTTACAGCATAAGCAAACTTCACCTGCAGGGCATTGAAATAAGGATGTTCTTTCATCTGTCGATAACGTTCGCGCTTGTCGCCAGTGAGTTCGTTGAGCACCTCGGTATATAGTCTATTACTTTGAGCCACAGTCAATGCTGGTGTCTCGCTGAAGAGGCTGTTGAGGATAATTTTCACATCCATCTCCAGATTGTCGTGATCAGGAAGCTCAACGGTGACATTAGCGAAGCGCAGGCCGTAGAACTGCTCCACCTCGCCCCACACCCTCCTCACACGCATCACGTCGCCATTGGCGATAAAGTCAATCTCCTTATAATCTTTTGACCAGTAATAATTATTCTTCGCCACAATGAGTATGTCGCCAGTAGTCAACTCCTCCTCGCGGTAGAGAATCATATTGCGGATGCCTCCATTATATTGCGTCGCACGCTTGTTGCTGCGGGTGATGACTATCGTCTCTTCTAAACCGTCACGGTCGTAACAGTCGTTCAACGTCTCCATCAGGAACTCGCCCGACAACGATTCAATGTCAGGATATTGCGCAAGCTCCAACTTGGGCACCACAGCCTCGCCGCTGGTGAGAATTCTGCGGACTATAGTAGCATTTTGCAAAATACCTGAATCCGAAGCCTGGCGCGCTATATGGGTGAGGTTCACATTATAAATAAAAAGACCATATCCTTGAAGCAGGTTAAGGTCGAGTGCCGGACTCTCACTTTGCCCTACTGGAGCCAGCTGCGCCCCGTCGCCCATGAGCATGAGCTTGCAACCCTCACCGCTATAGACATAGTGCACCAAGTCATCAAGCAATCGACCGCTGCCAAACATCGACCCTTCGGCCGACGCGTTGGCAATCATCGACGCCTCATCAACGATAAACACAGTGCGGGTGTACTTATTCTCGGCAAGCGCAAAACTCTCGCCAAGATAACTGTCCTGGCGGTAGATTTTTCGGTGGATGGTGAATGCCGAGCGATGCGAATACTCGCTCAACACCTTTGCCGAGCGGCCGGTGGGAGCCAACAGCACGACCTTGATGCCGCGACGCGTGAGAGTCTGAACTATCGTCCCTATCAGCGATGTCTTGCCAGTACCGGCATAGCCGTTAAGCAGATACAGACTCCTCGCGCCACCATAGAGCAGGAAATGCGCAAACGAGGCAATTGCCTCAACCTGCTCGGCATTAGGCTCGTAGGGCAGAAATTCCAGCACATCGTTGAAAAAATCGGCGACATTCACATCATTAAGGTCACCAAGTTGCGATGTATTGATTGCGGTATGATCTTTCATAGCTGCAAAATTAATAAAATCTATGACACCTTCACTCTTTCTTGTCAAAAGATGCGGTATTTTTGCAAGAATTGCACTAATTTTGATAAAACTAGGCTGCGCTTCGGAAATAAAAATGAAAATCTTCGCTTTTCATTTTGTATTTCTCTCAACTTGCACTAATTTTGTAAAACAAAAAAGCAGAGTAAAAACCATGGTAACATCAAGGGTAAAGAAACGTTATGATTTTGACAGTGTCACTCGACTCATTATCACGATAGTGTGCATTGTGGTGGCGATATTAGTAATAAACTATTTGCGAAGCGTTCTACTGCCATTCTTGATAGGTGGTCTGCTGGCCTATATGCTGAATCCACTTGTGGAATTTTTAAGAAAGGTGCTTCACTTGAAAGGTCGCGCTATTGCCTCAATTTTGGCAATAGTCATTGCACTGGGGGCGATAGTGAGTGCTATGTGGTTCCTTATCCCATATCTGATAAGTGAGATGAGCAGCATGACAAAGATGCTCACGCACTATGCCCAGACCTCATTTGAGATTCCACACATCCCTGCCGCCGTTCACGACTTCATAAAAGAAAATTTCGACTTGAACCAGTGGCATAAGCTTCTCACCAAGGAGCAATGGGAGAAGGTGATTGATAGTGTGCTCAGTGGCACGTGGAGCGTGCTCGGAGGAACGTTGAGAGTGGTAGTGTTTGTTTTCACACTATTGCTTATTCTGTTGTATATGTTCTTCATCCTGCTCGACTACGACAAGATAAAACGCAATTTCAAGGCCGCTATCCCTCCCAAATACCGTCGCATTGGCTTAAAGATCACACGTGATGTGGAGCAAACCATGAGCCGTTACTTTCGCGGTCAGGCCCTCGTGTCGCTCTTTGTGGGTATTATCTTCGCCATCGAGTTCTCTATCATCGGGCTGCCCATGGCGATAGCCTTCGGGCTGTTCATAGGCGTGCTCAACATGGTTCCCTACCTGCAACTAGTGTCACTACCCATTGCTGCTTTTCTGTGCGTAGTGCTGTCGGTAGATACCGGGCAACCCTTCTGGCCACTCTTTGGATGGACCTTTATAGCTTATTGCGTGTGCCAGCTAATTCAAGACTTGGTGCTCATACCACTTATCATGAAGCAGCAGATGGGTCTCAACCCAGCAATCGTGTTCTTGTCATTGTCGATATGGGGCTATGTGCTGGGATTTGTGGGACTAATCATTGCCTTGCCATTAACAACGCTCATTATCAGTTACTATAGCGAATATGTGCTACATGTCCCAAATCCCCTTTATAAACGAAAGAAAAAGAACAAAAATAAGAGGCGCAAAGGCAACGATATTGAGCCATCATCGGCGAATCACTGCGACGAGCATGACACCGACGAAAGTATATCGTTCCAACTAACCGAAAACAGTTGAAAAACGTGATTCTATTGCTTGTTTTTCAAAAAAACTGCGTATATTTGTAGTGAATTTCACTTCTTTAACACCTCAAGAGGTTGTGAGAGCAAAAAACAATTATCACAAACGTTATGATTAACAGAATATTAATAAGGATAAAAGTAGTTCAAATGTTCTATAACTACTTGCTGACTCGTAGCATAAAAACTCCAGAAATGGCAATCAACGAGCTGCAGCAGAGTTTTGACAAGTACTACGAACTGTATAACTACCTGCTCAAGCTAATCATCGACCTTACCGATTTACAGGAGCGATATCTTGACGAGGCGAGGCACAAATTCCTACCTACCCATGAAGACCTCTACCCTAACTTGAAATTTGTAAACAACAAGCTAGTGGAGCTCTTGCGAGAGAACGAGCAGTTGCAGCTCTACATCAAGGAGCACAAACTCTCATGGAGAGATAATGAGATCTTCTTGAAGCTGATGCTCAACAAGATTCTCAACTGCGATATCTATCATGAGTATATGCAAAACAACCGGAACGACCTCGACGGAGACTGCTACCTGTGGAAGCAGATTTTCAAGAGAATAATCATCGACGACGATGACCTACTTGAGGAACTCGAAAACCAATCGATGTACTGGAGCAGCGACGATCTCGACTTCATGGGGCAGTTTGTCATCAAGACCATTAAGCGCATGAATGACGGCGACCGGCGGCCCATTATGCCAAAGTTCAAAGATCAAGAAGATGCCGACTATGGTCATGACCTCTTCATGGCTACCGTCAACCAGGAAGAGCTAAACACTGCCACTATCGACAAGTATATCGACTCCCGTCACTGGGACAGCGACCGCATAGTGCTCATCGACCGCGTGGTGCTGCTTGTTGCGCTAGCCGAAGTGAGAACTTTTGAAAAAATTCCCACCGCTGTGACTCTAAACGAATATATCGAGATAGCAAAATCGTTCAGCGGTCCTAACAGCCCGGCATTCGTCAATGGCGTGTTGAATGCTGTGGTGCGTGAGTTAAAGAACGCCGGAGTGATAAGAAAGCCATAATGGTGATAAAAAAGACTATATTAATAAACTAACAAAATCATACTATTATGTTGAATTATATTTTATTAGGAGCACCACAAGGTGGTGGTGATGCAGGTGGCAGTGGAATGATGAGCATTGTCATGATTGTTGCACTTATTGCTATTTTCTATTTTTTCATGATTCGCCCTCAGAGCAAAAAGCAGAAAGAAATCAAGCAGTTCCGCGAAGCATTAAAGAAAGGTGATAAGGTGATTACTGCCGGCGGCATTCACGGCAAGATAAAAGAAATCAAGGAAAATGTAATAGTGCTGCAAGTTGACGACAACGTGAAGATTACCATCGACAAGGCAATGGTATATCCCTCGGCAGGAGACGCCATTGAGTCGGGAGCCGATATAAAGAACGCCAACTAATCGACTACGGATAATCCATTCCAAAATAGGCACACACTTCTGTAATGAGCTGGCTAAAGCAGCACTTCAATTGGTTGTCATCGCTTCACAAAAAGATGTCGAGCAAGGAAACATTCTTGTTCCTTGCTTTTGTGGTGATTGCCGCGCTGTTTTGGGTGCTGCTGTCGTTCAACAACAACATGACTCACGACGTGACCATTAATGTGGTGGTAAAGAAGCCTAACAATGTGACACTTATCAACGATGTGCCATCAAAAATCACAGTGACAGTGAAAGACCGAGGATTGTCGTTCCTTAAATCGTTCTTCAAGTCAACACCAACCATAGAACTCGATTTCAATAAATTTGTCAACGAGAAAAACGCCACCATGGAAGTTGCCCCCGGCCAGCTGAATAATGAAGTGAGAAGAGCCTTAAACAGCAATGCAACCATCATAAAGATTCTTCCCGAGAGCATAGTTTCAAAATATACAACACTGCCCGGGAAAAAAGTGCCAGTCAACTGGGAAGATAACATCAAAAACATCATCCCCGACAAGCAGTTTGTCATTAACCCTGACATGATAAAAACCAACCCCGACTCGGTGGTAGTCTATGCCCTTGACCAATCTACATTGCTCAAAATCAATGAAGTGGACATTTCGACTGTAGAAGTTGCAAAACTCACCTCCACATTCACTAAAGATGTGACACTCAAAGGCATAAACAATGTAAAAATTGTTCCCGACCGAGTGCAACTCACAGTGCCTGTTGAGCCACTCATCAGGAAAGACTACAATGCCTCTATCTCGGTGAGAAACCAACCCTACGATGTGAAGGTTCTTGTCTTTCCGCCATCGGTTGACGTCACCTTTCTCGTGCCTCAAAGCCACTATCGAGACCCTGTTAACCTAACTGTGATTGTCGATTACAACGACATCGACCAAAACCACAACAAGGTTAACATAAAGCTGGGCGAAGTGTCGGGCAACTATACCAACGTGACATTGCCCATCGACAGTGTGAGTTACCTCCTTGAAAGATAAAATGTGCTCGAAGAAATTAATAGCGATAACCGGAGGCATTGGCTCTGGTAAAAGCGTGGTTACCAAAGTACTACGCGAGATGGGGCACGAGGTGTATGACTGCGACCATCATGCCAAGCGACTTATTAACACCTCCCCTATCATCAGGCAGCGGCTCATTACACGCTTCGGCGAAGATATCTATGCCTCCGACGGCTTCATCAACAAAGCACTGCTCAGCTCCATCATCTTCAATAATCCTGATGCCCTTGCTGCCGTCAATGGAATTGTTCATCCTCTGGTAAAAGCCGACCTCATAGGTTGGCACCTGTCATGCCCTGCCTGTCACAACTTTGTAGAGACTGCTATTCTGGTAGAATCGGGGATGCACACTATGGTCGATGAGGTGTGGAACGTGACAGCCCCGGTTGAGACGCGCATCACAAGAGTCATGAACCGTAATGCCACCACCCGGGAGAAGGTACTCGAGCGCATCAACTCCCAGTCAACATCTATGAGCGAAGTCTCAGTCCCCGTCAAAACAATCATCAATGACGGCATCACCGCAATCCTCCCACAGATTGTCGCGCTGCTTGGCAGCTTTTAAGCGAAGCGACATCGCCGGCGAGCGAAAAAAATTAGAGGAGCACCAGTAACTGATGC
>CALDIG010000038.1 GCA_937904375.1 uncultured Prevotellaceae bacterium
TATTCGGCACCTTTATTCCACAGCACAGCCATTTTGCTTGTCGGCCGCAGCATCACGCCTCGTGCCGCCTCGCCAAAAGCTCCCATAGTGGCACCCATTGTGGCACTATGCGCAAGATTGGCACCCCATTGACCCCAGCCTGAAAATTGTCCTGCGTTAAGGTCGCTAGCTCCTTGACTTAGGATGCCCACGCCTGTCATCGTCAGCGTGCTATGAAGTATCCTGCCGCCAGCGGTGGCTGCCGAAGCGGCAGGCATTAAAGCCTCTGCACCCCAACTGGCAAGCAATATCTCTGGCAAACTGCCTACAAAGCCGCCAACGTCCCTGACAAAGAACCTCTCCCAGCCGCCAAGCTCCTTGACATACTTCTGTGAGGCTCCTTCCATCAAACGCTCTTCCTCATCGGTCCAAGTGCCTGCCTTTTTACCGAGCCAAACACCAAGCTGCCCAAAGGTGCTGTGACCAAATGCGGTATAAAAAGGTAACTTCCATCCAGGCAGCGAGCTCTTATACTGCTCCACAGCAATATCTACACCTTTCTCAGCAGCAGCACTGATGTTCGTGACCACTCTCTCCAGCTCCTCTTTGATGATATCATCCACGTGCCTGTCGGTCTCTCGGGCTTTTATCATGCACAATGTGACAAAGTTGTTCCTGTCCTTCTCAAAATACAGCAGATTGTTGATGATGTCAGCGTATGTGTGATGGGGAGCACTGCCCTCTATCATGTCGCCCCACAAGCTTTCCGACTCACTCTTGGCAGCGTCAAACAGGATGTCTCCAGGATGGTCGGCGGCGACATGATACATGGAGGCATCAAGCATCACTCCAGTGTAGTCACTAGGATACTTCTCCGCCACACGACTCGCAAAGCGGGACCACTCAAACTTGCCTGGATGGCTTCTCGCCTCCGATAGACTGCCGAAACCGCACTGACGAGCAACAAGCTCCAAGCAGGCGGCATCATAGCGGTTGGCAAGCTCTATAAGCTGCTCCTCGCTGGCACCAGACTTCGACGCAACAAGACCCGATATCGCCTGACGTAGCTCCGACTCGCTCTTGCCAGCATAGTCGCTGTGGTAGTCTCTATAATTGTCCTTGTTGTTGAATATCTTTGAGTTCCAGACCGAAATCAAGTCGCGGTCGAGTTCAAAGGGCTGGTCATGTTTCTGATACAAAATATGGCCTTCGTCGCCAATGTGCGGCACATGAGGCGCATGTATGGTCTTGAAACCTCCATCCCCGTTGGCGTTGTATTCACGCACTTCGCCGTCGGCAAACCGGTAGCGCACCATGCGCTCCACGCCATTCTCTAGCTTGTATTCAGCCACATCGCCTTTCGGATATCTGTAGTACACCTTATCGCCAGAGGTGACCTTCTGGACAAAGCCTCCTCTGCCGTCAGGGATGACGTCAACACCCTCGGAGGAAGTGTTGAGACGACCCACCTCTTCAACAAGCGAGGCTTCCTCTTCGGGGGTGAACTTGGCAGGAGCAGGTCTCACAGAAGCCTCCCTTGTCCCTGTGCTCGGCGACGCACCCAAAGCACCGCCGCTGACGCTAGCCTTGCCCACACTGTCGCCCAGCACACCGCCGGCAGCACCGCCAAGCTTAGCGTCACCGAGAATAGTGCCGCCACCACCGCCGCCCGCATCAACGGAGGCACTCGGAGTACCAAAACTCGCAGCAGCGTCTTGCTTCTTTGCAGCATTTGGAACAGGCTCCCTCGGCGTTGTCCCGGTACTCGGCGACGCAGTCGGCGAGAACTTCTCCGAGAACTCCTCATAGCTGCCTTCAAAGGCTCCGTCAGCCTGCAATGCACCATGCAGCTGCCTTCGGTTGTCCTCGTCCTGAAACCAGCCCCTGAACTTTTCTCTACTTGTGTTAACAGCTCCATCTGCTTCCAGAGCGTCATATAACTTGTCGATATTATCTTGTGCCATAATGGTCTAAATATTGTCTAATAACGCTTTAGTATTCTTGAATTTACTGCTTCTATTGCCGCCGCTTCCGCCTCCGCCTCCGCCCTTTCGTGTCGTGGTAGTGCGGGTTGTGGTCTTCTCGTTACCTTCATCATCAACAGTCGTTGTGGTGCTGGTGCTGGTAGTGGGAGCGTTGCGGTTGGCGATTTGGTCCTTTTGGTTCTGGATATATGCATCGCCCTTTTGCCTGTTCACCTTAGCATCGCTGTTAGTTTTTCCCTTTTTCGCATTATTTAAATCAATCCTGCTGTTACTCTCGTCTTGATACTGCTTTAGCCTGTCCTCGGCAATCTTAAGCTTCCTCTCAAGCTCAACCACCTTGTTCTTGGCAAGTATCACAGCAGCCTGACCCCTAGCCTTGTCAAGCTCCATCCTCGCGTCGGCAAGCTGCTGCTTGATGCGCATCTCCTGAAGCTTATACATGTTCGTGTTATGCGAAGCTATGGCACGCTCCTTCATCTGCATCAGCTGCTGCCGGCGGCGCTCCAAAATACCCAAGTCACGGTTATAACCCTCCTGCACAGCCTTGCTCATGCTCTTGCTCTGGTCGGCACTCGGGCTGCCCTTAGTCGTGAAGTACAGGTTGCTCAATGCGCTCACCCCGTCGCCTATGGCAGAGAACAAGGCATTGCGCTTGCGGCGCTTCTCCAGAGTCGCCTCATCCTCCTTGTTCCTGTTCAGCCGCTCCTCGATGTCGGCAAGGTTGCGGGCGTGGCTCGCAGCCTCAATCCTCTCAGGCAAAGTGTTCACTATCGAATTGGGGGCAGGCACTTTAATGTCTGCACCTGCAACACGGCGGGGGTCATGCACACTGCCAGGACGGTTCTTAAACTCCTGCACCTGCTCGTAGCTCTTTGTCGGAGTGTCGTCCGTCCACTCGGGATTGGCGGCGTCTGCCAGCACCAAAGGCTTTTTATTCTTCTCGTCTTTATCCATAGCAAAGTTCCGTTTGTTGCGATGCCATCGCAACCGTTATCCATTATTCCTCTTCCAAAGCTGGATATCGTCCAAACCGCTGTTGCCGGCGATGTCGCTAGCCGCGCTGCTCACACCATTCACGGCACTGATGATGTTATTCGCCTTCTGCTTCTGCAGGTCGTTGAGCTGCTTGTTGATGCTGTCCTTCTTTGTCATGTACTGGTTCTCGATGTTGTCCTTGCGGTTGGCGCCGGCAACGGCAATCTGGGCCGCCGTGTCGGCAAGGGCACTGGCGTTAGCTGCCTTGGTAGCTGCCACGCCCTCCTCGGTGCCGCCCATCACGGCAGCCGTGCCGGCAGCCTGACGGTTGCGCTCACGGATGGCATCCTGCGTCATCTGCCACACCCGCTGGGCGTCAGCACGCTGGGTCGCGTCCTCGTTATACCTGCGGTCATACCAATCCTGGTTCTCTCTCTTCTGCTGGTCAAGGTTCTTCTTCACCTCTTTCATCGCCTGGCTCGCCTTGTAGCCGCCAAATATCGAGCCGCCAATCTTCATCGCGCCTCCAATCAAGCTTCCTAATCCTAACATAGTCTATGTGCGTTAAGTTTTAAAATTATGCCACAAATCTACATCACTATCTTTGCATCACTATTTTATTTCTTAACACACACAAAATAATGCAGGGACGAAAAACAGGTGGACGCAAAAAGGGAACGCCCAACAAAGTGTCGGGCGACATGAAAGCTGTGCTCGCTGCTTTCTGCTCCGATTACTACAACAGCGGCGAGTTCCTAAAAGACTTCCTCAACCTCGACCCCAAAGACCGCCTCGACATCTTCACCAAGATACTCCCATACTTCACGCCCAAGATGCAGGCAGTCCAAGCCGACATCAACGCCGCCGTCACCAAAACCATCGAGGACGAACTCATCCGCCTCTCACAACAAAACGAGTAAAAGTAAAACCAGCCTGGGTGATGTTGATGTATTGCAAGGCACCGCCTTGCAGCCTCCAGCGCAGCTCTGCCATCGCAACAAAATCTACTTTAGACACCATCCCCCTTCATGTTTTTTTCTGCTATTTTGCCTCTATCTCACTGAAAACAAAACAAATAAGCCACTTTTTTAACATTCATTCACTCCGAAGAAATAGCCATTTCTTCCGAAGTTATCCGCATTTCTTCCGAAGAAATAGCCATTTCTTACACATTATATATAATAAATGTAGCAAAATAGCGATTTCCTACACATTGACCTCCGAGAAAAAAAAGAAAAAGAAAAAAAAGAAAAAAATTTCCCCCCACACCCCCCTTATAAAAAAGAAAAATAAATAAAAAGAAAAAAGTTTCCCCCTACTTACGCGCTCACGCGCGCGGTTTAATAAATAAAATTTTTTTTTAAAAAAAAGCCCCACCTTGCGGTGAAGCTTATATAACTTTCCTGGGTCGCGCGCGCGAGAGAAGTCAATTAGGTTGTGCAACTAACTTCACAACCAAATCCTTTCCTGCGCCGTGCGCGCGAGAGAAAAAAGTCTGTCGTGTCAAGTAATGCGAGCCGTCGGCTCGTAAAGTCGGCTCGTAAGGTTCACTGTGCGGTGGCTTCGCCGCCGCCCGTCAACAAGTTCAAAAGCCCTTGCCCTTCTGTCGCTCATACACGGCAACCTTGCCATTGTCGCAGTTCACAATCTTGAATTGCACGATACACCGAGGCGGGATCTCGGACGGCAATTCAGCCACCAGTCGCGCTATCACCTCATCAATGTTCGAGCAACCAATGTCCTCAAAGCTCGCCAAACATTTGCCCCGAAAGAAAGCCGCAGCCTTTATGAGCATCTTAGGCGACAGACGGAACACCCCGCTTTCCTCCTCCCGCACCGCCTGCTTACTCGCATGGTCACTGAACATGATGAAGTCCACCACACGCTCGTTAAGTTCCCATGCAGGCGTGAAATCAATCCTGATGTAGCCGCGAGTCACCTTGTGCCCGGCACTATGGTTCATGCCGAACGCCACCTCGTCAATACCCGCTCCACAATCATTCTGCGCCACCGTACCCCATGTATGACGGAACGTGTACACGCAATACCAGTCCTCTTTCCTCATGCCCATGCTCTCACAAATCTTCTTGATGCCAGAGTTCACGTTGGCGCAAAAGCTGTCACTCGACGAGTGACGCTCATGGAAGTTGAACAGCCATTCGCTGCCTGCTGCCGATGCATATTTCTCAAACAACGGCTTGATAATCTCAGGCACACGCATCTCCATATACGCGCCGTCAGCACGAAACTTACGGGTCTTCGCCCTGCGGTAATGGATAATGCCGCCATGATAATCCACCTTGCGCAGGTTGTACAGGTCAACCGTGTTGATACCTGCAAGGCACAGCACCATCATCGCCACATCGCGCCCAAGCTCCGGCAATGGCGACCTCATCTTGCTCTCAGGCAGAGCAGCCGAAAAAAATCTGCGGCACGCCTCAGCACTGATCGCACGCTTCTCAGGGCAATCTGCATGCGGAATCTTCACCTTTACCCACGGATTGGTCTTCACTCTGATAACACCGGTGTCATAATCATTAAGCTCAACCGTCGCCGCGCGAAACACCTGGCGCATACACACCGGGTACATCTCCTTGGCACGGCTCGTCTGCTCCAGCGACCTGATCCACTTCGCCACTGTAGCCGACGTCAGTTGCGAGAACTTCACCCGCGTCGTGCCCATGAAACGCTCCAAGTGCTGCAAAGCCAGCTGGTAGTTCCGAGCGTTGCGCTCCTGACCAGCATCAATCATGCCGCCAATATGCCGTCGAGCATAGTCCGAGAAGCACAAGTCCTCGTCAACCCTTTGCAAGTAATCAACCACCATCCGTGCCGTCCAGCCACGCGTGTCCACCATGTTCAGCCGAGCATTAAAGTCAAGTATCAGCTTCATGCAGAACTGCAGCACCACCGGGTCGGTGATGTCCTTACCTTTACTTAGTTCACGCCGCGTCACCATCTTGTCAGTCTTGATATACTGAGTCGTCCTGTTGTGCGTCACTCTGATATAGACAGGATAGAACCCGTCGTTGCGCATCTTCTGTACGCATGCTTTCAATGTAGCCATAATCTAAACTGTGTTCCAATTGTTTTTGTTAGTACTTATGTTTGTTATCGGTAACTCAATAAATTTCAGCTCTAAACACGCTCTAAACATAGGGTCCGAAAACGCAAAACTTTCTCTAAACATTTCAGTTCATTTCGCCCCACAATGTGGCACCAAATGAACCACCCCCCATTTACCAAGTTAGGCGGAAACCCCTTTGTCATCAGGGGCTTTCCGCCTAACTCGTTCAGTCTCAATCGTCGCCGCTTATCCCTCGACCGCAGCCTGGGCGGCTGCGAGGCGTGCGATGGGCACGCGGAATGGGCTGCAAGAAACGTAGTCCATACCGAGGCGTGCGCAGAACTTCACGCTCGAAGGCTCACCACCGTGCTCGCCACAGATACCAACCTTGAGGTCGGGCTTAGTGGCGCGTCCTTTCTTGGTACCAATCTCCACGAGTTGTCCAACGCCTTCCTGGTCGAGGACTGCAAATGGGTCAACCTTGATGATGCCAAGCTCTTTGTACTTGCCAAGGAACTTGGGCGCGTCGTCGCGCGAGTAACCGAAGGTCATCTGAGTAAGGTCGTTGGTGCCAAACGAGAAGAAGTCGGCAACCTGAGCGATTTGGTCGGCCACGAGAGCGGCGCGTGGAATCTCGATCATGGTACCTACCTTGTAGGCAACCGTCTCGCCACGCTCGGCAAATACCTTCTGTGCTGTCTCGTTGATGATGTCGGCCTGCATCTTGATCTCAGGCAGAACGCCTACGAGAGGAACCATAATCTCGGGGTGAACGTCAACGCCGCGAGCCTTCACGTTAAGGGCAGCCTCGATGATGGCGCGAGCCTGCATCTCGGTGATTTCGGGGTAGGTGCAGCCCAGACGGCAACCGCGGTGGCCGAGCATTGGGTTGAACTCCTCGAGATTAGCGCATACATTCTTCACCTCGTCGAGCGAGATGCCAAGTTCCTCGGCAAGCTCTTTCTGTGTAGCTAGCTGATGGGGCACGAACTCATGCAATGGTGGGTCAAGGAGACGGATGGTAACACCAAAGCCGTCCATAGCCTCGAAGATGCCCTCGAAGTCGCCACGCTGCAATGGAAGCAGCTTGTCGAGTGCTACACGGCGGCTCTCCTCGTCGCTGGCGATAATCATCTCACGCATTGCCTTTATGCGGTCGCCCTCGAAGAACATGTGCTCGGTGCGGCACAGACCGATACCCTTGGCACCAAAGCGGCGAGCCACCTTAGCGTCGCGTGGAGAATCGGCATTGGTGCGAACGTACATCTCGCTGTATTTCTCTGCCAGATTCATGATAGCAGCGAAGTCACCACTCATGTCGGCATCAACAGTCGATACTAGACCCTCGTACACCTCACCTGTGCTGCCGTTGAGCGAAATCCAGTCACCTTCGTGGTAAACCTTGCCGCTCATCTCAACGGTCTTGTTCTTGTAGTCAACTAAAATCTCGCCAGCACCCGAAACGCAGCAGCGACCCATACCGCGAGCAACAACTGCTGCATGACTGGTCATACCGCCACGAGCTGTCAAGATCCCCTGAGCCACGCTCATACCGCGCAAGTCCTCGGGAGAAGTCTCAAGGCGAACCAAGATGACTTTCTTGTTCTTCTTGGCCCAAGCTTCGGCATCATCGGCAAAGAACACGATGTGACCAGTAGCGGCACCTGGACTAGCGGGAAGACCCTTGGCAACAACCTTGGCATTCTTAGCGGCGGCTTTGTCGAAGATTGGGTGGAGCAGCTCGTCGAGCTTCTCGGGTTCCATGCGCTTGATGACGGTCTTCTCGTCAATCATGCCTTCGCGGAGGAGGTCCATAGCAATCTTCACCATAGCGGCGCCGGTGCGCTTGCCGTTACGGGTCTGGAGCAGCCAGAGTTTGCCGTCTTGGATAGTGAACTCCATATCCTGCATATCGCGATAGTGCTCCTCGAGGCGGTGCTGAATCTCTACAAGCTCCTTAGCACACTCAGGCATAGACTCTTCAAGTGAAGGATACTTGCTTGCGCGCTCTTCCTCGCTGATGCCCTGGAGGGCAGCCCAGCGGCGTGAGCCCTCGGTCATAATTTGCTGAGGAGTGCGAACGCCAGCCACAACGTCCTCGCCCTGAGCGTTAATCAGGTATTCACCGTTGAAGAGGTTCTCACCAGTTGCAGCGTCACGCGAAAAGCAGACGCCGGTAGCGGAGTTATTGCCCATGTTGCCATAGACCATAGCTTGAACATTAACTGCGGTTCCGTAATGCTCGGGGATGCGGTTCATCTGGCGATAGAGGATAGCGCGCTCGTTGTTCCAGCTGTCGAATACGGCGCAGATGGCGCCCCAAAGCTGATCCCAGGCGCTAGTGGGGAAGTCCTTGCCGGTATTTTTCTTAACCGCTAGCTTGAATTGCTTAACCAACTCCTTCAAATCATCAACATCAAGCTCGGTGTCGAATTTCACGCCCTTTGCAGCTTTCATGTGCTCGATGATTTCCTCAAACGGGTCGATGTCGGTCTTGTTCTCGGGCTTCATGCCAAGCACCACGTCGCCATACATCTGCACGAAACGGCGATAGCTGTCCCAAGCAAAACGGGGATTTCCACTCTTCTCGGCCAGTGTAGCAGCCACCTCGTCGTTGATGCCCAGGTTGAGCACAGTGTCCATCATGCCAGGCATCGAAACTGGAGCGCCAGAGCGCACCGAAACGAGCTGTGGGTTACTGGGGTCGTTAAACTTGTTGCCGGTGAGGCTTTCGATGTGAGCAATAGATTTCTCAACATCGTTCTTAATGAGATTGATAACTTCGTCGCGACCCTTCTCGTTGTAGAGGCGACACATCTCAGTGGTGATGGTGAAGCCTGGAGGTACAGGCACACCAATGAGGTTCATCTCGGCGAGGTTAGCGCCTTTACCTCCAAGGAGGTCTCTCATGTCGGCACTACCTTCTGCTTTACCATTACCGAAAGTGTAGATTGTCTTCATTTCTTGTTAATAGTGAGTTTGGATATAAATAATTGAAAAATGTTTAGTATATGTATGTTTGTTTCTCGTTGAACTTCGACCTTTGTACTTTGTCTTTTGACCTTTTAACGAACTGTGCAGCAACGGTTTCAATCGTCTTTGCGACTAGTTTCGGCTTTTGCAAGTGCAAAGGTAGTGAAAATCTTCGATTTTTCTATAAAATTTACTATATTTAATAATGTATTATTTAATGCAAACCATTGAATGCAAATCGGGGATTGGACTAAAAACTGAAAACTAAACATGAAGTGCATCTGAATGAGAGGATAAAAATAAAGGCTTCACATCGTGAAGATGTAAAACCTCTATTTCGTTAAATTCTTGCTTGTGAAGCCTTATTTAACCTTGCCTGCGAGTTCGGCACCAGCTTTGAATTTGATGACTTTTCTTGCTGGGATAGTAATCTTCTGCTTGGTAGCTGGGTTAACACCCTGGCGCTCGCCTTTCTCAACAACAGCAAAAGTTCCGAAACCGATAAGAGCAACCTTGTCGCCCTTTGCGAGGGCTCCACCTACGGCATTGAGAGCAGCTTCGAGAGCAGCCTTAGCTTGAACTTTGGTTAATTTTGCTTCGTTAGCAATAGCGTTTACTAAATCTGTTTTGTTCATAATAATTGTAGATTAAAGTAGTTAACAAAATAGTTGTGAATGCTTTTAACAGGGCAAATATATGAAAACAAATACATTCGGCAAAAAAAAATGGAATAAATTTTATATTTTTTATTAAAAAAGGTCATTTTTCGGTCTTAAAATGGTGGTTTTTCGTGTTTTTGATATAATTTTGCGTTTTGAAAAAACGCGTTTTGTTTCGCTGAACAATTGTATATTAAATAGTCAAATTCCAAAACATCAGAACGATAATATGAGCGCAAATATTCGCTGGAACGCCCCTTCGATGCCTCCAGTCACAAAGCATCTTATTATTATTAATGCAATCTTATGGATTGCCACTATGTTGTTGAAGTCGCGTGGTATAAATTTGGTAGAATATCTAGGTCTTCACTTCTGGAAAGCCAGTGATTTTCACATCTACCAGTTCTTGACCTACATGTTCATGCACGATGACAGCAACTTCAGTAACGGTTTTATGCACATATTTTTCAATATGTTTGCACTGTTCATGTTTGGCACGCTTCTTGAGAAGGTGATGGGCATGAAACGTTACATCATGTTCTATGTGGTGTGTGGCTTGGGAGCCGGGCTTGCACAGGAGGTGGTGTGGCAATTTACTGATGGAAGTATCACCGAAGATTTTGTTAGATTTGTAGATGAACAAGGCACAGTAGTTGACACAGTAACACGAAAAGAATTTTTCAATATGTTGATTACAGTTGGAGCTTCGGGTGCTGTGTTTGGCATCTTGCTTGGCTTTGCAATGCTGTTTCCTAACATCCCGTTATATATAATGTTTATTCCCGTACCTGTCAAAGCCAAATGGGCAGTGCTGGGGTATGCACTTCTTGAATTGTTCTTTGGCGTGAGTGGCGTGATGGGTAGTGTTGCCCACTTTGCTCATTTGGGCGGTATGTTGTTTGGCTTCATTTTATTGTATTATTGGAAAAAGAAAGGCTTATTCAACAACTACTATGTCAATGGTTGACGATTTAAGGCAACGCTACCGTAGCAGCTCCTTGCTCATGCGTTTCATTTATATCAACATTGCGGTGTTTGTGGTGTTGAGTTTATCACGTGTCATTTCATTATTATTTGTTGGTTCCGTTGACTCCTTTATTCAATGGGTAGAGTTACCCAGCGTTTTTTATGAGTTCTTGCGCCGTCCATGGACGCTGATTACCTATATGTTCTCACACTATGATGTGTGGCACATTTTGTTCAATATGCTGTGGCTCTACTGGTTGGGACGCATTTTTCTGGAGTTCTTCACACCTCGGCAATTAGGTGGGTTATATGTTCTCGGAGGCATTGGAGGAGCGGTTCTCTATTTGGTGTGCTTCAACCTGATTCCTCACCTTGCAAGTCGTCACTCGATGTTGCTTGGCGCATCGGCCTCGGTTCTGGCGATAGTGGTGGCAATAGCGATATATCGTCCCGATTATCCTCTGTCCTTGTTTTTCTTCGGTAGCATTCCACTAAAATGGATAGCTCTAATCACCGTCTTTATTGACATCATAAGCATAGATGTTAATATGGGCGGTCACATAGCGCATTTAGGTGGCGCACTAGTTGGATTGTGGTTCGGAGTGGCTATAAAGCGTGGTCACGATATCACTTCGTGGATAAACCGTTGCATTGATGCGGTTGTGATGCTATTCAATAAGCCTAAGTTGAAATCTGCCAGCAATCAAGATGTCAAGCGTGGTCCATCGTTTAATTATCATCAATCGACATCTCATGCATCTGACAATGACAAAAGTCGCAAAATTGTCGGTGATTTGGATGAGGCTCGACTTGATGAGATACTCGGAAAGCTCAAGCAGTCGGGCTATGCCGCCTTAACCGATGAAGAACGTGAATTTCTTTTTAATGCCTCTCGCAAGAGATAAACATCAATGCAGATGAGTAGTACTGGTCGCAATATAGGCATGAAAAGTATGAGGCTTGGCAAACGCACTATTAAAGTGATTTTGCTGTGCCTTACAGTGCTAATGGCGTTGCTGCTCCTGGCGTCGGCATGTGGAGGATATGTCAATCCAAATAGCTATTCTTTCTTTTCGTTCTTGACATTAGGGTTGCCAGTCATTCTCACCATCAACTTTGTGATAATGCTAGCGTGGTTGGTGGCGCTTCGTTGGCGCTATGCGTTAATCAGTTTTGCTGCCATTGTCCTGTCGTGGGGTAGTGTACGGATGGTATTCCCGTTAAATGTGTTTTCAAGTTCGGTAAAGGCCACTCCAGAGAACAGCTTGCGTGTGTTGACTTTTAATGTGATGAACTTCGGTCCTTACGACCCCAGTAACCACACCCCATCGGCATCGATGCTTTATATCCTGGATCAGGATGCCGATGTGGTGCTCTTGCAAGAAGGCTCACAGGAGCGCAATTACATGAAGCTGTCGAATGTAGAGATGATGGCTGGTGAACTAGAGGAAAAATATCCTTATCACAGTGATGGTCGTCATGACCTTGTTATTCTGTCGAAATTCCCATACACTGTCATCAATGACTCGACACTAATGAATAGTCCCGGATCGATAAAGAGTCACGACCCCGAATATCGGTATTATGCCCGAGGCTATGACTTGTTGCTACCCAATGGTAGGCAGCTACGGCTTATAAACCTGCATCTTCACTCGATGGGGCTTAACGATAGTGACAGAGAGTTATATATGAATATAACCCAAAATAATATCGACAGCGAGAAGGAGTTTCGCAAAATAAAAAGTTCGCTATATAATAAACTCGCTGCCACATTTAAGTTTCATGCCCACGAGGCGCAGATGGTGAGGAAATTCCTTGACAAGAGTCCTCAGAATGTAGTTTTGTGCGGCGACTTCAACGACACTCCTGCTTCCTACAGCTACCGCACGGTTCGTGGCGATGACATGAGTGACGCTTTTGTGGATTGTGGCTTCGGCTTCAAGCACACCTTTCACGACAAGCGCATGTATTTTAAAATTGACCACATCATGTATCGTGGTGACCTTGAGGCGGTGGAGTGGCGACGCGACAAAGCCGGCGATAGCGACCATTACCCACAAGTGGCGACCTTCGTTTGGAAATAATATTAACTAATTAATAATATGAGATTTATGAGAATTTTTTTTGTATCATTACTTGCCATTGCTGTTTTGGCATTGCCGGCAGCAGGCAAAACACCTAAGAAAGTGAACGCTAACGACAACGGAAACCCTTTCTTGACGGAATATACTACAAAGTACAAGATTCCGCCATTTGAGAAAATCAAGTATGAGCACTACCTGCCCGCTTTGGAACAAGGTATCGCACAGCACAACCAGGAGATTGAGATGATCGCAAATGCGCGTCAGACTCCCACCTTTGAGAACACAGTCCTCGCCCTCGACAACAGCGGAGAGACTTATAATAAGGTATGTGCCGTGTTTGTGGCACTTAACGAGAGCGACGCCACCCCCGAGATGCAGGAGATTGCCGAGAAGTTCATGCCCATGATGACCGCCCACAACGACGAGATTTACATGAACGAAGGTCTCTTCTCACGCATCAAGATGGTGCATAATAATGCCGACCAGATGGGTCTTGACGATGTGCAGAAACGACTTGTGGAGAAGTACTACAAGAAGTTTGTGCGCAAGGGCGCGCTGCTTAATGCCGAACAGAAAGAGGAGTTGATGAAAATCAATCAGCGCGAGGCAGAGCTGGAGCTCGCCTTTGGCAAGAACGTGATGCGTGAGATGAGCGAGAATGTGATTTATGTTACCGACAAGTCACAACTCTCAGGCCTCTCGCAGGAGGTGATTGACGGTGCTGCCGAGCTCGCCAAGAGTCGAGGACATCAAGGCTGGGCATTCACTGCCTCGGCAGCCACTCGTCTTGCCGTGCTTAACGATGCCGACAACCGCGACCTGCGTGAGAAGATGTACAAGCTCTACACCAGCACAGCTAGCCACGGCGACGAGTGGGACAACAGCGAGAATATCAATGAGATACTAAAGCTGCGCACACGCAAAGCCAATCTGCTGGGCTTTGACACCTATGCCGACTATGCCTGCGACGCTGTGATGGCGAAGACCGTGGAGAATGCCGAAGACTTGCTCATGCAAATCTGGTGGCCTGCCATCAAGAAGGTTGACGAGGAAGTCGCCGATATGCAGAAGTATGCTGATGCTCACGGTGCAAACTTCAAACTCGAGCCTTGGGACTATTATTACTATGCCGGCAAGGTGAAAGCCGAGCGTTACAGCTTCAGCGAGGATGAGGTGCGTCCCTACTTCGAGCTGAACAGCGTGGTGAAGAACGGCATCTTCTATGTCGCCAACAAGCTCTACGGCATCACTTTCACTGAGATGAAAGACGCTCCCAAGTACAATCCCGAGGTCACCGTCTATGATGTGAAGGATGCCCAAGGCAAGCACCTCGCCGTGTTTATGACCGACTATTTCCCTCGTGCCACCAAGGCGCAAGGCGCATGGATGAACGAGATGCAGAGTGCGTTCAACTATAATGGTGTTGAGGAGCGTCCCATCGTTTATAATGTGGGCAGTTTCAACCCTCCCACCAGCAACTCCCCATCGCTGCTCTCTATCGATCAGGTGGAGACCGTGTTCCACGAGTTTGGACACGCTTTGCACGGCATGATGACTCAAGTGGCTTATCGTGGATTAGCTGGCACCAACGTTGACCGCGACTTGGTGGAGATGCCATCTCAAATCAATGAGCACTGGATGCTTGTGCCCGAGGTTCTCAAGAATTATGCCAAGCACTATAAGACTGGTGAAGTGATTCCGCAAGCGCTTGTTGATAAACTCATTGAGTCATCAAAGTTCAATCAAGGCTTTATGACTACTGAGCTGGTGGGTGCTGCCTTGCTCGACATCGAGTGGCACAAGCTCAACTGGTGCGACAACATCGACGTGAAGGCCTTTGAGCGCTCGGTATCTAAGCGTCTTCGCAAGCCAGAGATTATAGAGTATCGCTATCGCAGCCCCTATTTCAAGCACATCTTCAACAGCGAGGAATATAGCTGCGGCTATTACACCTACCTTTGGTCGCAGGTTCTGGAGGCCGATGGTTGGGAGCGTTTCCAGCAGGAAGGCCCCATGAACGTGAATGTTGCCAACGACTATCGCCGCTACATCCTTGAGGCTGGCGACACCGAAGATGCCATGACCCTCTACAAGAAATTCCGCGGCAAAGAACCCGACGCGAAGGCTCTCCTCCGCCTGCGCGGACTTGAGTAACAGTTTTATCACACAATTTAGAAAGATTTTCATCGCCTGGCTCCTTATGCCAGGCGATTTTTTGTCAGATAATGGACTCACCTGACTCACCTGACTCACCTGACTCAGTTGACTCATCATTTTGGCAATCATTGTCGTAGTTGTTATCATAATTGAAAGACTCTTCATATAATTTTGGGTAGTATATTTTGTAGTCTTCTATAGAGATAGGGAAACCATGCGGGTCATTAGTGTAGCTATGTTGGTCATAAATTGGTGTTAGGTTTGGCTCAAGTTTTATTCTTGGGTGTTGTGTTGGGAGCAATGTTTCATGACTGGATGCTGGAGGCGTGCCGAGTGTAGTATCAATGTCGTTATCGCTATCATTATTTATCTGCTTTTCATACTTGCGTATTGTTCTTGACACATGAGATTGTGAACAGTTAATTATGTTAGCAATTTCTCGTGTAGAGTAGTGAAGTTTCTTGTAATGCAGAATAGCCTGATTAGTTTGCTCGCCGATCATGAGTCCGTTGTCACGCAACAGTTGTCTCTCATTGCCTCCGGTGTATAGATTAATAAATTGCAAGCCACCGCATTTCTCGTCTCTTCCCATTTGTGCTGTAATGACGTTCAATTCGTCATAGAGGATAGGTCCCATGCGATTTTTGTGTTGCTTTATGAAATGAGAGATGTTATTGTGCTGCTTGTTGTAATCATTGGCTCTTGTGAGCGAAAAAATAGAATCGAAAGCATAAGCATACTCGAAAGAACCCGCTAGGGATTCTATAGTAGTCAACTCGGCAGGTCTTCGTTTTCTAGAGTGAGCGAGCACAAGAATGGAGACGAGGAAATGCTGTGTCCAGCTTCTTAGAGTGTTGAGCACGAAGTGAATGTCGGCTTGGTCACCAGAGCCGATAAGGTGAGTGATATCGTCAATGATTATAACAGGAGCTTTTTCGTTGACAAATTCTTTGAGGATTGCGTCAAGAATTGCTCTGCGATTAGGCGTAATATTTTTATTATGTTGATTTAGAGGCATGACAATGAGGTTTTCGTCAATTACTCTATTCAAGTCAAGCGTGGGTGAATTGTATCTCATCTTGTATTGATGATTTACATTCTCAAGGTCGAAAAATAGAGTTTTGAGTCCTCTTGTGCATATCTCTTTAGCGATTTGTATAGCAAGAAGAGTTTTACCTACGTTTGGTTCACCGAAAAGGCATGCCATTTCTCCCTGATACCACAGCCCATGCCACAGATCCACATGATTGAAAGAATATTCTGCTAATCTAGGCAGTGGATTTGTTGCAAAAAGATATGTATCTCTGCGAAAGTTCTCACGATGAAACTTTCTCTCTCCTGCCAATCGATACATAAACTCTTCGGTAATAGTTTTTGGTCCCATAATGTGTTTTTTGATGGCGAAGGTAATATATGGAGGTTGTTTGAGGCAAGGTTAAAAAAACATGGTTTTCTGAACGCCGTGATTACGGCGCAATACATGAACAACACCCACGCTTGGAAATGCAGAATGGTGCGAGTTGACAACTCACAATACTGAACGGCACCCACTCTTGGGAAATGCAGGATGGTGCGAGTTGACAACTCGCAATACTGAACGGCAACCACTCTTGAGAAATGCGGGATGGTGCGAGTTGACAACTCGCAATACTGAACGGCAACAACGCGAGCAAGGAAGTTCATTTCACATGCAGGTGATATTGCGCACGGCAAGCAGGTTGTCTGCCGACTTTTATGCAAAATTGCTGAGAAGGCCATACGTTAAAAAAGAATGGGGCATTTGTATGGGTTATTATGAAAAATATGCAGATAATGAAAATTGTGGTGCATTTCTTGAGAAATTGATGGTGGGATTGGGAAGTTTTTATCTTGGTGAGGAATACTTGTCACGCTTCCCCAACAGCAGAATACTCTTGGCAGTGCGTGGTTCTTAAATAAAGAGTCAAAGCGTTCGATTTGATGCTTTCAGGCGTTTTTTGTGTGATGAAAAAACCAAGGTCACTATCCGAAATGGGATGGTGACCTTGTCAATATTATGTGTTTTTTTGTTGTCTATTTCTTGCTTGCGTCGATGATGATTAGGTCTTCGTCGTCTTGCGTTTTGTCGTCATTTAGTTCTTCCTCTATGTCGTTGACGTCTTCCATGCTGAACTCGCCGAGGAGCTGGAATAGTGTGAGCTGTCGGTCATGCTCGTTGATGAGGAGCACCACCTCTGAGAATCTCTCGCTTCGTGCAGGGTAGGCATAGATGGCGATTTTCTCTGTTTTATTGGAACTGGAACGGAAAATCACTTGATATTTGCTTGTGTCGTCAAGGTCTTTGAGGATTTTCTGCGCCTTTTTCACTGCTTTCTTCTTGCTGGTGGAGATGAACTGAATGTTCTTCACCTTTTTGAGCACTCCAGTGGGTAAGGGAGTTGCTTTGAGGATGTCGTTGCCGCCAAGCTTCTCAATGCCTTTAATCATAAACTCGGGCATGTTGAAGCAATACACATCGTCGAGTTGCGCCACTTTATCGACAGCCGTCGATTGAGCATGTGTGCTAACTGCTGTTAATGCCACAAGCGTAATGATTGCAAATGTTCTGAAAATAATGGAATAGTTCATAGTTTATAATATAATTTATAATTTGTAGTATTAGCTTACACCAATGTGACAAATGTCTATAACTCTGTATTCTTCACTCTAACCTGTGCAAAACTTAGCCTAATTATGATTTATGAATTGTTCATTGCCTTACCACTTATTCAAACCTCATTGTTGATGTGGGTTTAATTGATGAGATAATGTAGGATGGCCCAATAAGAGTGATGTAAGAAATCGCCAGTATTGCGATGTTGAGGATAATGATTGTCGGTATATTTATGTCGATTGGCACATAGTTCATATAATAGGCGTCGGGGTTGAGTTTGAGAAAGTGGAAATGCCCCTGCAACAACGCCAGCCCAATTCCCACGACATTGCCAATAATCATCGACTTGAAGATGATTTTGTGAGTCAAGAAGATGAAGATGCGGCGAATGGATGTGTTGGTAGCACCCAAAGCCTTGAAAAGACCTATCATCCCCTCCTGGGCCACATCTTCCTCATCGGCCCCAACAATAAAATAGATGCGGGTCTTGGCTCGCACCACTTCCTTATACCTTCTTATG
>CALDIG010000039.1 GCA_937904375.1 uncultured Prevotellaceae bacterium
CGGTGTAAAGCGCCTCATAAAGCTCCACCCTGAAAATCCAGAACAGAACAGTGGCCATAGCGCCAAGAACTAAAAATATCACTTTATCTCTCATATATCTCTTCGACTATATTTTATTGTTAATTACAAACAAATGAAATTGAATTTCTAAATAAATTTATACTATGTCCTCAAAAGAACCGTCCCTTTGAGGACATGGAAATTTATTGTATGCTATCATTTGTTCCTATAATTGCTTGTGGCGTGGTTGCTTTAGTAATAGTACCATTTTCCAGAAAATAAATGTTGTCAACGTCTTTTATGGCATTGAAATGATGAGAGATAACAATAATGGTTTTATCATTCATCAGTTCAACAATCCCTTTTATTACAGTCGTTTCTGTTCCCTCATCTAAAGCAGAAGTTGCCTCATCAAGAATGATTAAAGATGTGTTTCTCAACAAAGCTCTAGCTATAGATAGCATTTGTCGTTGGCCTCCAGATAAGCAAATTCCCGAATCCCCAACTTGAGTATTATATCCATCAGGCAAGGCATTGATGAAATCGTGGGCTCCAATGGCTTTGGTAACACGTTCAACTTGTTGCATGGTATATGAAGAATCGCCGAGCGTCAAGTTGTAAAGGATTGTATCGTCAAACAGGAATTCTTGTTGGTTAACGTAAGACATGGAGTTACGCAACGTCGCTACGTCCCACTCACAAATATTTTTTCCGTTTATTGTTATATCCCCTGAGTCTATTTCTCGGAATCTATACAGTATGTCCATCAAAGTAGATTTGCCAGCTCCTGTTTTCCCTACTATAGCATATTTCTTACTTCCTACGATATTCAAAGATAATCCATTCAGTACAGGAATACTTTCGTTATATGAGAACTTTACATTATCAAATATTATTGAATTGATGCTTTCAGTATCACCATTATTCGTTTTGCATTCTTCACTAGACGTATCATAATTCATAACAAAGTTGATACGATGGATGCAAGCTATAGATTGACGAATGCAGAAAAATTCGTCAATGGTTTCCATCATGGGAGATATGATGGATATTAACACGACAATGAAAAAAATGAAAATGGAACCAGTCATTGACGAGTCACCATTCAGCACATGTGACCCGCCTATATACAGAATAGAAGCGGCTATGACAGTAAGTAAAACCTCGCTAATAGGATATGATAAATCAGCAATCCAGTTTCGAGTTATGTACTTCTTCCTAGTGGACTCGTTTTGCTTGATGAATTGATTTTTGATTTGCTTTTCTACTGAGAAAATCTTGATAATTCTCAAACCATTCATCATCTGGTCAAAACGCGACACATTTATTCCCATAAGGTTTTGCGCTTGTAGTGTCAGCCTTTGAACTACAAGTGAAATTTTGTTCATCAACCAAATAAAGATAGGTAAGACCAACAATGAGAATAACGTTAGTTTCCATGAGATGGCCAGTAGAGCCATTAAAGGAATTATAATATTGATGGAGTCCCTTATTAGCAAGTTTAGTGCTTTCTTCATTCCTGCTTCGACCTCTATAATGTCACTTGTGATTCTTGACATCACATCTCCTTTATAAGCTTTTGAAAAGAAATCTACAGGCAAGTTTATTATCTTGAAGAATAAATCTTGCCTCATGTCTCGATAGACTCCATGTCTGATCATAGCTCTAATAAAGGATGACGCATAAGTAAAGCAGTTCTTGATTACAGTCATTGCCACCCAGAACAAACAAGACATCAAAAGTGTTTGGGCTGGCCCTTTTTCTTTCAAATGATTTTGAATGAAATAAAGCAGGTTGTTGCCAATGGACTTGTAGATTTCTTTCAATGAAGATACCCCTTCAAGCGAAGAAGGCTCAATGCCTTTATCGGAAACTTGAAACAAGACATTTAGAATAGGAATTATGGCTGTGAAACTGAAAACGGCAAAGAACGCACCTATAAAGGTAAACAGCACATAAAATGTCAGTTTACCTTTATAGTTAGAAAGGTATCTAAAGAAGAACCTAAAGAAATCCATTAACTTAGAAGTTTAGTTTTAGCTTCAGACTCCATGTCCTTCCAGGTGTATAGAACATATATACATCAGCAGGGTTGACCTCTTTAACACTAGAGTCAATGTTGCTGGGGTTCCATGCTTTTTCAATATTGTGTTCACCGAGAACATTATAGATTTGTCCTGAAAGTGTGGCTAATAATGAACCGATTTTGAATTGATAAGAAGCCAACAAATCAAGGTTCCCGTAAGTTGGTATTTTCCATGGCTCTGAGGCGACCATTTCTTTTCCGAGAGAAAGGTTGCCGCCTCCGATAGAATAGTAAGCATAGTTGTTAGCAAAGAGATTATAGCCTGCCCCTAAACGGAGATTCTTAACTGGTTTAAAAAGGGCTTCAATTCCTGCCGTTGTTTGTGCAGAGCCGCCAACTTTGACATCTTTCAAATTTATAACAGCCCATGCATGGTCGTCTGCGCCAGGCGTAGTAGTCTCACCGGCAGGAGTAAGTGCGTTTCCATTAACATCGTAGGCATATCCCTTAACATTGTCACCATTCCAAGTCCACCTACCTATTGAGAGCATCGCATTAATGTCAAGCCATGATGTGGGCCTTGTTTTCAACTCGAATTCGAGTCCCATGTGCAATGCCCCAACGCCGGCCATGTTCATATAATACTGCTTTTTGTTCGACATCTTGCCTTTCTTCGTCATGGTTTTATCCATCCACTTCGTCAAATAGGCATTGGCATTAAAGCTTATAAATGTATTATGGAAGCCATATCCCAAATCAATTGAAAATGATTTCTCGTTTTTCACATCCTTATTAATTACGTTGGATGTATTAGCAGACATAAAGACACCATTTTTGAATTGGGGAGCTTTGGTAATCAGGCCAAAATTGAGGAAAATGTTGTTGAAAGAATTGATGTTGTAATTTGCTCCCACTTTGAATGTGCCACCAAGATAATTGTAATTATCTGATTTTGCCATACTTGGAGCATAATATAACCTATCATATCTCCAATAAGTTGAATTATTCAGAGAACCTGCGACAAATGCGGAAAGATTATCACCTGCATATTCAATCTGGCCAAATACTCCACCTTTTACTATGTGGCTGTCGTAATCTCTATGGACAGCATCACCTATCCCTAAATGAGTATTCACCCATGATTCATCATCTGCAAGTGGGTTGTTCTTGCTGTCAACATCTTGCCGTGAATAGTCGATATAATAATCACCACTAAAGAGGTCAACTATTGTATTGACATGGGTTGCTTTAGTGTAGCGGAAATCAATTCCTAATTGATAATTGAAGCGGTTATGGAATTGGCTTTCAAAGGTTGAAACGAGACCATACCAATCATGGTCGCCACGTTGCTTAGTCATTATCATTTTTGAGCCATTGGTCGATGCCGCATTAAGTTGCTGTATAGCGGCATAATCAAAAGTACCGTCTATTTTTCGGAACTTTTTATTTAGCACACCATAATCTGAACCGTACCAGTCATATTCAGAGTAGCCGTCAGTTCCATCGCCGCTATATCCATTGCCTCTGCCTATAGACACATACGCAGTAGTGCTTAGATTGGATTTATAATTGATTTGCCAAGTATGGTTAAGGAATATTTGTGGCATGTGATACTCATTGAAATCAGCAGTCTTACGCCTGCCATTGATGTCAAAGCCATAATCAGGGTTGTATCGAGTCCAATGCTTTCCGTCAGTCATATATTTTTTGATATTGTCCCATTCAGATTCAGTCAAAGCATTGGAGCGTCCATAATGCTTTTGTGGTGCGCCAAAGAATTGCAGAGAAAGCTGATGTTCTGAATTGATCCTTTTTGACACATTCAAGAAATAGTTATATGACTTGAAGCTTGTGCCTTGCGCATAGCCATCACCAGCGGCATAACTGCCAAGCAAAGTAAATGCCCAGCCATGCTTGTTAAGCCCGGAATTAATAGTGAATGATGTCTTGTGGTAGCCATCATTTCCCATCATTTGATAAATAGAGCCGCCTCTTTCAGTTTCAATACCTTTAGTGACAATATTTATAGTTCCTCCAACTGATGGAGAGCTGAGTTTACTTGCGCCGATTCCTCGTTGAGTTTGAAGTAAAGATACGACATCACTAATACCAGCCCAGTTTGACCAATATACTGAACCGTTCTCAACATCGTTCATGGGAATACCATTTATCATTACGGCAATGTTGGTATTGTCGAAACCTCTCATATATATTTCGGAATCACACCATCCACCACCTTGTCGGTTTGCATGAACGCTCGGAGTGTATTTGAGTGCTTCAACAAACTCTTGAGAGCCAAGTTTCTCATCTAATTCATTATAAGTGATTGTTGAAGTTGCAATAGGAGTCTTTCTGGTCGTTGCTACTTGCGAAGTGACAATCACGTCCGACAAGGTTATTGAAGCCTCATTTAGTGTTATTGTGCCCAGTCCGCCTTTGCCATTAAGAGTGTAGGTTTGAGGCTCATAACCGACACAAGAGAACTCGATAGTTGCCGTAGGATTATTAACAGACAACGAGAACTCACCATTAGTGTCAGAGATGGTTCCATTGTTATTACCTTGCTCAACTATGTTCGCGCCAATTACTGGTAGGCTACTTTTGTTCGAGACCACCTTGCCATAGACAACCATAGATTGACCAAAACAAACTGATGGTAAAATGGCAAAAACAATAAACAAAAAAGAAATTCTTAGTTGTGTGATAATACTAACTTTCATTTATTTAGATATTTGACTTTTTAGTACATGACAAAAAGTTAAAAATTTAGCTCTAATTAACTGATTATCAGGTGATTAACTGTTATATAAGCCCTTGGAAATTAGTAACTTTGTAAAGAAAAAGTACCAATTTTTCAGTTGAAGAAAGCTACTAATTCCAAGAACAGAGGCAAAATTAGCAAACTTTTTCCAATCATGCAAGAGCATTTGGGACAATCTATGAACCTGGCGCGCATCAAACTGATGACGTTGCTGCTCGAGGCTCTGGTCAAGGCGCAGACTGTGAACTTGGTCAGGCTGGCCAATGCGATACGCATCTTGAAGAACGGCCGCAGAGCCATGCCCGTGGTCAGGTACGGCCTGATGGAGATTGAGAGCGTGCTGCAAAGGACTTGCTACAAGAACAAATCGGACATCTTTAAATTTTTGTCATGTACTTAGTTATTTTTTAGTCCTTTCGTCAAAAGTGACTAGTCATTCCAACACTTAATCTCTAAGTGGCGTGCTGAATTGCAATACATTTTGCGCACTATATTTTCACAAAGATTATACATTCATTACACATTATATAAATAAAATTTTTGTACCTTTGCACGTCTTTTTACGAAATCATTAATTAACTTATAATATAAACTTCTTATCAACAATCATTTATGGACATTTCACACATCGAACACGTTGGTATAGCAGTCACCAGCCTTGACGAGGCTATACCTTTCTATGAGAAATTTCTCGGTTTCAAATGCTTCGCTATCGAAGAGGTAGAGGATCAGCACGTAAGAACCGCTTTCTTCAAAGTGGGTCAAACCAAGATTGAGCTTCTCGAGGCAACAAGCCCCGATAGCGCTATCGCCAAGTTCATCGAGAAAAACGGTGGTCGCGGCGGCATCCAGCACATCGCATTCTGCGTGCAGGACGGCGTTGCCAACGCACTCCAGGAGATTCAGGACAAAGACGGCCGCGTTCTCGACAAGGCTCCCCGCAAGGGTGCTGAGGGTCTGAACATCGCTTTCGTTCACCCCAAGACTTCGGCAGGCGCTCTCGTTGAGCTTTGCGAAGATCCAAACAAATAAGAATCACTCAATACAATTCAAATAAAAATGAGTAAACAACTCGAAAAAATTCAGCAACTCATCGACATGCGTGCCAAGGCACGCGTGGGTGGTGGCGAGAAGGCCATCGCCAAGCAGCATGAGAAGGGCAAATACACTGCCCGTGAGAGAATCAATATGCTCCTCGACCCAGGCAGCTTTGAGGAGCTTGACATGTTTGTTCAGCACCGCTGCACCAACTTTGGTCAAGAGAAGAAGTCGTTCCTTGGCGACGGCGTGGTGACCGGCTACGGCACTGTTGACGGCCGCCTCGTCTATGTCTTCGCACAGGACTTCACCGTGATTGGTGGCTCGCTGGGCGAGGCCATGGCTTGGAAGATGTGCAAGGTGATGGACCTCGCCATGAAGCAGGGCGCTCCCATTGTGGGTCTTAACGACTCGGGCGGCGCACGCATCCCCGAGGGCATCAACTCGCTGGCTGGCTACGCCGAGATTTTCCAGCGCAACATCGACGCCAGCGGCGTAGTGCCTCAAATTTCGGCTATCCTCGGCCCATGTGCCGGTGGTGCGGTTTATTCTCCTGCCCTCACCGACTTCACGTTGATGGCAAAGGGCACCTCCTTCATGTTCCTTACTGGTCCCGCCGTTGTCAAGACCGTTCTTGGCGAGGACGTGACACAGGAGCAACTGGGCGGCGCTACAGTTCACGCACAGAAGAGTGGTGTCACCCACTTCGCCTGCGACACCGAGGATGAGGTTATCGACACTATCAAGCGCCTCTTGAGCTACATGCCAAGCAACAATATGGAGGAGGCACCGCACCGCGAGTGCAACGACCCCATCGACCGCGTGGAGGACGCACTCAACAACATCATCCCCGAGAGCCCCAACGATCCTTACAACATGTATGACGTTATCGGCGCCATCGTTGATAACGGTGAGTTCCTTGAAGTTCACCGCGACTTCGCCAAGAACATCATCGTGGGCTTTGCACGCTTCAACGGCCAGAGTGTGGGCGTGGTTGCCAACCAGCCACAACACATGGCAGGTGTTCTCGATGTTAACGCCTCGAAGAAGGGCGGACGTTTCGTGCGTTTCTGCGACGCGTTCAATATCCCATTGGTAACTCTCGTTGACGTGCCCGGCTTCCTTCCTGGCACTGGTCAAGAGTACAACGCCGTGATTCTCAACGGTGCTAAGTTGCTTTACGCCTACGGCGAGGCTACTGTACCCAAGGTTACTGTCACTCTACGCAAGAGCTACGGCGGCAGTCACATCGTGATGAGCTGTAAGCAGCTGCGTGGCGACATGAACTACGCTTGGCCAAGCGCCGAAATCGCTGTGATGGGTGCTGCCGGTGCCGCCGCTGTGCTCTATGCCAAGGAGG
>CALDIG010000040.1 GCA_937904375.1 uncultured Prevotellaceae bacterium
GAGGTGGTCTCAGCGAAGCCGAGACCGCCGAGCGTCAAGCACCATATACTTGCCGCCGAACCAGTGCCGAACTCCGTGCCGGAATGAGTGTATTCCGCGCCCTGCGTGCCGTGCGAGGGCGTTTGCCACCGCCTACGGCGGTTGGCATGAAACACATTATCTTTTAATTGCCAGTCGCTGACGTTCCGGCAAAAAAAGAGAACCGCTTGGGGGCGGCTCTCTCGGTGGGCGATGTTCAACGGCTTACAGGCAACGGAAAACGTGACCGCTTTCGAAATAGTAATCACACATGAACAAATCTCGTGCGTACTTTGAGAAGTCAAAGTAATAGCGCAAATCATCGGGGACATTGCTCAGCAGTCCGCAATCGTCAACTAACTGCTCGGCAAAATCTTCCTCGCTTGCCCACTCACCGCAATAGGCTTCACGGAAATCCTCGAAAACGCTATCCTCACGACCTGCGCCCTTGTAGGCGAGAAAAGCGTCAAACGCCTCTTGCTCATCGGCTGACAAATCGGAATAGGCTTGAATGTTGTTGAAAACTTCCTCGCTCAAACCGCTCTCGGAGTACCACTCACGGGGGAAATTCTCAAAATCTTGGAACATAAACTCAGGGTCATGCTCATCACGATGCAGGAAACGGCACACTGCCATAAATTCCTCATAGTCATCAAACTTGGTAATGTCAAGCCATGCGCCACGGAGTGAACCGCTGTTGTACTTGCCATAAGTGCCCACATACACGGCAGGATTGCCATTGAAGCCCTTAAGGGCGTAGAGTGAAAGGTCAAATTCCTCGACCTCATCGACATCAACCTCAACATTATTGAGATTGGAGGAGCTGGAGCTGAAGCTTTTTACTTCCGGCTCTTGTGCTTGGGTGCTGTCAGCACCGCTTGCAGGATTGATAGAAAGGGATTTTGTACTCATAATTGTGAAAATTTGAGATTAAACATTATTGATCTTGTTCTCGCTTTCGCTTCGCTTTTTACGGTGCTTTATAAAGTGAGGCAGGGAAACGAGCGACCGCAAGGCTGGCTTGAAAAATTTCTACCGTAGGCTGGCAAAATTTTATGCGCAGCGTCAAATTTTGTAGAAAATTTTCATTAGCCACTCCGTATAGCCTTGCAGTGTAGTGGCTGCCCTTAACTTTGCAGCGGAAAAACGAGGCGAGAAAGCGAGGGAGAAACAAGTCAATATGTTTTAATCAATTTTCATGTGAGTACACCTTTCTATCTGCAAGCGGTGCAGACATCGAAGCATCCTGGCGCAAGAGCAGTAAAACCAACGAGTGAGGCACGAACACCACTCTCCTCAATGGCTATTGATGGCAAAAAAATGACTACAATCGTTTCACAACGATTGCAGCCGGAGTGTAAAAATTATATCATTAGAAGCTTATATGCTGATGAAGCATGGGATAAGCGATTTCTGCGCGTAGAGCGTGATTTCGACCGTCCAGACCGCAGGATCGCCGTTAGGCGTTCCTGTGTCTCGCGTGACTTTCACGATAGGTCGAGGCTTCTCACGCTGCCCGATGATGTACGACTGCCCGTTGCAGTCGGTGACGACAAAAGCGACGTGTCGGTTTGTCGGCATACTTTCAAGGGTTTTGAAGCGCAACGTGGTTTGCTCAATCCTGCCATTGTTGTTGTAGTTGGATTCAGCGGTGCAGGTGGGTACACCGCAAAACGCAATCGGCGTGATGTCGGTGAAGATTCCCACCGGCAAGTCGGCGAGAGCTTTGAGCATCATTTCACGTTGTAGATTGTCGGACTCCACGTAGCCGACGAACTTAATGCCTGGTAGTGATTGAGTTATCTTCATATTTCGCACAAAGTTGAACAAAGTTGAACAAAGTTGATAAAAGTGGCGGAAACTATCCGATTTTTAATGGCCAAAGTCGGGTAAATTTTCGTTGAATTTTTGTTTGCGGTAGGCTTCGCGCTTTCGCTGATAGATTTTTTGCAGGGCAAAGAAATTGGTTTCAGAGGGCGTGATGCCGTGTGCCTCCATCCACGCATAGATGAGGTCTTGTTTTCTCTTGCCGATATATCCGAACTGGTGCAGGTCTTGCCACAGGTCGATGACAAATCGGTTGCGAATGCACTTCTTGATTGCATTCTGCGCTTTCCTCGGCAGGTAGTTGTAAACTCTCACGTCCTTGTGCTTGAAGTGCGGCAGCTCAATGGGTACCTTGTTTTCTCCGGGCAGGTTTGGCTTTGTTCCATAAGGCAGCCTGATTAGGAAAGTCTCGAGTATGTTATGCTCGGTTGACTTTCGATTGAACCTAATCGGGTTGCCGCCCTGCTCGTTCATCACCCATTGTGCGAGCCATGGCTCTAATTTGATGTAGATTAAAATTCCGCTCATGATTAGCAAATTTACAGCTGTAATTTTGTGCTCGAAAAGACTTGCACGCCGTTCAACGCCTGAAACTCTCGCCCCGGAACTCGATAAAGTTGAACAATTCCAGACAGCGGTCGGCGATGTAATTGCCATAGACTCGGGCCATGTCTTCGAGCGAGAGATTGGTGGTGATGTGCGTTACGCTGGTATGCCGGTGGTCGTAGCGCATCTGCAATAAGAACTGTATCACGTCCAATTTCGTACCGAAGTTGTTGGCTGGATTAGGCTCACGACCCAGTTCGTCAATGAACAGGCAGCAGTCTCTGTTGTAGAACTCCGTCAATGCCGGCTGTCCGTCGGCTGCATAGAGGTTGGCAAGTTCGCTTGCCGAAATCCAGTAAGTGCCCAGCCGGTAGTCGCTGCGCGAGTGTTGGCAGGTGCGTCTATGCAGCCCGATAAGATATTTTCGCAGTGCGAGCAGGGTCATGGTCTTGCCTCGACCCAGCGAGCCGTAGAAAAACAAGCCCTTGTTGAAGTCCAGCCCGAGCGTGTTTATTTTGCTGTTTTTCCACACCCAGGCGAAAACGCTGTTGAGAATGCGTTTGTCAGCTTTCTCAATGTTGAAGTTCGGTTCGACTTCAAGCATCGCCTGACGGAAAAACCGCGCTTCTTTGTCGTAGTCAACTTTCATCATCGCTTCTGTGAATTTTCGCTCTTGATAAGGGATTTGGCTCTGAGCCGCCCGCATGATTATGTTCTTGATTTCTTGTTGTACCTTTCCCATGTTCCGTTTTATCTTTTTTGATTTCTTTAGCCTTGATGCGCATAGTGTTTGCGAAGTGTCTCAACGACCAGTCCTGTTCGTTTGAGAACAGCCAGCCATTGACAATTTCTTCGGCGAGGTTTTTGTATTGCTCCGGTGTTATTTTGTAGGTCATGCACGCTTGCTCCGTTTTGGCTTGGCTTAAAACCTCACCCAAAAACTCTTTTGCGTGCGCGTCATCAACAACAACAATTTGTTGTTTATTATTTATTATTATATTATTATCTTGTTTTATTGGTACCCGTTTTTGTAACCGTTTTTGTACCCGCAAGTGTTCGGAATCGGGCATTTTTTCGGGCAAAATTTCGGTCGAAAAATCATCGTTTTGTTGAGGAAAAAAGTCCGAAAATTGTTGTTCATCGGACAAAGATTTTGTCAAAATCGATGTTCTTTGGTACTTGTCATAATTGTTCACCGTGATGATCATGTAACTCTTGTTGCGTTGACATTGTATCATGCCATTGTCGACAAACAACTTCAGTGTGTTGGCAACAGTTGTGCTGTTTGTATTCCACCGGCTCATCAACTTTCTAAGACTCGTGACTATCTGCCCCCGTTTGAGATTGACCATCATGCTGCCGTAGCCCACCTCGCGGTCTTCCCATGAGGCGAGGAACAGCAGGTCAACCCATCTTTGAAACCGTCTTGACGACGTGTTCCAAATCCAATGTTCCATGATGGAACGATATAATGCAATCCAGCCATTCATAGTTTAAAACGTAGCTCTCCAGAAGCGTAAAATCTCGGCGCCTGAAAAGCACTTGCGTGAAGTGCCGCGGCGCACTGTGAACAACATCTTGCCTGAGTTGGCGTACTTCAAAATGGTGTTTCTGTGAACACCAAGCAGTCTGGCGGTCTCCTCCAGAGAGTATCTGCCGGCCTTGTTTACT
>CALDIG010000041.1 GCA_937904375.1 uncultured Prevotellaceae bacterium
CTACACTCTTTCCCTACACGACGCTCTTCCGATCTCCTTTTTTTTGGATAGTGTTGGTTGTTGTTATCTTCTTACTACATAGTTGATTACGGGGAATGTTTGTCCGTTGAGCGACATATTGTAGCGGCACAGGTTCCAGCGGAAGGAGCTGATGTCGCTTGTGAAGTTCTTGGGAGCGGGCACCTCACCGGCGATGGAGTGCCCTACGCCCGAGCTGTGCTTGCTGCTCCAGTTCTCGCTGTGACCGTAGCCGAATCCCACTTTAGCACCGAAGATGGTGTTGACGAGTTCGAAGTTGACGTTCAGTTCGTGGTCTTTAGTGTAGGTAGTGCTGTTCTCCACGCTGTGGGTGAGCGAGGTGGCTGTTCCACCCTGTCCGAGCCCTTGCAGCTCGCCCTTAGGCAGAGCCCAGTAGATGGTAGAGCCACAGTTGCTCTTTATTTCGTCCTCGTATTGCGGGTATGACATCGGGTCGCCCGGCGTGTTGTGCAGCACTAATGACAAGTCGGGTATTTCGGCGTTGTCGGCACGCATGAGCATATAGTTGGTCATGGACACGTTTTGCTCGCTGCTGTGGTATGGCGCTCCCACGGTGAGCATGGTTCCCACTGCGTCCTCGTTGTCGCTCGCTACGCACTCGTAGTTATAGACGAAGTAGGGCGTGATGGTCAAAATCACCGAGTTGTCGTCGAATGTGGTGTACTCCTTGCCGTAGGTGATGACTTCCTCGCTCTCCTCGCCGAAGGTGTTCTTGTACTCCACGCTGGCGGTGACATCGATTTCGTAGGCCTTACTGATGAAGCCCACCTCGTTGTTGTAGCCGGCGATGAGCTTGGCGCTGTTGCTGCTCGAGCGTCCGCTTCCGGTGCCGCTTGAGCTTGTCTTGCCCCAGCTGGTTGCGGCCGTGGCGTTGCCGTAGTCGGCTCCGGCATAGTAGGGCGCGGCGGCGAGCACGGCGTGGATTTGCGGATTGGTGAATGTCACGTCCATTGAGCGGAAACGGTAGGTGGCGTGGTGAGCGTCGGCTGATGGAATCGGGCAGAAGGCGGGATGAGTATAGCAGTCGGAAACTTCGTTATCCTCTTTCCATCCCCACACATTGCCGATACGCACTCCGGCTCCGTGATCGTCTATGCTCGTTTCAATGTTATGAGCATCAACGGAGCCTTCGTAGGGAGTATAGATGCGAATCAAGCCTCGCCATTGGGCTCCAATCCAGTATAGTTTGCTGTTACCATTCCACTTGTGCCACTGGCCATAGGCATCAATAACCGAAAGTGCCGCAATCTGGTCAACACCATCAGGTATTGCTTTGTCAAACTTGCCGGCATACACATTATCTGCAGGGAAATAAATGAATTTATTGCCCTCATCCCAGCCTTGGAAACCACCGGGATTTGCAATTGTGGACATTCCTGTACCTTCGGTTGAGAATGAGTTGGTGCCGTCAAATCTATAAAGACCGCCGGCAGCCAGAATGTCGGCGGGATACCCCATGCCTCTGACGTGCGCCACAGTGATGCACGAGTTTTGCAGATAATTATTTGTTTCTTCGATAGTGGCGCGTGCAATGGGCGGCACAAGCGCCGAGCTGTTTGCTTGAATAGTCCAGACGCTGGTCTTAGCCACATGGTTTCGGTCGTCATTCACGTCACCCACTTGACAAATCAGGTCGATGCGGTTAGGCACAATCACGTCACCCATCTTAATGTCGAGCCATGGCTCACGATTGCTATTCAAACGTGTGCCGAGTCCTGCGGTGTAGGTTGCGGTACCATTAATTGAATTCACACCATTGCAGAATACTTGAGCCAATATCTGTCCGTTGATCTCAGCAATAAAAGCAATGTCGACGTTTCCGTCGCCGTTAAAGTCCCCCGTTGTAGCACGCGTCGAAGTGCAATCAAATGTGCGCTGTGCCAGAATGGTGTTGTAATTGGTACCGTCCAATACGAGGAAGCGTCCTGCAATGCCCACCACAATATCATCAACTTGGTCGTTGGTGAAGTCGGCACACAAAATTTGTACACGTTTGGCAAAGTAGTCATACACGTCAAACATATCAGTCCACGTTGACTCATTGTTTCCCCAGAATCTGAATCTATAGGCTTCCCAACCATTTGGCATGGTGAACTCACCGGGGAGGGTGAAGGTTTCCACATTAGAGCCATCCTTTGCAATGATATCGAGTTTAGCCTGTCCGGTGCCGGCCCAGCCTTCGGTCTCGGAGTATCGGTTATAACCTCCTGTAATAAGGATCACCTTGTTTCTGGGACGCAGGAATGTTAATTTCGCTATCTTATGATTGTCAGGGGTGTATTGAATGGCAAACTTCTTGATGTTGTCGGGCGATACGGCGTCATTGTTAATCTTGGTGAATGTGCCCTTTGCGTCAACAGTAAAGAGACCATTGGCAGCGGGAACGTCATCTTGCATATACTCCCATCCACCAGCCGCACCGGCGCCTTGCGCCGATTCAGGATTACCCCAATCAACCAGCATATTAGA
>CALDIG010000042.1 GCA_937904375.1 uncultured Prevotellaceae bacterium
ACACTGATTATCCTCTAAACTCTAAACACTAAACATTAAACTTTGAGCAAGTTAATAACTTGCGAAACTTGAAATTAAATATCAATCCCTGCCAGTTCTAAAGCCGGCAGGGATTGTTGTTTTATTTGTGGTTGTCGAAATCGCTTACACCGATTTCATCTTGTAGAATGAGCGATAGACGAAGTAGAGTGCGATGAGCACGAAGCCTATGCCGAAGTAGGGTGCCAGGTCGCGGAAGCTCTTGCTGATGGCAATCTCCATCGCCAGCACACCGAAGAGTGTGGTGAACTTGATGATGGGGTTGAGGGCCACCGAGCTGGTGTCCTTGAACGGGTCGCCCACAGTGTCGCCCACCACGCTGGCATCGTGCAGTTCAGTGCCCTTAGCCTTGAGGTCAACCTCCACCACTTTCTTGGCATTGTCCCAAGCGCCACCGGCGTTAGCCATAAACACAGCTTGGAAGAGGCCGAAGACGGCGATAGAAATCAGATAGCTCACAAAGAGGCACACTGCGTTCTCTCCGCCAATGCTTCCTGGTGACGAGAGGCACGCGAAGCCTAACGCGAAGCAGAAGATTGCGATAAAGATGTTGAGCATGCCCTTCTGTGCATATTCGGTGCAGATGCGCACTACCTCTTGACTCTTGCTGATGTCGGCCTTCTTGGGAGCGTTGGCGTCAAGCACGATGTTGTTCTTGATGAAGTCAACGGCACGGTTGGCACCAGTGGTAACCGCCTGCATCGAAGACCCGGTGAACCAGAACACTACGCAACCACCAAGGATAAATCCCAAGATAGAGTATGGGTTGAGCAGGTTAAGGATGTCGGCAGGTGTAACACCCAAGGTCTTCTCAATCATCAATATGAGCGAGAAAATCATTGTTGTGGCACCAGCTACCGCAGTGCCAATGAGCACTGGCTTGGCAGTAGCCTTGAAAGTGTTGCCGGCGCCGTCGTTGGCCTCAAGATAGTATTTTGCCTTCTCAAAGTCAGGCGTGAAGCCAAAGTCCTTCTCGATGTCGGTCTTTGCCTTGTCGATGTCGTCCTCGATTAGCGAGAGCTCATAAACCGATTGTGCGTTGTCGGTGACGGGGCCGTAGCTGTCAACGGCGATAGTCACAGGTCCCATGCCTAGCATACCGAATGCCACGAGACCAAAGGCGAAGATAGAGAAGTATGGACCTAAGAGAGCCGTCATCTCAAACTGCGCCGAGGCGATGTAGGCGATGAGCATGAGCAGGAAGAACACGAAACCGGTCCAGAAGCCGCCAAAGTTGCCCGAAACGAGTCCTGAAAGGATGTTGAGCGAAGCGCCACCTTGCTTAGAAGTCTCAACCACCTCTTTAACGTGAGTTGAAGTGGGCGAAGTGAAGAGTTTGGTAATCTCTGGGATAAGAGCGGCTCCTAGTGTTCCACAAGAGATGATAGAAGCCAAGCCAATCCACCAGTTGTTGCCCAGGTCCTTGAGCAGGAAGTAGCTGGCGGCAAAAGTGGCGATAATGGAGAATATCGAGGTTATCCACACCAGGCTGGTGAGGGGTTTCTCAAAGTCAAGGTCATCGGCTTTGCTGTATTTAGATTTTGACAACGCGCCGTTGATATAGTAAGAGAGTACTGATGTCACAACACCGAGGATGCGCATCACGAAGATCCACACCAGCAGAGGGATTTGGAACTGTTGTGGCACAGCAAGCAGGATGAACGACACGAGAGCCACACCAGTCACACCGTAGGTCTCGAAACCGTCGGCGGTAGGACCAATGGAGTCGCCGGCATTGTCGCCCGTGCAGTCGGCAATCACGCCAGGGTTGCGGGGGTCATCCTCGCCAATCTTGAACACCACCTTCATCAGGTCGCTGCCTATGTCGGCTATCTTGGTGAAGATGCCGCCAGCGATACGCAAAGCACTAGCTCCCAACGACTCGCCGATTGCGAAGCCTATAAAGCAGCTTCCAGCGAGCTCGGCGGGCATAAACATGAGGATGACGAGCATAAGCAGCAGCTCAACGCAAATCAGCACCACGCCAATGCTCATTCCTGCCGACAAGGGTATGTTAAGCAGGTCGAGAGGACGGCGACGCAACGATGCAAATGCCATGCGGCTGTTGGCAAGGGTGTTCATTCTCACGCCAAACCATGCCACGGCGTAAGACCCTAGGATGCCAATCACTGTCCAGCCCAAAATCAGTAATACAGAACCGATGGGCATCTTTGACAGCAAACCGAAGTAGAGCGCTATAGCGGCACCGATAAATACAAACAGGATGCCGAGGAACTTACCCTGCTGCTTGAGGTAGGTGGAGCAGGTCTTGAAAATCACATTGCCAATCTCGAGCATCGAGCTGTGGGCTTTGAGTTTGCGCACTTTGCTGAATTGCCAAAGGCCAAACAGCAATCCAAGAATAACAATTAAAAAACCCCAGTAGAGCACGCTAGTTTGAGAGTCACTAGCAAAGCCCTCGGGCATTTTCAGCTCGGCCTCGCTGGCAAAGAGCGAAACCGGTAGCATTAACGTGGTTAATGCGGTGAGTAATTTTTTCATATACTTATATTAGATTATAATTAAATAGTCTATGTTATAGATTGTTAGTGCTGCAACTCACTATGTTCACGAGTTTTGAGCGTGTAAAGGTAGAAAAAAATAGCCTAATTGACAAAAATTAGCAGAAAAATCGTATTGATTAACTGTTTGTGATTTGTAGGGAGAGGCTGTTGCAAAACATAAAAAACAACTGAATATTAGATAAAATGCTCACGCTCGCAAGGCTTTGAGCAAGCTCAAGCTTTGGCTCGCTTAATCGCA
>CALDIG010000043.1 GCA_937904375.1 uncultured Prevotellaceae bacterium
CGCCCCCACCTTTTTGCGACTGAGCCGAAGTTCGTCTTCGACGCACCTTTTCCGTTGAAACACAATGACCAAGCTGCGACCATCTCCGATGGTCTTGCATGGTCTTTATAATGAAATTGGGTCTCCGACCCATCCAGCGTCTTGGACGCAAAAATGCGCTCTCTCTTCGGGGGTCTAATTGCGGAAGTCAGGAGAAAGTAAATTTATAGAACCCACCAATAATGTCATCTCTCATTGCGCTTTTGTGTTGTCAAGAGAGTGGTTATTTTTTCTTTCCAGACTTATTGTTACTTTTTTTGTTTTGCTGCTGAGTTGAAGTGTTGTTATTCTTATTGTTCTTATTGTCTTTTTCTTTTGTAGTAGTGTTGTTGTTTTTGCCTTGTTGCTTGCCTTGCTGCTTGGGTTGCTCCTTTGTCTGTTGCTTGCCTTGCTGCTTGGGTTGCTCCTTAGTTTGTTGCTTGGGTTGTTCCTTGGTTTGCTGCTTGGTTTGTGGGTGCTTCTTGGCATATCCCTTCTCGGGGATGATGAGATTTTGACCTATCTCAATGTGGTCGCCGTTGATATTGTTGGCAGCTCGCAGATCTTCTTGGCTTATGCCATACTGATTAGAGATTTTCGTGATGTTGTCACCTTCTTTCACCTTGTGCTTAGTGGTTGTAGGTTTCTTCTCTTCTTTTTTGGTGTTTTTGTCGTTCTTGGTGTTCTTGTCGTTCTTGGTGTTGTTATTCTTGTTGTCGTTCTTGGTGTTGTTGTTCTTGTTGTCGTTCTTGGTGTTGTTGTTCTTGTTGTCGTTCTTAGTGTTTTTGTTGTCGTTTTTGGAAGTGTCTTTGGTGGTTGTGGGTTGCTTTTCGGGCACATTCTTTGGTTGCGTCTTTGGTGTCTCGGGTTTTGGTGGCACCGTTCGTGTGTCGCTGCCGTTGCGTCCACCATGACTGCTGTTGTTGTTACTGCTGTTACTGCTGTTACTGCTGTCGTTGTTGTAACCTCTATTGTTATTATTGTTATTATTATTGTAATATCCTCCGCTGTTGTTGTTGCTATATCCACTTCCGTTATTTCGATTGTTGTTAGCTGCTACCAAATCATCTCTTCCTCCCGAATTACCCATTACAGTTTCCTCAATGACAGAGTTCATGTTTATCACTTGCAAGACTTGTCCTGGGTGTAAAGTTGTGGATGTAAGGCCGTTGAGTTCTTTCAGGGCATCATATTCCATTCCATATCGGTCGGCGATTTCTATAAAGTCCTCACCCTCGGTAACTGTGTGGTATATGGTTTTCTCTGTAGCCTCATCTCCATCGATGAGCACTCTCACATCTCCTGGTTGCACTTCTCCCCGTTGTGAATAAATATTCTTTTGGTAGTTCTCTATTCTGTCTTCTGCCATGATGTAGCTATAGATTTGCTGTGAAGGCAGTGCGAGAGTGAGTGGCCTTGCTGGCGAGCCGTTGATAACGCCAGCGCGGTATTGTGGGTTTAGAATCTTTATCTCGTCGAGTGGAATATTGAGCACATCAGAGATTTGGTTCAGGTGAATGCGCTTGGTCACTGCCACGGTGTCGATAATAAGCGGTTTCTTGGTTAGTGAGGGGTTGATGTTGTGATTTTGGTAGTAGTTCATCACATAATTGGCGGCGATGAATGCCGGCACATAACCTCGAGTTTCACGAGGCAGATAGTTATAAATCTCCCAGAAGTCAGGTTTCTCGGTGCCTGCTCGGCGAATGGCTTTGTTCACATTGCCAGGACCGCAGTTATAGGCGGCGATTGCGAGTGACCAGTCGTTATAGGTGTCATAGAGTTGCTTGAAATAAACTGCTGCTTTCTCGCTTGACTTGTAAGGGTCACGTCGCTCATCGAGTTGAGAGTCAACGGTGAGTCCCACTCCCTTAGCGGTAGTTATCATGAATTGCCATAATCCCCCCGCTCCTGCTGGTGAGACGGCGTTAGGGTTGAGAGCTGACTCGATGATGGGAATATACTTAAGCTCAAGCGGCATCTGGTGTCGCTCGAGAGCTTCCTCAAAGATGGGCATGTAGTAAGGGCACATTCCTAACATCTGAGCCACGAGAGTACGACTCCTGACAATATATCGCTCGATATAGCTCTTTACGATTTGGTTATATGGCATCTCAATATCGTCGGTTGAGATGGCTTTCAATCGCCTGATATATTCGGCATCGCTCACCAGTCCATAGTCTCGGTTTTCGATTCCTGACTCGTCGATAATAGCATAGTTCTTGAGATACCAGTTCTCCATCATCTCCTTAGTGTTGGTCTCAAAACTCGAAGGATAGACAATGGCATTATCGGTTATCGACTCTTTGATTGATAGTATGTTCTTGGCGTTAGCACCAAGGCACGTAGTGATAAACGTGATTGCTGTTAATAATAGAACCTTATAATTCATGATTTATAATGTATTTTCTTGTTATTGGTTTCTGTTAAAATGTGAATGCGCATCCTAGCCCCACCGATGGCAAGCGTGATTGGCAGCTCTCGATGACTGCCGGCTTGATTTGCATGGACAGGTCGTCGCTCACGTCGAAGTGCATCATCGAGGCATCCACATAGGCGTCTATGACGTTGAGCAGATAGACGGCGGCGATGCCAATGATGCATATGTCGCGGTAGCGTCGGTAGTAGTCCTTGCGACTCTTGAGAGTGCTGGTGAGCCAGGTTTTGTCGAGGTCGCTCTCCTTCACTGTGGGAGGGTAGAAGTCCATGTAGCTTCGCGTGTTGGGGTCGTTGTCGGTGATGTCGCGGTAGGCTTTGGAGTAGTCGTTGAGCATACGGTTGTTCCACGACGTGCCGTAGGTGAGTCCCACAAAGGCTCCAATGACGATGGGCAGCTTCCAGTAGCGTCGGTTGTAGATTTGTCCGGCTCCTGGGCACAGTGCCGATAGCCACATTGCCCGCATGGGGTCGGGGTTGAACTTGAGTTTGTCGTTGACAACGGGTTTCATCTCTTTGTCGAGCGTGGCGGTAAGCATCATTGTGCTGTCGGCGACCACAATCGTGTCGCTCAGAGGAGCGGTAAGGTCGCTGCTTTGCGCGCGTGCCGAGCAAGCAATGGCGGCACACATGAGAATTAGTGTCATGCGTGAGGCTAGAAATGATATGTTGCCGTAGTGTGTCAAATCAAAACCCTGTTGCGTAGTTGTTATTAATAATGCAGAATGCAGAATGCACAATGCTGAATTGTTTTAATGCACAATGCACAATGCATAATGCACAATTGCTTGTCAACTTGTTAACTCGTCAACTTGTTAACTCGTCCATTATTTTTCTTTTAAACGGTCAAAGATACTAATAATTCTGTCAAGTTCATCATCGCTGTTGAAGGCAAATGTTATTTTTCCTTTACCGTTGGTGTCGCACGCCATCTTCACTGGCACGCCAAAAGCCTTGGTCAGATGGTTGGTAAGGATGTCGAAATCGGCGATGTTGTGGCGTTTAGGAGTGTTTTCGCTAGGTTGTTCACCTTTTTTAATGATTTCTTGATAACGTTTTGCCAGTTGCTCAACTTGTCGAACTGATAAACCTTTTTTAAGTGTCTCGTTATATAATTTTAACTGCAATGCCGGGTCGGTGACCGAGAGGATGGCGCGGGCATGACCCATGTCGAGTTTCTTGTCGCGAAGCCCGAGTTGCACCTCGGCGGGGAGATTGAGCAGACGCAGGAAATTGGCGATAGTGGTGCGTTTCTTGCCTATGCGCTCGCTCAGGCGTTCCTGGGTGAGGTGGTACTGGTCGATGAGTTTGCGGAAGGTCAGCGCTATCTCTATGGCATTCAGGTCTTCGCGCTGGATATTCTCGATGAGCGCCATCTCGGTCATCTCGCTGTCGTTGGCCGTGCGCACATAGGCGGGCACCGATTCCAGACCGGCAAGTTGCGCGGCGCGGTAGCGTCGCTCGCCGCTGATGATTTGGTAGGCGTTGTTGCCTGTGCTGCGCAGCGTGAGCGGCTGGATGATGCCCAGTTCCTTAATCGACGAGGCCAACTCCTGCAGCGCCTCTTGGTCGAATGAACGCCGAGGCTGATCGGGGTTGGGTGAAATTTGGGAAACGGCTATCTCGGTGATGGCGCTTGAGCCGCCGGTTTGTATGTCGTCCATTGATATGAGTGAGTCCAGGCCGCGGCCTAATGCGTTGCGTTTCTTCATATTTCTTTCTTTTTTCTTTTCTTAATGGTGTGTGGTATTCGTTATGCCAGGGATTATGCGGCGGGTTCGCGGGCTATGAGTTCACGGGCCAATTGCAGGTGGCTGGTGGCACCGCGGCAGGT
>CALDIG010000044.1 GCA_937904375.1 uncultured Prevotellaceae bacterium
GGTGGTGTTATAGGCAGGCACGGCCTCCACGGTGATGTCGTCACGCAATTTAAGCGTTTCACCATTGCTCATGGCAGTGCCGTTGCCAAGCATCTCGGCGCAGTTCTTGTTTAGAATTATTTGTGTTTTCTCACCTGTCAAGGCTGCTATAGCGTCCTTGTCAAAATGGTCGAAATGCTCATGAGTGACAAAGATGAAATCAGCTTTCGGCATTTTGGAGTAATCGGTAAGCTCTTCATCTTTAATCTTTCTCACCGGGTCAATCTGTATTGACAGATTATCATATTTGATTTCAAAACTTGCGTGCTTGAAGAACAAGAACGACACTTCTTTTCCCGATTGCGTGCGCAACGTGTCATCGTCACCCACCTTTATTTGCTCTGATTTCTGAGAGTTACATGCTAAACACGTCAACATAACTAAAGATAATGATAAAAGTTTCTTAAACATAGTGGAAATTATTTGAGTTATGAGTTATGAGTTATGAGTTGTGAGTTCACTCTTCTCGTCCTCTTGTCCTCTCGTCCTCTCGTCAACTATAAACTTGAATTACTAGATTGGCAATATATTCTTAAAATCCTTCCACGGCTTGGCTTGCTTATAAGCCTCTACCGATGATGCGGGAACATATAGAGTGGTTTTCTTCTCGCTGATCTTCTTGAGGGCGGGAGGAGTAACGGCAAGACAAGTGATGCTCTGCATCTTGCATTTCTCAACAATCTTCTCGCCAAGAGTCTGGATGCTTGAAGGAAGGGTGAGTTGTGTCAATGCCGTGCCACGGAACGCGTTATTGTGAATTGCGGTAAGTCCCTCGGGCAATTCTACCGAAGGCAGTGCTTTGCAGTCACGGAAAGCGTTTTCGCCTATCATGTTAAGCTGTGATGGCAACGATACATTTGCCAGTCTCTCACAACCACGGAACAACTCCTTCTCAACGACCTTCAGGCTGCTTGGAAATACAATAGAAGTCATCTGCTTGCAGTCGCGAAAGGCGTTCTCTCCTATTGTTGCGACTCCATCGGGTAACTCAAGTTGCACAAAGCCGCACTTCTTGAAAGCCTCTTTCTCGATGACAGCGAGCGAGTGGTCAAATTCCACATTCTGCAACGACTTGCAATTCTCAAAAGCACTCTCGCCAATCTTTTCAAGCCCCGAAGGCAACACTACCGACTGTAGCGAGCCACAATCTTTAAATACATTAGCTGACAGGACTTTGATACTCGCATCAACTGTCGCTGTGGTTATATGTGAACAGCCAGAGAATGCGCTGGCACCTATAGAAATGACATTTTCGGGAATCTCGACATTCCGCAGCGAGGAACAGTTGGCAAAAGCATTCTTGCCAATGTTCTGCAAAGAGTTTGGGAAAGTGACAAGGGTGAGCGAGCTGTTGCCGGCAAATGCGTCATCATGCAATGTGGTGACACCGCTTGGCACTGAGAAGGCTCCAGTTTTGGCATTTGGATAATAGATAAGCGTTGTGCCTTCAATGTCGTAGAGCACACCGTCTTCCACTGTGTAGTAGCGGTTTCCTCTCTCAACCTGAAACTCTCGCAATTTGGGCATAGCGCCAAAAGCATCATTCTCAACCTTCACATTCGCGGGCAAATACAGGCTTGTAATATTTGAGCCTTTAAAGGCTTTACTGCCTATGAAAGTGAGGTTGTAAGGCAATTTTATGCTTGTGAGAGGCACATCGTTGAAAGCCTCCTTGCCTATTGTGCGCAATGATGAGGGCAGGTCGATGCGGCGCAGGTTGCTGCAGCCATAGAAGCACTGTTCGCCAAGCGATTCCACACCCTCTGGAAGATTGATGCGCGACAGCTTATAGCAGCCCCTGAATGCCTTGTCGCCTATCGACTGCACATTGCTGTAACCCACAAATCTCACTTCTTCAAGCTTGGAGCAGTAGTAAAAAGCCTCTTTATCTATCAGGCGCAAGTCACGAGGCAACGACACATAGCGCAGGCAGCCACAGCTGCTGAACATCCCTCTGGAGATGACATCGTGCTCGCTGCGGTTGGAATAAGAGCCTCCGCCCACTATCCTCACGCGCTCGAGTTCCAGGTCTAGATAGTTATCCACACTGCGGCCACTCTCGTCGTAGGCATTAGAGCGGTCACAAATCCTCCTGATGAACTTGGCGTCATCGCCATTCATCACTCCGCTGAGCCTGATGCAGCGCACACGTTTCTGCTCCTCTGGATTTAGATATTTGTCGAGTGAACCGGCATCGCGCAAGTCAATCTCAAGAACATCTCCACGCAAGAACGAGCGATGTTGCTCCGGTCCACGGCCTTGAGCAGTGATATTTATACAAAATGAAAAACTGCAAATCAACAGTGCAAAAAACAAAAATATTCGATTTTTCTTCATAGTCCTTAAAGTTTTATGCCACAAAATTAGTGCATTTTTGTCAAACAATTACAAACAATTAAACCAAAAACAACAAATTAAACAGTAAATTTATATTGTTGTTTCTAGTTGTTTCTGGTCGTTTGACTATACAATGACCACGAATTTACACTAAATACAACATTTTTTAATATCTCTTCGTGCCACTTTTCAAAAGTAATGTGCTAACTTAGCAGCCTGAACAAAAAACGATTGTGTTATGAGAAAAATATTTTTGATAAGCGTGATTGTTTTGACGGCACTCTCCGTTGATGCCAGCAAAAAAAATACGGTATCTCTGGTGAAACAGTACTCCGACACCTCTTTTGTGCTGCCACAGAAAACGATAGAGAAAAAAATGAAATGTGTCATTGCCAAGAAACCCGACTTTGAATTCCCGCAAAAGCTTAGAGACACTCTAAACATGATGCAAAAGGAAGACTACGGCAACAGGGTGTTCACTATGCTGCTCACCGGCTCAGGAAAAGGTATCAAGATTGCTGTGAAGAGCGAAGACATCCTCGACAACGACACCACTCAGTTTTTTGGTGATTTCGTGGTGGGTGACAAGCACTTTGTAATGATTCAAAACGAGAACAACATTGAGCTGTTGAATATATTCTTCAAGAAAACCGGCGACACAGTTCTCTTCCAAAGGCTTTTTGAGAAAACCGACAATGTAGTATCTTATCTGCCGTCTTCGCTCGATGCTTTCTATAACGAATATAGTAGAAAGTTGATTTTTTACCAATACATTATAAATGGAGAAAACCTTACCAATCACAAAAAAGTTGTCGTCACCAGCAACGACATCGGCGACGACGATGACGACGCTTTTAAACTTGATGTCGAACTTTTTGAGTGATAAGTTTGTTTTTTGTCAAACAATCATTATCTTTGCAGTTGATTACATTTTTAGACATAAGTGCCTGGCACTTATGTCCAAAAATACTTAAGCAGCAAAATTGAACTTATGTTCTTAAGTCCAAAAAAATATTATCTTTGTTACTCAAGTTTCTAAAGTTCTAAAACTTTATAAACTTGAAGGTTAGAGGTTAGAGTTTAGCGTTTAGAGAAGAAAATTTTTTCAAAATTTTCAATTTTTCACACTGATTATCCTCTAAACTCTAAACATTAAACTTTGAGCAAGTTAACAACTTGCGAAACTTGAGTTTGTTAAATTACAATAAATGAATTATGGAAAATTCAAAGAATTACGTGGTTACTCTTGGTCGCCAGTTCGGGTGCGGAGCAAGAGACATTGGGCAAATGGTGGCTAAGATGCTCGGTATTGAGTATTACGACAAGAGATTGTTGATTGAAGCGGCAAAATCTAGCGGCGTGGAGCCACATATTTTCGAGGCTTCCGATGAGCGCACGCCAAAACTTTTCTCCTCGCTATGGTCTTTCAACATTGGCTATTATAGCGGAGCACTCTTTGCCGGCGACCAGCCAGTGAAAGAAGACAATGTGTATCAGGCACAGAGCCAGGTGATGATTGACTTAGCGCGCAAGGGACCATGCTTAATAGTGGGGCGAAGTGCCGATTATATCTTGCGCAACGAGACTAACGTCATCAGCATCTTCCTGCACTCCTCGCTCGAAGACCGCATCAAGCGCATCATTAAGCGTGGCGACTGCAAGACGAAAAAAGAAGCCAAAGAGATGGCTATCAAGCAGAACAAGCTGCGTGCAAACTACTACGACTTCTACACCGACAAGCACTGGGGACACAGCGAAAGCTACGACCTCTCCATCGACTGCTCAAAACTCGGTCCAGAAGGCACTGCAAAGCTCATCGTCGATTACGTCAAGACTCGCCTAGCCTTGACCAAATAGCCAAGCAGCGCAAATCGCACAACACACTAAGCGCCGCAATGGGGAACCATTGCGGCGCTTGAAATAACTTGACAATTATCTAAGACAGTACTATTCCTCGCTCAAGGCAAGGCGCATGCCTCTGAATTGACCATAAAGAATAGTGGTAGAAGTAGAGCGAGATCTTTTGGAAACACGACAATTAGTAGCTGTGTCATTTATAGAACCACCTCGTACAACATAGTATTTAAATGTAATTAAACTCATTAGTGTCCACTAAAAAATCATAAAAGTTCTTTGAAATATTTGATATTCAGT
>CALDIG010000045.1 GCA_937904375.1 uncultured Prevotellaceae bacterium
CGCGTTTACGGCGTTCTATGCCGCTGCCATCGCCTGCACCCAGAGTGACATCAAGTGCCGCGTCTCTACCCGCAACCACTGGGGCGCCGATGAGCACAGCCCCTACGTCGGCCTTCGCCTGGTGCTTGCCCCCGGCGAGACCTTCACCGTCAATGGCGCGTCGATGTTCATGCCGGCTGCCGGCTATCGCTGGAATAGCTCGCTAGGTGGCACTGGCACGGACGGCTGCTATCGTTCGCGCACGCTCGACAGCAGCACTCCAAACATCTCTTACAGCCTGGACTTCAACTCAGAAGTCGTGGAATGCTACAACAGCAGTCGGGGTGCCGGTCGAAGTGTTCGTGCGGTGCGTGTCTCGCAGAAATAGCACCTTCCCCTTTAATGGTTTTTACTCTGGCATGGGCTGCGCGCCGAGCGACTTGGGACAAGGACAGGCGCCCCCCCAGCCGCTCCAAGTGGGTCAAGTGTGCCAACATCACAATGATTTATAGCCACTTATTAGGGAACTGAAATTAGTTTACAGATTATAATTGAGCTATACCTTCTATTATACATACACTAAAAGCGCCCGAAGGCGCTTTTAGTGTATCTACTTAAGAAACGGAAAAACTGCGAAAGAAAAAACAATACAGAAAAAACAATACAGGCTCAGCCTGATTGTGCATCGTGCATTATGGCATTATGCATTACTCTATCTCTCGCTTTGTCTCTTGCTTGAAGCGGCGGCGGGAGTATTGCCTCTTTGACTTGTGCACGCGGTGGGTGGCGACCCACTGTCCGCCGCCGTTGCGCTCCATCTGCTCATTGCGAGATATCATCTTGATGATCTTATCCATCGCGTTGCTCTTGGTAATCTTTGACTTTTTCATTTTTTAGTAAACAAGCTGACAAGTAAACGAGTAAACAAGACAATAGTAATATTAGCACCATTAGAGCAAAAATCATGCCAAGCCTTTTATAGCAAAGCTTCGTGGGTGAAGGTGGCGGTGTCGAGCATGTAGGCGCAGCGGGTGTCGAGCATCTTGATGGTGGAGGTGGTGACTGGTTTGCCGCTGACGTAGTTTCCTTTCTCGTCTTTTTCTACCTGCAACGAGTGGCCAAACACCTGCTTCACCGTGAGGCAGTCGTCGAAGTGAAGCCCCTTGTTGTCGCTCACAAGCTCATCGACATCGGCCCAGACGCAGGAACCCGCCCTGTCCCATCCGCCACGGTGGTGCGACACCATGAAGAGCTGCCGCATCCCATTCTCGGCAGTCAACAAACCGTTGAGCAACGCCACGAGGTCGCCCAGGCTAGCAGGCTTGGCATGTATGCTCTTGAGCCACTTCGAGGCACACCCGGCATGAGTAAACAAGATGTCGTCCTCAACGTGCGCCAGCTTAAACATCTCACGGCAAGCCTCAAACATATCGGCTATCGTACTGTGCCACACGCGCGACATGCGACAATGGTATTTCGACAATGCCAGGTACTTCTCGCTGAAGTAGGGCAGGTCGTGATTGCCAAGCAGCATCACCACCTTCTCGGGATATTCCTTGACAAAAGACAATATTTCCTTGAAATTCTCGATGGCGTCTAGAGGAGTAATTCCCTCAAAAACGTAGGGGTCAAAATAGTCGCCAATAAACACCACCTTGTCGCACGCGTCAATGCGCTCGCGTGCGCTCTCCCAAAACCTGCGCCCGTGAATGTCGGGCAAAACAATTATTTTCATAACGTCGCTAAATCTTTATTGCAAAGTTACTAAATTCTTTTGAAAGAAACAAGTGATAGGTGCCCATAAATGAAAAATTACACCTTAAATATAATAAACCACCTATGCGATACGTTTTGTTTTATAAGGCAAACTATGCCCTTATGTGAACAAAGAAAAATACACAACGATATGAAGAAAATATTGCTCTCATTAGCGTTAATTATTAGTGCCACAGCAAGTTGGGCACTCGAAGTGGAATGCACTCCAGGAAACTTGGCAAACCTTGTTGATGACACAAGCATCACGTCGCTCACGGTGACGGGGCAGATGGATGCCCGCGACTTCAAGTTCATTGCCAGTGAGCTTGATGCGCTCACAAGCATCAACCTCTCGGGGGTTACCATCGTGGGGTATAGCAACCACACTAAGCCACTGTTTAACAACGAGGTGGATTACAAAGAGAACTGCATTCCACCCCTATCGTTTTTTGGAAAGAAAGTCACCACTGTGATGCTTCCTGCCAGCACTAAAGCGATAGGCATGGCAGCTTTTGCCGGATGTAGCAACCTCACGAACTTTTCATTACCCGAAAATCTTGACTCGATAGGTGCCTACGCATTCTCGGCTGCAAAAATGGCGAGTCTCAACTTGCCACAGAGTGTGAAAGTGATAGGAGAGGGAGCGTTCTCTAATATCACCAGAATGACCGTCGCATCAATCAATCCGGCAACCCCCATGATCATTCCCAAGAGCGCTTTTGAGGGATGCACTTCTTTAGGCACTGTGACAATAGGTCCTAACGTGGTTGAAATCGACGACCGCGCCTTTAAGGGCACACGCTTGTCAACCATCAATTTCAATGGTGCTAACAACATCCAGAGGATAGGAAAAGAAGCTTTTCTGGGCACTCAAGTGAGCACCTTCAATTTTGAGCAAGCCACAAGCCTCACCCACATCGACGACTTGGCGTTCGCACAGTCAAAGCAGGTGAGTGCCGCTATTCCCACCAATGTCACCCGTGTGGGCAAGGGAGCATTCTACTATGCCACCGATATGACTTCCTACATTCCCAATGCTGCCAGCGACACCATTGCCGACCTGCTGCTCTCAGGCACCGCCGTGACCAACGATGTCACCGCCGAGACCGAGCTGACCTACATAGGGCGATATGCCTTCTATAACACCCCAATCACCACGCTCACACTGCCAAGCACTACCAGCTTCATTGGCGACTATGCCATGGCAGGCATGATCGACTTGCAGGAGTTCACCAGCGACGCCACCGAAGTGCCCGAGCTGGGAGAGAATGTGTGGCAAGGCGTGAAGCAAGCTACCATTCCACTTAAGGTGCCGCATGAGAGCTACGATGCCTATAGCGTAGCCAACCAGTGGAGCCGCTTCCTCATTTGGTATGATGAGCCCCAGGGTATCTTTGGCGATGTGAACCAGGACGGCTATGTCACTGCCTCCGACATAACAGCACTCTACGACATCCTGCTTGGCAACTCCACGCAATATATGGAGACCGCCGACGTGAACGGAGACGGCAACATCACTGCCGCCGATATAACCGCTATATATAATGTCCTGCTTGGCAATGAGAATGTGCCTGGACGCAACAAGAAGACTCACGACAGCAACGACCAGCTCAGTGCCGAAGGCTTCATTATTGAAGCCGGCAAGTCTCACACAATGGATGTGAAGATGTGCAACACCGCACAATTTGCCGCTATGCAACTCGACATCACCTTGCCTCAAGGCCTGACTATCGACAATGTGACTACCACCAGCCGCGCCAGCAACATGACAATGGGCTTTAACGAGATAGAGCCAGGCAAGTGGAGAATTCTCATCCACAGTGCTACTACCACGAGCGGTAACGAGGGTACTCTGCTGAACATCACTGTCAAGGCCGATGAATACTTCACCGGCAACGATGTCGTGACTATCGACAACATCATCGCAGTGGAGCCAAGCGAGCTCGTACACGAGATTGATGATGTTGACGTGGAGGTGGGAACTACTACTGGCGTGAAAGACATCAATATTGACACCGTTGACAATGGTCCAGTAGATGTTTACAACATGAACGGCCAGCTCCTGCGCCACAACGTGGAACGCAACGAGGCAACTACGGGTCTGCCGAGCGGCATCTACATCGTGGGTGGCAAGAAAGTAATCATTAAGTAAGTGATAAGAGTTAAGTTTTAAGGGTTAAATTTAGGCTACCTTCGGCTTTTATGGGCAAGAAGTTTTTTCTCATAGCGTTACTGGTAACCACCGCAATGCATTTACACGCAGTGACGGTCACCAGCACTGCCGGGAAACTATCGACGGTGCTCACCAATCTGGGTGCATCGTCGCTCACGGTGAACGGAACCATCGATGCCCGCGACTTCAAGTTCATTACCGACGAGATGCCCAACTTGAAAGCCCTTGACCTCACTAATGCCACAATCGTGGCCTACAATAGTACCCTTGCCGACGGATTACTTGCCGGCAGCTATCACTTTGCCAACAACACCCTACCCTACTGCGCATTAATGGGTGCCGTGAAGCTGGAGACAGTGAACCTGCCCACCAATCTCACCGCCATCGACTATGGAGCTTTTGCTGGCTGCACACGTCTAAAGGCTATCAACCTGCCAGCGTCGCTTCGCAAGATTGGCGATGATGCCTTCAACACATGCTCATCGCTACAACAAGTCGCTATCACCGGTTCAGTCAGTGTATTAGGCAGCAAAGCCTTTGCCCACTGCACCAAGCTCACCACTCTCATTCTCAATCCAACTGGCGACATAACGATTGGCGATGAGGCATTTGCCGACTGCCAAGCCCTCAACAGTGTGAGCATTGGCACCAGCATCACCGCCCTTGGCAACGGCACTTTCAACGGCTGCAAGGCACTGAAGAAAATACAAATCGCGCCGGGTTCCAAGCTCGAAGACATCGGTGACATGACATTTTACCGTTCAGGGCTTGAAGAACTCGATCTGGAATACACACCACACCTCAAGCACATGGGAGCATGGGCACTGGCACACACCAAGCTCAAGGCATTCAGTATTCCGTCTCATGTCAAGACGCTTGACGAGGGCACACTATTCTACAACAACCTGCTCACCACTCTCGAGCTACCCAAAAACCTTTCCTATCTGCCCGACTACATGCTTGCCGGCTGCGACCACATTCATGGCACTCCGTTTATGACACAAGCCTTGGCCAACATTGGAGACTTTGCACTCTTTAACCAGTCGCAGCATTTTTCTATCAACGTGCCAGTAAGAGTCTATTACATTGGCTCCTACGCTATGGCGGGATTAAGCAACTTGCAGGAGATAAGCAGTGAGCCTCTCGAAGCACCCGAACTAGGCGAGAACGTGTGGGCGGGTGTCAAGCAAAGCAGCACAAAACTCTATGTCAAAGAGGAGAGCCTCGATGACTACCGCACTGCAATGCAGTGGAAGAACTTCCTCGTTGATGTGGCGCACACACGCGGCGACATCAACAACGACGGATATGTCAACACCCTCGATGTCATCGCCGAGCGACGCTATCTCACCGAAGGCAACAGCGAAGGCATCATCATCGACCGCACCGATGTTACCGGCAACGGCCGCACCGACATTGCCGACATTGTGGCAATTTTCAACATCATCAACGGTCGCAAAGGAGCTCCTTATCCTCAGCAGTACTGGTTTGAAGACGACATTGAAACACTGGGCAGCGAGACGTCAACACGCAAAGCCAATATTGAAATTACTCTAAATAACACCATCAACTATACCGCTTGCCAATTTGACATCGTCACGCCAAGCCACATCAGCATAGAGGGAGCTGCGCTATCGGGACGTGGCCTCGGGCACGAGATACATGTGGGAAAGACAGGAAGCAACCTATACCGAATGGTGTGCTACTCTCCCACAGGCGACGACTTTGAAGGCTACAGCGGCTTGCTCTTAACGCTCAACATCTCCAGCACAAAGAACTTCAGCAGCAGCGACTATATTACTCTCGACCGCATCTACTTTGCCGATTATCAAGAGAATGTATATTACAACAACCACATGAAAGTAAGCATCATAGGAGCCTCGGCAGTAGAGAACATCACCGTTGATGAGAGCGACAAGCCCGTCAACGTCTATAACACCCAGGGACAACTGCTGCGACAGAACGTCGTTCCCTCACAAGCCACACAAGGACTCCCCGCAGGCATCTACATTGTTGGTGACAAAAAGGTGATAGTGAGATGATTTTTACATAAAAAACCGCTTGCGATTTCATTATCTGAAGTTTTATTATTACTTTTGCAGGTTGAAACCTAAGTAAACTAAAATACAATAATGAAACGTATTCTCACACTCATTATCGCTTGTGTCGCTTGCTTCTCGATGTGGGCGGTGAATGTTGATTGCACAGCAGGCAGCCTGTCAACTCTTATTGACGACACCTCAATCTCATCGCTCACAATCACAGGAACTATCGACGCTAGAGATTTCCAATTTATCGCAAAGAATCTCAGCAGCCTTGAGACACTGGACCTGAGCAATGCCGAGGTAGTGGCATACAGCGACGCCAAATCGCCACTATTCATGTCAATAACGTCCTACGACAGTCAGGCCATACCTGCAACTGCATTCATGGGCAAGAAATTGCGCAATGTCACTTTACCCGAGGGGCTGACAAAGATTGGAACTGCTGCCTTCGCCGGATGCCAGAATTTGGAAAGCATCACCCTGCCAAGCAACCTGGAGACGATAGAACCATACGCCTTCTCGGCATGCAATAGTCTTAGTTCAGTGATAATTCCTGCCACTCTGCAAGAACTAGGAGAAGGGGCTTTCTCGCGTTGCAAGTGTCTGGAAGCGGTGACCATAAATCCCGACGACTCATTCACTGTGGGAAAAGACGCATTCCAAGACTGCACGGCACTATCGAGCCTAAACCTCGGCAGTAATGTGACTGCCATTGGTCCCGGTGCCTTCAGCGGCTGCACCTCACTTACCACACCCACAATAAACAGCAACAGCAACCTGACAACCATATCAGAGGCGGCATTTGCCTCCTCGGGAGTAGAGGAAATAGCCCTCAACAGGTGCAACAGCCTCACTAGCATAGGGATGTGGGCATTCGCCAATACCCCTCTAAACAGTGTCACTCTCCCCGAGTCGCTTGAGTCACTAGGCGACGGTGCCTTCTACTACAACCTCGACATGGAGCAGATTGACATCCCCGCAGGCATCACTAGCCTGAGCAACTATCTGCTTGCCGGCAATAACGCTATCGACATGGACCAGCCAGTGAAAGACGGTGTCACCAGCATCGGCGACTACGCCTTCTATAACTGGGACCAGATTAGGGAATTCACTTTCCCCGAGAGCGTGGAATTTGTAGGCACAATGGCGATGGCGGGGCAATCGAGCCTTGAACGCGTCACCGCTCACCCACTCACAGTGCCCGAGCTTGGCGACAGCGTGTGGGCAGGAGTGAACCAACCAGTAATCCCTTTGATTACCGACCCCTCAGTCACCGAGGACTATAAAGCCGCCGAGCAGTGGAAAGAATTTAAAATCGAGCACGACGCACCACCCACAAGCATCGACAACACATTTGCCAACAACGACTTGCAAGTGAAGGCGCACTTCGAGGGCACGATGCTCATTGTGAATGCCAGCACTGTGATTGCCAAGGTGTCGATTTTTGACATCAACGGTGTGCTGCTCAGCGCTGCCACACCAGCCAGCGAGCAGGCACAGCTCAACACCGCCAATTTCAACGGCAAGTTCTATATTGTGAACGTGATACTTGATGGCGGCATCCAACGCTCGTTCAAACTGTTGCGAAAATAAAGGTTTTCACTACAATTGCCTCGTTAGCTTGTTTACTTGTCAGCTCGTTAGCTTAAAATTATGGGAAAGAATAAACTCAAAAAATTTGCCGATATGGAGACGTTCTCTTGCGTCTTCCAGTACCCATTTGCCAAGCTGCAAGAGGCTCCTTTCCCCATGCGCGGAAAGTGGAACGAGCAATACTTCCATAACAATAACCCCATTGTGCTTGAGTTGGGATGCGGCAAGGGGGAGTATGCTGTGGGGCTTGGAAAGAAGTTTCCCGACAAGAACTACATCGGTGTTGACATCAAAGGAGCACGCATGTGGACCGGCGCAAAGATGGTGGAACAGGAAGGCATCAGGAATGTGGCGTTCCTACGCACCAGCATCGAGTTCATCGACCGTTTCTTCGAGCCGGGCGAGGTCTCTGAGATTTGGATCACCTTCCCCGACCCGCAGATGAAGAACGCCAACAAGCGCCTAACTGGCACACGGTTCCTCAACAACTACCGTAAGATTTTGGTGCCTGATGGACTCATCCACCTCAAGACCGACAGCCCATTCCTCTACACTTATACTCACGAACTCACCTCTCTCAATCACCTCGTCACTGAGGTTGACACTCCCGACCTCTATGCCAGCGGCCTTGCCGACGACATCCTCGAAATCAAGACTCACTACGAGCAGCAGTGGCTGCAGCATGGACTTACCATCAAGTACATCAGTTTCCACCTGCCGCAAGATGGCGACCTGCAAGAGCCTGACATAGAGATTGAACACGACACCTACCGCAGCTACGGCCGCGGAGAAATCCAAATGCCACAGATATTTGACAATAAACAAGAATAATACAATTAACATAACTATGACAGAACTTTATCCATCATTGATTCTTGACGCCCTGCGCACGGTGCGCTATCCCGGCACCGGCAAGGACATTGTGACCATGGGCATGGTGGAGGACGACATACGCATCAATGGAAACAGCGTCTCGTTCTCGCTAATCTTCCCAAAGAAAACCGACCCATTCATTAAATCGATAGTGAAAGCCTGTGAGGCGACTATCAACACCTATATCAGCCCCGAAGTGGAGATTAAGGGAAACATCGCTGTCAAGACTCCCGACCCCGAAGCAAAACCTAAAGATAATGAGCCGCTGCCTGGTGTGAAGAACATCATAGGTGTGTCAAGTGGCAAGGGAGGCGTGGGAAAATCAACCGTGGCATGCAACCTCGCCGTGGCACTGGCACAGCAGGGCTACCGCGTGGGACTGCTAGATGCCGACATCTTCGGTCCCTCAATACCTAAAATGCTGGGTATTGAAGACGAGCAGCTCTATATGGAGGAGATAGATGGGAAAAAACTTATCGTGCCTGCCGAGAAATATGGCGTGAAGGTACTCTCAATAGGCTTCGTGGTGAAGCAAGACCAAGCCGTGCTGTGGCGCGGAGCGATGGCGAGCAACGCGCTCAAGCAGCTCATCAC
>CALDIG010000046.1 GCA_937904375.1 uncultured Prevotellaceae bacterium
GGCTCGTGCGCCTTCTATCAGCAATTCCATATTGCCTTTTATGGCTGCCATCAGCACCGAGAATGATGTGAGAAGGCTGCCTTCAGGTTTCTTTTCATAGACTTGTGCAAAAACCTGTGAGTCAGTGATGATAAGTGTTGGTGCTTCTTTCATCGCATTAAGGCTTTTTTCGAGAGTGTCAACTCCGCAGCAAGTGATTATGCAACCCTTGTCGAGCAGGTCGCGGATGGTCTGCACTTGTGGAAGAATCAAGCGTCCTTTTGGTGCTTGTGGGTCTTGCGGCATTACGAGCAGCACGGTGTCGCCCGTCGTGACGAGACCTGCCGTGAGGCTCGTTTGCTCATCATTGCCAACGGCATGCACAAGTGCTTCACGCAGCTTATCAATGCCTTCGTGGCTCTTGGCACTGACTGCCACAGGTTCAATCCCAAGTGTGCTTTTTATCTGTTCAAAAGCGTCTTTAACATCATCGATAGCATCCACTTTGTTGAGCACAGCTACAGTGGGAATCTCAAGGCGATGCAGTTCGTTGAGCCATTTCTTTTCAAAGCTCAAGTCTTGCGCTTGGTCCATGACGAGCAGTGCCATGTCGGCTTGGTCGAGCACGCGGTGGGTGCGCTCGTTTCGCAGTTCGCCCACGCTGCCCACGTCGTCAAAGCCAGCGGTGTCGATGAGCAGGCAAGGACCCAGCGGCAGTATCTCCATGGCGCGGTTCACAGGGTCGGTTGTTGTGCCTGCCTCTGGCGAGACGATGGCGACCTGCTGACCAGTAATGGCATTGAGCAATGACGACTTGCCCACGTTCCTACGACCAAAGATGGCAATGTGACGACGAAGTGACTGCGGTGCGGTGTTCATTATTAGTTATTGGTTGTGTGTGTTGTGTATGTTGCGTTGTCAACGCAACACACAGGACTAAAACCTGAAATCTCGCTCGCCGTTGGCAATGTCGATGAGGCGGCGGTTGGCGAGGTTGCGGATGCGGTCGTCGGGCAGCTTCTCCAACTCGCGACGGATGAGAGCCTCGCCTTTCTCTCTTGTGGCTGGGCTGGCGTAGTCCTCGAGGTATTCCTTGAGGGTAATCATCGCATTGGGGGTGCAGCAGTAGCTTATCTTGCCGCGTTTCACGAGCGACATGAAGCGGTCGCCAGTGCGGCCCTCACGGTAACATGCCGTGCAGAAGCTGGGCAGGTAGTCGATGTCGAGAAGCCATGAAATAACCTCGTCGAGCGAGCGCTGGTCGCTCACGTCGAACTGTGCGGTGTCGTCGTGGCGCTCCTCGGTGGTGTAGCCGCCCACGCTAGTGCGTGAACCGCCACTAATCTGCGAGATGCCCAAGTCAAGCACCTTCTCACGCACCTTCTGAGACTCGCGGGTGGAGATAATCATGCCGGTATAAGGTGCTGCAAGGCGGATGATGGCGACAATCTTGCAGAAGATGTCGTCGGGCAGCACGTCGGGGAACTCGTCGAGAGAGATGTCGTCGGCGGGACAGATGCGCGGCACGCTGATGGTGTGCGGTCCCACGCCCATGCGAGCCTCAAGGTGCTCGGCGTGCATGAGCACTCCCACGAGGTCGTAGCGGTAGGTCGTCAATCCGTAAAGCACACCTATGCCCACATCGTCAACGCCGCCCTCCATAGCGCGGTCCATCGCCTCGGTGTGGTAGCAGTAATCGCTCTTTGGACCAGTGGGGTGCAGTTTCTCATAGTTCTCCTTGTTATATGTCTCCTGGAAGAGGATATAGGTGCCGATTCCTGCTTCTTTGAGCTTGGTGTAGTTCTCCACGGTAGTGGCGGCTATATTCACGTTCACGCGGCGGATAGCGCCATTGCCTACCTTGGTGTCATATATTGTCTTTATCGACTCAAGGATATACTCGATGGGGTTCATCTTAGGATGCTCGCCAGCTTCGAGAGCAAGGCGCTTGTGGCCCATCTGCTGCAGGGCGATAACCTCTTGGCGTATCTCGTCTTGCGACAGTTTCTTGCGGGGAATGGTGCGATTTTTGCCGTGATATGGGCAATATACACAACCGTTTACGCAGTAGTTTGACAGATAAAGCGGAGCAAAGAGCACTATGCGGTTGCCATAGAGCTTTTGCTTCACTTCGCGGGCAAGGTTCTCGAAACGCTCCACCAGGTCGGGTTGGTCGCATTCCAGCAGCACTGCTGCCTCGCGGTGGGTGAGACCCTTGCAGGTGGCGGCTTTGTTTATTATTTCTTCAATCAGAGCGCGGTTGCTGCGGTTCTTGGCAGCATACTCCAGCGTCTCCAATATTTCGCCGTGGTCAATAAACTCCTCGGCGTGAGCTGATTTTGGGTTATACATTATTGATTAATAGTTTATTGTTCAAAGTTTATAGTTGTTAGTTTTCGGTTACGAGTGATATAATTGCTCACTTTGCAACTTGCAAAATTATAAAACCCACACAACTACTCCAAATCTTTTATACTATTTTTTCTTAATCCCCATCAAAGTATTTACATTACTGCATGCTGAGACAAACCTGGGCGTTGTTTAAGTATTGTGCCGTAAGTTCAACGTTCGGGAATTTCAGTATTCTATATTCTACTAAAAAAAATTTTTATTACCTTTGCACACGAAAAGATGACAATGGTCACGTCTTTTTGTTAACTTGTTTTCTATAAAAAATGGACCTAATTAAAATTGAGCAGCATCCTTTTGAGCCGTTTCTTCCTGAAGGAGCGGCGGTGCTGATGCTGGGAACTTTTCCGCCTAAGCCTGAGCAATGGTCGATGGAGTTTTATTACCCCAACAAAATCAACGATATGTGGCGAATCATGGGGCTTATCTTCTTTGGCGACAAGGGCCATTTCTGGATTGAGGAAGAGAGGCATTTCGATCTTCCACGGCTCAAGTCGTTCCTCACCGAGAAGAAAATTGCCCTCTACGACACCGCCACTCGGGTGCGCCGCCTCAAGGACAATGCTAGCGACAAGTTCCTCGACATAGTGGAAACCATCGACCTCGACACATTCTTCAAGGCATGTCCCACGCTTCGTGCCATTGTCACCGCCGGCGAGAAGGCAACTGGTGTGATTGCCGAGAAGGCTGGTGTGCAAGTGCCTAAGACGGGCGAAGTGACGCATTGCACCTGTCAGGGTCACGACTTCGACCTTTACCGCATGCCATCCTCGTCAAGGGCTTATCCGCTCTCGCTCGAGAAGAAAGCCGACGCCTACCGTGAGATGTTTCGCCAGTTAGGTTATGAAGTGTGACAAAAATATTGTAACTTTGCAGTCGCAAAAATGCGATTAAGCGAGTTAAAGCTCGAGTTTGCTCGGTGCTTTGCGAGCGTGAGCATTTTATTCAAATTCAGGAACAACGAAATGAACCGTAAAAAAACGATATTTTTCCTGTTCGCTCTTGCGGCGGTTGTGCTGATGAGCGACGCTTGTTTTGCTCAGGATGCAGCACAAGTTGCTGCCGAGCCATCATGGACCGAGAAATTGTATTTCTGGTTTAAGGACCACATGAACTATTGGACTATCATCCTGCTGATGGCGATTGAAAGCTCGATAGTGCCTCTACCCAGCGAGGTGGTGGTGCCGCCGGCGGCATATTTCTCGTTACAGGAAAACAGTGACTTGAACTTCTGGCTTGTGATTGCTACCGCAACTGTGGGCGCTTATCTCGGCTCAGCAATCAACTACGGCCTCTCGATGCTTATAGGGCGACCGGTGTTCTATGCCTTCGCCGCCAGCAAGGGGGGGCATCTGTTCCTGCTCAACCGCGAGAAGCTGGAGCACGCCGAGGACTATTTCAGGCGCAAAGGGTCGATTTCCATCTTCTTCGGACGCCTGCTGCCAGCAGTGCGACATCTTATCTCTATTCCAGCGGGTCTGTCGCGCATGAACTTCGGAACCTTCAGCTTCTACACAGTGCTTGGCGCGGGACTATGGAACGTGGTTCTGGCATTGCTGGGCTACCTTCTCTTTCGCATTGTGCCAGACGACAGCCAGCTCTTCGCCCAACTTGAGCACTACAGCCACTACCTAAAGATTGCCGGCTTCATCCTGCTCGGTGCCGCAATAGTTTTCATCATCTACAAAGTGAGAAAAAACAAAAAGAACAAAAAAGAGCAAGAAAATTAAGTCCCGTCTGTTGCGATGACATCGCAACAAACTTAACTATGAACTCTTAACTCTTAACTATGAACTCTTAACTATGATAGTTTCCCCATCATTACTTAGTGCCGACTTCGGCAACCTCGCCCGAGACCTGGAGATGATAAACCAGAGCAAGGCGCAGATGCTTCACCTCGATGTGATGGATGGCGTGTTTGTGCCAAACATCTCCTTCGGCTTCCCAGTGATAAAATATGTACAGCAGTTGTGTGAGAAACCGCTCGACGTGCACCTGATGATTGTTGAGCCGCAGAAGTTCGTCAACGAGGTGCGAGACTGCGGTGCCGAGATTATGAACGTACACTTCGAGGTGTGCAACCACCTCGACCGAGTGGTGCAGCAGATTCACGATGCCGGAATGAAAGCCGGTGTTACCATAAACCCCGCCACTCCCGTGTGCCTACTTCGCGACATCGTGGCGCAGCTCGACCTCGTGCTGCTCATGTCGGTGAACCCAGGATTTGGTGGACAGAAGTTTATCCCTAACACTCTCAACAAGGTGCGTGAGCTGCGTGCCCTTATCGCCGAGACAGGCTCAAAGGCGATGATCGAGGTGGACGGCGGAGTTAATGCAGAGACAGGAAAGCAACTTGCCGAGGCAGGTGCCGATGTGCTAGTGGCTGGAAATTACGTCTTTAAGGCACAAGACCCGCTCAAAGCTATCGAAACTCTCTACAATTTGTAAAGATTTTTCTTCAAAATATTGCTCAGTTTAAGAAAAAAGTACTAACTTTGCACCCGCAAAAACGAGAAAACAGACATCAGAAACGAGACATCAGAAATCTGACATCTGAATTCTGAAATCTGAAATCTGAAATCTGAAATCTGAAATCTGAATTCTGACATCTGAATTCTGAAATCTTTGGAAAGATGCCGGAGTGGTCGAACGGGGCGGTCTCGAAAACCGTTAACCCCTTTCGGGGTTCCAGGGTTCGAATCCCTGTCTTTCCGCAAAATCAATGAAACCAGATGAGCTATCGCCCATCTGGTTTTTTTGTGTACGACGGGCATGTTATACATCTGTGGTGAAAGTCCACTCGGGGCG
>CALDIG010000047.1 GCA_937904375.1 uncultured Prevotellaceae bacterium
GCCGGTTTCATCGGCTCCCACACTCCTGTTGAACTGCAAAACGCAGGCTATGAAGTGGTAATCATCGACAATCTGTCGAACAGTAATGCCGACGTAATCGACGGCATAGAACATATAACAGGCATACGTCCGGCATTCGTCAAAGGCGATTGCACCGATATCAATACTTTGCGTCAACTGTTTGAGGCGCACCCGGGCATCAACGGCATCATCGACTTCGCGGCAAGCAAGGCCGTTGGCGAAAGCGTTCAAAAGCCCATCATGTACTATCGCAATAACCTGAACATCTTGCTCAACCTGTTGGAGCTTATGCCGGTATATGGCGTGAAGGGTTTTGTGTTCTCGTCGTCGTGCACGGTGTATGGCGAACCCGACAAGAACCCGATTACCGAGGACGCTCCCACCAAGAAGGCGACCTCGCCCTACGGCGCCACTAAGCAGGTGAGTGAGGACATAATTGCCGACGTGATAAAGAGCGGCAGTCCGATTAAGGCAGTGCTGTTGCGCTATTTCAACCCAATCGGCGCGCATCCGAGTGCCGAAATCGGTGAGTTGCCCAACGGCGTGCCCGCCAACCTTGTGCCGTTCTTGACGCAGACCGCCATCGGTGTTCGTAAAGAGTTAAGCATTTTCGGTGACGATTACGACACTCCCGACGGATCATGTATTCGCGACTTCATCAATGTGGTTGACCTCGCCAAGGCCCACGTTAAGGCTCTCGAGCGTATGCTTGAGGATAAGAGCGAAGAAGCTCTTGAGGTGTTCAACATCGGTACCGGCGAAGGCGCAAGTGTGCTTCAGCTTTTGGCATCGTTTGAGCGTGCCACCGGTGTAAAGGTTCCCCACAAGATTGTGGGTCGCCGCCCTGGCGATATCGTCAAGATTTGGGCTGATCCCAAGAAGGCTAACGAAGTGCTTGGCTGGAAAGCTGAAGTATCGCTCGACGACACTATGCTTAGCGCATGGCGCTGGCAACAACGCCTTCGCGAGCGCGGCATCATGTAGGCCGTGCCCTATCGCACAAAACTTTACAGTCAACGAATTTCACGAGTTGCCACTGTTCAACCGGTGCCCTCGCGAGATTCGTTGACTGATTTTATTGACAGCAAGCCGTGGCAATCACTTTAAAAGTTTGCCGGCAGCGCGTAACTGGTGGCGCATGACGCTGAGCATTTCCTGACTCTCTTGCAGGACAGTCAAGTAGATGAGAGCGGTTTTGTAGCTTGATGTCTTATCGGAACTTTGCATACTGTCGATAAGTCGTTCACGCAGCGTCGACAATTCGTCTTTACAATCGTTGGCTCGCTTCATCACCTGCTTGTAGTTGCTATAGTCACCGGTTTTCAGAATGGTCTTAGTTTGATCCATCAGTTCGTTGATAGTTTCTCGTACCAGGGCAAACTCGTTGAGGTAATTGTCAGGCATTGGGCTGAAATTATTGTCGACGTGTTCCTTGATAGGTTCCAGCATACGCTTTAGAGTGTAGACATACTGCTGGTTGCTGTTGGAACACAAGTGGAACCAAGTGTTGCGCTCAAGACTGATGTTACGCGAAATACGCCGTAAGCACAAGAACTCACGGCGACGAGTGCGCTTCAGTTCGTTCTCGCACCAATCGCCGATGACAAAAAGTTGACAGCATCATTACTAACACCCACAAACAGCCCCATGGCATCTAAGATCAGCATAAACACTGTGATAATCAGATAAGTAACTTCCATTATTATTAAACTTTGGTTATTTTCCACCACAAAGTAAGCTCAATAGAATTACGCAGGCGTTACAGTAGTGTAACAATAGAGTTGTATCACCATATTGTAATCGAAATGTCGCCGATTCGCAATAAGCCATTTACCATTAGCGATGCTGACACTAAATGAGCCGAATTTCGCCGCCTTACGTCACGCATCTCACATACAAAGAGCTCATGCAATTCTTCAATCACACCTATCCAGTGACATTCTAAACTTCTACCACAAACGATCGACAAACGCCTCAGCAGAATCGTTCAACTCCAAAATTAAGAGCTTTAGAGGGACTTTGAGAGGCGTGATTGACGAAAAGTTTTTTCTTTTCAAGCTCACAAGGATTTATGCTTGCCCCCACTAATTTTCCGCTGAGCCCCAATAGGCCAAAATTGCGAGATAAGAGCAAAATAAAATCGCAAGTGGGTTGTTAATAACCACTTGCGATTGTAAATTGTGGAGCTGGAGGGAGAATTTATCTCTTCTTATGCAACCCACTGTATCTCAACGTCATGTTATAATCAATCATAATTACTTGTTCACAAGATATTTGCACAAAATCCAAGCGTTTGATTTCGGTTTGACATTCTAAATACGTTACAAAAGTACGTCAAATCTGTCAATCGTGAATTATTTGCTATGTTAAAAAATGTATAAAAAGGGCGACATCGCTGTCGCCCAATCCGCATTGCATGAGAGTGTGATTATGATTTGATGTACGCTAAATTTGCCAAGGATTCTTGTATGGGTCATAATCTCGCTGGAATGTTGAGATAGCATATTCAGTTGCTGGCTTGTTCTCATCATCCAATTTACGAGGTATCTTGGGATTTATCTTCAATCTTGAAGCATCACGCAGCCAAATTATTGAAGTCTCGTAGTCAGTAATACGTGCAGTAGAAATATTGTTCGGTGATATGAGTTTGTGAAGCTCATAAAGTGCCAGACGGAGAAGATGCTTCTTGACATTAGCATTTCTGGGGTCATGCTGACGAATATTGTATCCTTCTTTGAGTTCATCAGCGTTCACCTCCATTGTTGGAATGAATACCTTGCCGCCAAACACAACATATTCATGGCTGGAATATTCGTAATTGTTCAACGAGCTATCATAATCGCCAATCAGCCCCCAGTTGTCAGACTCTTCAGGATTTTGCGTGAGGTCAACGTTTTCATCGCTAATCAAAGCATAGAATTTGTCATTATACGATACGGCTTCCCAAAGTCCATATTCAACATTAGCTTGCCAATCATACGTATCAACAATCTCCCAACCAACAATAGCTGGCACACGAATGTCATTAAAGTCGATACCATTCGGCTGAATACATTTATAATATGTGTTAGCAAAATGTACAATGTCGTTTGGCTGATAATTTTCGATTTGAGAATACTCTGGCACCTTCTCAGGCTCGTTTACCTCATCGGTAAACTCTTCCCAGTATGGCTCAATTAAAGGCGATTTGAAGCCATTTATGGAACGCATAGCTTCCCAAATCTTACCATCCTTATAGAAGTGCGCTCCGACTGGATAGATTATCTGACGGTTGTATTCCATCAGATTCTTGCCAACAGCCAGAGTTTCCTCTATCTGGTAGTTATCTATCAGGTACTCGATGATAGACTCTTCAGCAGCTTCTTCAGCTTGCGACAGACGTTCCTCGTTGCCTCGTATTAGCTGGAGAAGTGCTTCTTCGGTTATGATGCCGATGTAGTCGTTATTATTCAAAAATCTCTTATACATTTATCAAAAACTGAATTGTCCGTATATCGGTGTTACTGTAGTTTCAATTTGCGAAGTACGATGAAGAAACTTGCTCCAACTATCATTGATAAACATGCAAAGCATATAGTCGAAACAGTCTGACAAGTGACCGTATTTCTCGTATTTTACTCCAAGTTTTGGGTCTGTCACTTTTGCCTTACTCTTGGTACCGTCTGAGTTCTTTTTTTGGTAAATTAAGTCCTCTGTGAATCTACGGCAACGCATGTCAATCAATATTTCCCAACCATCATAACCATCAAATATGCTATTGGCAAATTCCAAGCGAGTAACTTGTGGTGGTTGTTTTCGCAATAGTTTGGTTCTTGGTCGAAGCTGGGGGCTATTCATGTTATTGAGGATAATCGTATAATTGTTTACGCCCTCCTCTGTTTGAGTGGAACGAGCCAAACCAGCTGGGTCCCCAGTTATTAATAGACCTCCAGAATGTTTTTCGTTGAGAAAATGTTTGGCAAGTTTCTGGGCTAGTTTTGGAGTATTATTTTCTTTATCCTCTGGTTTGCCCAAAATCTCTTCCAGCACATATATTTTCTTGCGGTCATAATCAATCTGACAAACAAGCGTACTCATAAAAGGAGTTACGTTGAAGTCCCAAGAAACGATGAGCGGTTTAAGCGGATTATAAACTTGTTCTTTAAGCCCATTTACTAAATGTTTCTCTCCACTGAACTTCCAGTATGCTGCAATCTCATTTGACTCTACCCAATCCCATACGCCATATAAAAGACGAGCTTTGGTAGCTGGGTCACTGATGCGCTGTAAAGCCGCTAAATAAGTTCGCACAAAAGACTCTTTAGGATTGTCCAATACCGAAAACGGCAAGTAATATTCATTAGGTCTGCACACCACTGGATTTCCTTCGTCATCTTGCACAAAACGGCTTCTAACCCATGTGGTGCATGGGTTGGTTGTCATTAATAATCTTGGGTACTTAAATGTCTCATCAGTTTTCCAACGTAAACGAGAGAACAAGACCTCAATTGCTTTTTCGGAAATCTCGCTGACCTCATCGACAAACCCAATAGACCATTCAGAACTTCCCAGTCTTTGAAACTCCAAATCACTGGGGAGGTCTTCTAATTCACGTAAAAGAATTGTGCTTTCATTCCAAAATATCACTTTTCCTTCGAGGTTGTTGATTTTGTAATTTTCCCCTTCGGTCAATCCCCATTCACGCATTATAGCACGAACAGTATTGAAAGTACTTTCTTTTAGTGATTTGATGGTTTTACGGCATATTACAGCACGCAAATCTGGGAAACGCATACAGCTACTTACAATCCATGCACTTCCGAGATAGCTCTTGCCACCTCCTGCTGCACCGCCACCAAGAATTATTTGCGGCAAATCCTGACTGTGACAATTCATACACTGTGGAACATAATGTGGATTCCCCCTTGCATCGTGGCCATTAATCACATGTTCTATATGGCCACCACAATGAGGACAATAGTCAGGCTGTAACAATTTCCACAACTCATATTGTCGTGGTGATGGCTGGAAGTCTATAACCAGATTTCTTGGGGCTTTTAATCCGTTTGCCATTTAATATAATCTAAAAAGGCGCATCCGCAGACACGCCCAAAAATTTCAAACACAATGAAAACAATTATTGCCCATTAATTGTATTATAGATTTTCTCTACAGTCATCCAAAGGTCATCAGGATAAACTGAAGAAGATAGAGCTTCGCAAGACCGTTTCAGATAATCCAGTTCTTGCGGAGAAAATTCCACATCAAGAGGATTATCAAAGTCCACTTGGTTGTCCCAAGTAACCTTCCCTGCTTCAGCGTCTTCTACGATTGAATACTTGGTGCGGTCGGCTTCTGTCAACACCACCTTCTCAATAATCCCCTTTTTGATGGTAAAGTCAAGAAAGTTGTTCTGAGGTAAGAGCAACTGGGGGATATAAATTCGGTCTTTGATAAATAATTTCATGTTGTAAGATGTTTATCGTTTATTAATGAATAGCGAGTCAATATTGCAGACGTTGAATTTTACCAAGAAAAAATATTGTAATGTACCCCAACTCCAAGATAAGGATGAATCTGCTTATCGGTTGAAATCCCAACCCCTACTTGAACACCAACGCCCCACCGTTTCTTTTCAACGATTGTTTGGGTATTTGTAATAATTGTGGTCTTTGGGAATACCGCAATACTATCCAGTGATGGATGATACCCACTAACCCAAGCGTGGTATGAACTGTCACTATATTCTTTCTGGATGATTGGAAGCGTTACAATTACGCTATCAGTAACAGTATCAATACGCACTGCTATGTTCTCAGCGAATATGGTGTCATGTTTAGCTGGAAACGTGATGGTGTGGGAGCGCACGATTATACTATCTTTAGGTACTGGATGCTCTATAAGAAGTGTATCATATAATGTTATGGTATCTGAAGTATTGGTAATGTGCCTGTGTGATTTGGCGTTGTATAAAAGCGACACACACAGGCACAGGGCAAAGATACCAGCTAAGAACCAAGGCAATTTTTTCATTTTAATGAGTTTAGATAGTTGATAATACCGTCAACATGTAAATCTACGATTTTCCGCTTACCTTCATCACTTTTCAAAATAGCGAGGTCTTCTTTATTATCATAGAATAAGTTTTCTGTTAGAACGGCAGGACACAAAGTCTTAGCAATTACAGTGAAGTTTGCTTGCCAATAGTGTTCTTTAGGTACTGAACGGTTGCCACGCAAGCCCCTCTTGTCTGCTTCAGAGTAAAGAGACTGAGCGAGTTTCTTGCTTGCTTCGCTACATTGTTTTGCTACATAAACAGAAAAGCCCCTAGCGTTTTTCCAATCTCCATTTCCAGCTGCATTGGCATGAACGGAAATGAAAATCACGTTTTTGGCACCTAACCGCTTGCACCATTGGTTTACACGTTTGCAACGTTCAGTAAGCGTCACATCATACTCATCTTCAGTTACAATACGCTCTGCATCATAGCCCAACTCTTTCAATCTATCTACCAGAGGAATAGCAATATCTCGATTGAACTTCCACTCGAAGAAAGTATGGTCAGGACTTCGCTTTCCAGCGGTTGTCTTTGCATGTCCGTTATCTATAAGGATTTTCATTTGATATGTAGGATTTGTTTGCGATTTCTTGGACTATAACTCACATGAATCCAGTTGTAGCCATATTCATCTATCAACTGGTCGTATGGCAAATTTAATTTGAGAATCAAATCAAAGAGTTTTTTGTTGTCAGAAGGCTTGTCGCTTACGGTACGAATATCGGCAGCTTGACCATACATGTGCTGGGAGGATTTAGCACCTCCGACAGCTGTATTGAGCTTTTGGCAACGATAACCACTGGTGACAATAATTGGTGCGCCCCATGCTTCTCTGAGTGGGTCGAGTATCTTATCTACCAGTTCCGTTAAGTTCGCTTTAATAGTAGAAGAAGGCGTGTTGTCAATTCCACGCCTACTTGCAGTGGCTGATTTTGTTAATTCAGTGATTGTGAAGTATTTCATTTCTCATCATCTTTTAGGTCATCAAGATTCACATCAAAGTGTCTTGATGTCTTGTCAATCATAATCTTTTGCAATAGTTTCCAGAATTTGCTCTCGTTTTCATCACGGCAAGAACTTTCGTTTTCCATAATTGACCATGCCTGTTCAAAGCAAATCACACCAGTGACAATATAGGACAATGGTATGGTGACGTGAATAAAAACCCAGTGTTCAATTAGATATGCCAACACTATAAGCCACAATCGCTTGGGGATAGTAACCTTAATGACTTTACTGAATTGAAAACTCGTGAACTTTGCTTTTGCTCGTTTGGTCTTGCTTGGGTATTTTACTCGAACTCGTTTATCAAGTTGATATGCAGTCCAAGCGTCATAGACGATTAGAACAATGGCTACAACTACTAATGGGAATACTGGCTTAAACTCGCCTATGATTCCTCCTATCCAGCCGCCTATTGCAACAAAAACGACTTTCCAAAAATTTATTGATTCTTCCATTCTCCGATGGCACTATTAGGGATAAACCATTCATGTTCGTCTTGATAAGGCTCGCCAATTAATGAGACCCAACATCCATAGACCATGCCATCATGTGTATGCTGGATTTCTACAATTGTACCTCTTCTGCCAACTAAGTCATCCAGCCGCAATCGGCTCAATTCTTTTGAATAAATGATGTCAATAATTGTACCGACTTTCATTCATCACTTTCTTTTTGCTCGTCCTTGTTTTGCTCTGGAACTACGACGTTAAATACAATACCGCCATTTTCAGTTTCAAGATTAACTCGCTGTGCTTCTTTAACTGGGTACATTTCCATCAATGCTTTAGATGCACTAACAGCCACACTTCTTAATGGTGCTGGTGACAACTTAGTGCCAAATCTATCTATGTAATGTGCAGTTGAAGCCTCATTGATTATAGACATGAGATTTGCGGTTAAATATCTTTTAATAGCTTGTGCTTCCTCAATTGATAGTTCTTCAAGCTGTTTGAGATATTCCTGTATATGAGGTTCTTTTAGCAATTTATGAGCTTTGACATTGACGGTTTTGTTGCTGGTCTTGCTGAAAGATTGACTCATAGAGAAATGATAGATA
>CALDIG010000048.1 GCA_937904375.1 uncultured Prevotellaceae bacterium
TGCTCTTCCGATCTTTTTAGTCATTAGTTTTTTGAAGTTTATTTTACATAGCTATTCCTATCCATTCCTAGCTATTCCTAGCCTAGCCTAGCTACTCCTAGCCATTCCTAGCTACTCCTATCCTAGCCTAGAAAGAATCAAGGCTTTTCTCGATGTTGAGAAAAGCCTTGATTTTATTGGATTTTATTACTTCGTGCCGTTTTTACAGGGCAGGAGTGAAAATAGCGTGGAAATCACCCTCATAGGTGAGGTAGAGCTGGATGAAGTAGTTGCCGTCAACGTCGAACTTGAGGTTACCACCATCATAGCCCAGGTTGTTGATGTCGCCACCCCAGTTGATGTCCCAGCTCTCGTTAGCACGGAACTTGAACTCGGTGCCAGCAGGAATCTCGCAGCGGCCTTCCCAAGCGCCAGTAGCGGTGTTGTAGGTGAGCTTAGCATAGTCGCTTGCCCAGCCGTTGAAGCCGCCAATCACACCAATAGTGGTGATAGGAGTGAGATGATAGGTCATAGCGTCGAGATTAGCCTCTACCATGTAGAAGCCTTCGGGAGCGTTGATATTGCCTGCTTGAGCAGCAAGATATCCACTGTAGTCATCAATGCTCTCAAGGAGACCCCAGTCGGGAGCGTTCCAGTTGTCCTTACCGCTACGGAACTTGAAGTCGCCGTTGAGATACATGAAGCCGTAGTAGTCGCCATCGTTGTTGCGAGCACCCTTCCAGCCCTTGTTCTTAAGACCTGAACCTACTGGGGTTCCCCATCCGTTGGTGTTACCAGCCATCCAAATCATGTCGGCGTAGGCCAGACCCTCAACGTCGTAGGTCATGTCGTTAGTGTTAACGGTGATGATATACTGGGTGTAGTCCTCATCAATGTCGAGGTAAATCACGTGGGCGGCATCACCCTTTGCGAGATTGCCACCAAAGATGAAACCGTCGGTCTCCTCGTCGCTGCCCAGCTTGCCAGCCTCAAAGTTGTTGAGGTCGGTGAATGGCAGGAAGTAGAAGTTCATCTCCTGTGCAGGAACGGTGAGGGTGTATTGACCTTCACTTACAAACTCCATAGGAGTCTTGTCGTCGCCCTGAACGATATACATACCGGCAGCCATCAGCACAGCATCCTCGATGTCGCTGCTGAAGCGGAAGCCCTGACCGTTGTTCTTGAGAATAGTCACCACGTTGATTGGCACGTTAATAGCATCATCAGGCACTCCGTAGAGAGCCTCAAGGACGTCGCGCAGCTCGGTAGTCTTGGCACGGCCCTGCTCGTCAACGTTAATGGTGCGGCTGGCGCTCTTGTCGGCATTGAAGATGGTAACAGTGTTGGTCGCTGTTGTACCTTCATCAGCATTGTAGGTGGGTGTGAACAGGAGCACGCTATCGGTTGTGATAGTAGTGAAGTCGATAGCTCCAGCGGCAGCCACCACAGCGCTGGCGCTGGCGGTGTTCTCGCTGTTGCTCATGGGGTCGGCCCAGTCCTTGAAGTCCTCGGTACAGCTTGCCATGAGCAAACCAATACCTAAAATATAAAATAACTTTTTCATGTTGTGTTAATTTCTTCTTTTAAGCGGTAGAGTTCGCTTCGCGAAGTTTAGTGTTTAGAGTTTAGTGTTTAGAGGTCTCTAAACTCTCCCCTCTAACCCCTAAACTTCGGCGAAGCCGACTCTAAGCTCATTTTATTGGTTCATAAATTACTCAATAGCAAGGAAATAGTAGAGTCCTAAAATGTCATTGAAATAGACCTTGTAGCTTCCGGCCTTAGACACGATGTCGGGACCGCCTTGTGTACCAATGCCCAATGGGAAGTCGGTACCACCCCAGTTTACATCCCAAGAGTTGTTGGCGGCAAACTTGAACTTGCCACCGTCGAAGGAAATGATTTCTGACATCCACTCGTGGTTCTCGGTGTTGTCGCGCTTGCCCATAGCAGTCATGGAGTCATCGGCAGTGCTCCAACCATTGTGCTCACCAGGAATAGCGATAATGTCAAACTCAGAATATGTGCCGTCGAGCTTCTCCATCGAGAAGGTGTTATTAACGGTGTTCATAGTAATCTTGTAGTAGCCGTCGGAAGGGATACCGATGTTGTGGTTGTCGCCATCCTCATCGGTAACACCAGCATCGTTGCCATCGATGTTAGTGAAGTTCATCTGGGTGTCCCAGCTGCCTGGATCACGGACGAACTTGAACTGACCGCCGGCAGGGAAATAGCCGGCATACACGAGCGAACCGTTGCCGTCCTTGTCGAAGTCGGCTCCTGGCTCGGGCAGCAATGGAACAATACCGGTACCAATATCATTAACGTTCCAGTCGGCACTACCGATGCAGTTACCTACCATGTACCAGAGTACTGGGTCGGCAGGCTTGAGCTCGATGTAGTAAGGAGTAACAAGGAGTTTCACTACGTTAGAAACAACTTCACGAGCACCAGGAGTGTTGGCTTTCACGCGGGCATAAACTTCCTGCTCGGCAGGAACCTGACCATCGACATAATTGCAAATCACAACAAGCGCTTTAGCCAGCTCGCTAGCGCTAACCTCGGCGTTGCAGGTGCTGAAGATGTTTTCAAAAGCATAGTAGTCGCACTGAGTCTCGCCACTTTCGTCGGCAGCCTCCTCGGCATAAGAGGTAGTCCACTGATTGGTGGCAGAAACCTCAACAGTATATTCACAAGCTACAGGGAAGCCTCCATAGTCGGGTTGCGACCAGGTGAAGTTCACTGTCTCAGAGTTTGCCAAGTCAATAGCTTGACCGGCGTAAGCTGGAGTGTTCAGCACGAACGAGTCGGGTTGCTGAAGCACGGGATTAGAGTCGCGGTCATCGCTACACGAAGTGAACATGAGAACTGCACCCATGAGCAATAATGCCGACTTGAATATCTTATTCATAATAATCTCTTATTTAATATTTAAAGTGATTAGCTATCATTATTTGTAACCCTCGTTCTGTGTGAGGTTGGGGTTAGCAAGAATGTCATCATTTGGAATAGCGAATACGTTGCGGTAAGCCTCGAAGTCGCGGCCGGCGTAAGCGCCACCCTTCCATTGCCACTTATAGTCGGTGTTACCACCAAACTTGCCAAAGCGGATGAGGTCAACACGGCGACGTCCCTCAAAGTAGAACTCACGACTCCACTCATCGAGGATGTCGTTAAGAGAGTAAGATGCTTTCTCAGTAGCATGAGCGCGAGCGCGCAGTGCGTTAATAGCGGTAACAGCGTCGGCAGGAGCGGCGCCACTGCCACCCAAGCGGGTAACAGCCTCGGCGTAGGTCAAGTAAGCCTCGGCAGTACGCATGTACAATAAGTGAGAATCAGCAAATGTGATGTCCGAACCCTTCGAACCGTCGCACTTGAAGTTTGTGAACTTAGCAACAGCGTAGCCATACTTGAAGTCACTCTCGTTCTCCACGTTGAGGTGACGACCCTCGGTCTCAAAGAGGGCACGGTCGTCGCCAGCAGCGGCAACTACGTCGTAGGCATGTCCTTCGGGAGCCTCAATGTCGCTGAAGAACTTCTTTATAAGCTCGGGACGGCAACGGTTACCACCCCAAGTGCTGTTGTTATAGAGGCCGTTAACCTCGGTGGGGTCGTAGGGATAAGGATGCATGTCACTGTCGAAGGTAGAGCAAATCAGGAAGTTTGTTCCACCCCAAGAAGTAGTGCGAGTGCCATCTTGGATTACTGGGAATACAGCCTCAATAGTTGCACCGTTAGTGCCGTTATCGCCCATGAAGAGCATTTGGTAAGCTGTGAAATGACGTGTAATGCCATCTACACCTGTACCCTCGTAGTCATCGGTGAACAGGTCGTAAGGCGAATCCATCACCTTCTTAGCATAGTCGCGGGCAGCAGCCCATTGAGGAGTGCCGGTATAGACTTGTGCATTGAGGTAGAGGCGTGCAAGAAGCATCCAGGCAGCAGCCTTGTCAACGCGACCGTAGCCTTGCTGACCATATTTCTTGGGAGCGGGATCGCTAAGCACTTGGTCGCCAGAGCCCTCACCAATGATGTCCTTAAGCTCACTCTCAATGAACTCATAAACCTGAGCGCGAGTGTATTGCTCGGGGTTGTCACCCGATATCTTGGTGGTGAAAGGAATGTTTCCAAAGGCGTCCATCAGCAGATAGAACTGGAAGGCGCGCAAGAAGCGAACCTCGGCGGTCATTGTGCCATCGTAGTCACCAAACACATCAAGATACTGGTTGCAGAAGGTGATACCGATACACAGTCCGTAGTAGTAACCACGCAGCATTGGGTGGCTAGCGTCATAGCTGTTGTGGCAATAAGAAGAAATACCCTCGTCACCCCAACCGCAGATGGCCTCGTCGGTAGTGAGCTCGTTAGAGTTCCACATCTGGCGGAACTTGTGCTGGAAACCTCCGTCAAGACCAGCAACATCGACGTTGTCGTCGCCACCGTTGTTACCCGAAGTGGCAAAAACCGAATAGCACTTGTTGAACAGCTGCTCAGCGGTAACGTCATTTTTCAGAGAAGGGTCGATAGGCTCCACGTCAAGGTCTTTGACACAAGAGTTCAAACCCAAGCCCATGATGATAACAGCAGCTGCACAAATTATATATTTAAAATACTTATTCATTTTGTTATATATTAAAATGTGTCTTGAAAAATTAGAAGTTCAGGCTCAAACCAAGGATGAACGAGATGGGACGTGGGAAGATGTCGCCACCGATACCGCCAAAGATCTCAGGATCGATGCCATCATACTTGGTGATGCAGAATACGTTAGAAACAGTACCATAAACACGTCCACCCAGGCCGTGATAGCCGTTGCTCTTGAAGAGCTCGTTGAAGCTGTAACCCAGGGTGATGTTGTCACACTTGAGGAACGAAGCGTTCTGTACCCAATAGTCGCTGAACACTGTCTCGTTGTCATAGGTTTGCCAACCCATTTCAACAGCCGACAAAGGACGATTGTTGAAGTAGTTACCCGAAACGTTCTCCAGAATAGCGGCGTTGCTCACATTGTGATGACCTTGAGCCACGTTGTTGAACATGTAGTTGCCAATGCTTGCGCGCAGACTGAAACCGAAGTCCCAGTTCTTCCACTCGAGTTTCGAAGCGAAGCCCATAGTAACAGGAGCCCAAGGACACTTGTAGAAGTAACGGTCAGAAGGACTAATCACACCATCTCCATTGCGGTCAACAACTTGACCCTCGATAGGCTTGCCGTTGGCGTCGTAAACCTGCTGATAAACCCAGAACGAGTTAGATGGTTTTCCAACAACATGTGCTTGAGCGGGACCATTGATGCCTATGCTACCTGTGGTGATGAAATTGTTCTCATCATCGGTGATGAGCTCAATGATCTTATTGCTGTTGTAAGTCAAGTTGTAGTCAAGAGTCCACAACAGGTCGTCGGTAGAAATGGCTTTCCAGTTAACCGAGAATTCGATACCTGTGTTGCGCAGCGAACCAATGTTCTTGTAGAACTCATTAGAGAAGTTGGTCATTGCCGAGAATGGCGACCAGTTCAACAGGTCGGTGGTCTTGCGGTAGTACCAGTCGATGCTACCGGTCAAGCGGCCGTTCATCACACCCCAGTCAAGACCCACGTTGGTGGTGGTAGTGGTCTCCCACTTAAGCTCGGGGTTATACACGTTTGGTTTAGCCTTTGAGCCATCGCCCAAGAGGTCGTAGAACGCGCCCATGCTACCATTGCTCATCACGTAGTTGGCAAAGTAGTTGTAGTCGCCGATGCCTTCCTGCTGACCAGTCTTACCCCAACCGAGGCGGAGCTTCAATGTGCTGAAAGGACCTTCTTTCATAAATGCCTCCTCTGCGATGTTCCAGGCAAGAGCTGCCGATGGGAATAATGCCCAGTGGTCACGGAAGCGTGACGAACCATCGTAACGCATGGTGAAGGTGAGGTAGTACTTGCTGTCGTAGATGTAGTTCATACGGCCGAAGAACGATACCAGATAGTTCTCAGTGCGATAGCCGAGACCGTTGTTCTGGCGATAAACGCCCTCGCCGCGGATAGCGCCAGCTTTAGGATCGCCAATAGCATAAGTTGCGCCAGGAATCCAAATGCCAGGAGCGATAGCAAAAGCTTTCTCGTTGTCCTGAGCATTGAAGTAGAGAGCCGAGTTAGTTGGGTAAGTTCCCCACGACTCGTTAAACTCCTTGCGCCAGTTGTGCTGCCACTCGTAACCTGCCATGATGTCGAAGTGGTGCTTGTCGTTGAAATCCTTATAGTATTGAGCGTAGGTACTCAACTGGAGGTTCTCCTTCGACTGAGTGTAGTAGCTGGTGTTGCCCCAGTAGTTGCTGGTATTGCTGATGTTGGCACTGATGTTGTGACCCTCACCGTGAGTGAAGTCACCACCGAGTGTCAAGTGCAGACGCAAGTCCTCAAAGCCGTGAATCTTATAGTCGATGTCGGCACTACCGATGAACGAGCGGGTCTTACCGCTGTTGTCATGGTTGTCGAGCATTGCCACGGGGTTGTAAGGAGCGTTGGTGTTCTTAGTGTAGGGCCAAGCAGGATCGGCAGTGTTAATCTGCATCCAATCGAAATAGCCTCCTACACCGGCATACATAGGATCATCGCTGTAGATGGGCTGAGTGGGATCCATGCGCACTGCATTACCCACGGCGCCAGTGTCGGCGAAGCGGCTCTTGGTCCAAGCGAGCTTGCCATTGAGGTTCATAGTCAGGTGATCGTTCAAGAGCGATGGACTGAGGTTAACGGCTACAGTGTAGCGCTTGTAGTCCGAAGTCTTGAGGATACCTTGCTGGTCGGTGTAACCGAGCGACAAGCGGTAAGGGAGGAAATCCTTAACCGAGCCGGCAACAGTGATGTTGTGGTCATGGCTGATGGCGGTACGGTAAATCTCTTTCTGCCAGTCGGTGTTGGCGTTGCCAAGCAGCGAGAGGGCAGTTTCCTTGCGGGTGTCGTTCTCAAAAGCGTTGGCGATAAACGCGCGATACTCATCACCGTTCATCACCTTGATGGTCTTTTTCTTCATGCTCCATGTAACGTTGCCATTGTAGCTCACTTGTGGAGCAGTCTGTCCACGACGGCCCTTCTTGGTGGTGATGATGATAACACCGTTAGAACCACGCGAACCGTAGATGGCGGTTGCCGAAGCGTCCTTCAACACGTTGAAGCTCTCGATATCCTGTGGGTTAACGAGAGAAAGGGGGTTGCCCACACCACTAATGCCATTGTTATCCATGGCGATACCATCGATAACGATGAGTGGGTTGTTGCTGGCGTTCAGTGACGAACCACCACGAATGCGGATTGTGGCACTACCACCAGGGGCACCGTCACCACTGGTAACGCTCACACCGGCAACTTTACCGCTAAGCATGTCCTGTGCGCTCACTACCACACCCTTGTTCTTGGCGTCGGGGCGTAGAGCAGTCACACTACCAGTGAGGTCGCTCTTCTTGACAGTACCGTAACCAATCACCACCACATTCTCGAGCACTTGAGCGTCGTCGAGCATCTCGATTACGAGAGTGGGAGCGGCGGTAACAATCTGATCTTGAAGACCGATAGAAGAAACTTGGAGCTGGGCGCCCTTTGGCACAGTGATTGTGAAGTTACCGTCGAAGTCGGTAGCCACCACATTTGTGGTACCAACTTGGGTAACCGTTGCACCAATAACAGGTTCGCCAGTAGCATCCTTGACATGTCCCTGCACAGTAATCTGTGCGTAGGCTCCGATGGATAGGAAGAGTCCTATCATCAGGGCTAGAATCCTCTGGGGAATTCTAATGTTTACCTGCTTCATCTTGTTTTAATTAAATTGTTATTAAGTTATTAAATAAAAAAATGTTTGGTATTTTCTAACTATTTGCTATAGTTTATTGTAGTCAAAAAGTTCAGAGCGAAATTTTGCAACTACAAAATTAATTACTTTACATAAAAGCAAAGTGTTTTTGCTATTTAATTATGTGTTAAATGAAGCGCAAACGTTTGCATTAAGATAATTTAAGAAATTAAAGAGTTAGCCTTTTTAAGATTTATTGTAACTTTGAACTCTCAATGCAGCAACACGCCAGTTTTTATGGTGCAACACGCTGAAAATGAATTACTAATAGCTTGCCATTATGAATGAGAAACAACCTTTGACAATGAAAGACATTGCCGCGCAGCTCGGTGTTAGCGTGGCAACAGTGTCGCGTGCCTTGAAAAACAGCCCCAACATCAGCAAGAAGCGCCGCGAGATGATTCAGCAGTATGCCCGCGAGCACGACTACTACCCTAACGTCATCGCCGAGCAGCTGCGCCACAGCCGCCAGAAGCCCTCGCAAATCATAGGCGTGATCCTGCCCGAGATAGTGCATTTTTATTTCGCTTCCATCCTCAGCGGCATCGAGGAGAAAGCCAAGGAGCGCGGCTACCGCATCATGGTGGCGCAGAGCCGCGAGAGCTACGAGCGCGAGGTGGAGATATGCGAGTCGTTCAAGAAGAACAAGGTGTGTGGCATCATCGTCTCGCAAGCCAAGGACACTGAGCGCTACGACCACTTCATCAAGCTCGTTGACAGTGGAATACCATTAGTGTTCTACGACCGCATCTGCCCCGCCCTCAACGCCAGCCGCGTGGTGGTCGATGACTACCAGGCGGCCTACAAAGCCGTGAGCTACATGATTGAGACCGGCTGCAAGCGCGTGGCGTTTTATGTGTCGAACCTCAACATGGAGATTTCCAAGAACCGCCTCAACGGCTACAAGGACGCGCTCTATCATCATGGCTTGCAGCCCGACGACAGGCTCATAGTGCAGTGCGACACCCCCGAGCAGGCCGAGAAAGTCACCCCCGAGTTGCTAAAGATGAAAGACCGCCCCGACGCCTTCTTCGCAATTAATGACGAGACAGCCATCGCCGTCATGTACACCGCCAAGAAGATGGGGCTGCGAGTGCCCGCCGATGTGGCAGTGTGCGGCTTCACCGACAGCGAGCGTGCCATCTCATGCGACCCCATGCTCACCACAGTGCACCAGAACGGCGCCGAGGTGGGTAGCCAGGCCACCGACATCCTCATCGACATGGTAGAAGGCAAGCTCCTCATCAACCGCGCCGAGAAACGCATGGTGCGCACAAAACTTGTGGTGAGAGGCACCACAAGATAAGTAATTCTCAATCATCAATCAATTATTTCTTTTTTACTCAAGTTTCTAAAATAAAAATGAGCTATCAAATTGTTGAAGATCAAGAGAAAAGCCCCCCTCTAAGATAGAGGGGGCTGGGGGGAGTATGAAAATTTTTCCAGAAAAAGCCATCCATAGACCTATGTCGGCTCATTGACATACTCCCCCTTTATCCAGCTCTTTCAGCGTCAATGGGCTACGCCTCACCAATGTCAAAACAAGTTTTGCCGCTGGTTTCGGCTTGCACCATTGGTCTAACTTAGAGGGCAGCTGATACACTGCACTTTATGTATAGTCAATATTACAATAGAAACTTAAATTTTTTATAAAAACTAATATGACAAAACAAAGAATAGCATACCTTGATTTTATAAAGGGAGTGTGCATAATTCTTCTTGTCTCATTCCATGTGAAGCCTCAAGGGCATGAGTTGCATCAAACATTTTTGATGCCTATCTTCTTTTTCCTTTCGGGCCTCAATTTTAAAACTTACGACGGATTCAACACATTCTTGCGCCGAAAGGTAAACACACTCTTAGTACCATTAGTATTTTTTGTGCTTTTAGGCACGCTGTATTGTTTTTGTCGCAATTTACTGGAGGCACATTTTAATGCTGGAGAAGCTATCAGCAAACTGCCAATAAATCCTATTGTCAATAACACTCCCATGTGGTTCTTATTTGTGCTGTTTGTTGTAAACATCATCTACTATCTTTTTGTTAAACACTTGCCTCACTGGTTAGTAATAGTTTCTTCATTGTTATTGGGAGGAATAGGTTTTTATATAGCGAAACAAGGTTATGTGCTTGAGCCTTACTTGGATATCGCATTTGTAGCAATGCCTTTTTATATGCTTGGCAATGAGATTGGAAAAAGAGGAGGAATTTCATATCAGCCACCTCTGGCAGCGACATTGGCTCTTACCGCCGCAACAATAATTTGGGTATATTTTAACACTCCAGTAATTAATATGCTGCATCGCAACTACCCTAACGCATTGCTGCTTTTTGGAATGACAACTCTGGTGATTTTATCCCTGTTTTTCGTTTGCAAGTACGTTAAACGTCCAGTTCCAATTATTTCATATCTTGGACGCTATTCACTAATAGTGCTTGGCACCCATTATTTTTTAATCGGAATTCTTCGAATGATTGGGAAAAAAATATTTGGCAGCGATGAGACATTGATATGGCTTTCTGTTCTTATTGTCACAATGGCATTGGAAATACCGGTTATTTATCTGTTGATTAAATATTGCCCTCGTTTTACCGCAAAGAAGGAATTCTTTAACAAAGGATGGAAGATAAATAAACCCAAAGAAATTAAGAATTAAAATAGACCAAACAAGTTGCAAGCGAGTTTCCTATTGCTTGCAACTTGTTTTAAGTTATCAGATGTAAATAATATCAGCGCAGCCACTTAAAACTTACTCCTCGTACCACGTGCTGTACATCAGGTAGTTTCTTGCTATTTTCACATTGATTTCCTTGGCCTGGGCGGGGTCAACCATCTTCTTGAACTTGGCGGGAGAGCCAGCCCACAGCTCGTGGGGTCCTACCTTGGTGCCGCTGAGCACCACGCTGCCGGCGGCGACGATAGCGCCCTCCCCTATCTCGGCGTGGTCAAGAATAGTGCTACCCATGCCAATGAGTGCCATATCATGGATTTTGGCGCCGTGAATGGTAACATTGTGACCAATGGACACGTCGTCGCCAATCTCGATGGTGGATTTTTGATACAGAGTGTGCAACACACTGCCGTCCTGCACATTAACTCGGTTGCCAAGGGTGATGGTGTTCACATCGCCACGCAGCACAGCGCCAAACCAGATGCTGCACTCGTTGCCAATGGTCACATCGCCCACCACCACTGCATTGTCGGCAAGGAAAGTACCCTCACCAATCTTGGGGGTAAAACCCCTGACTTTTCGTATTATCGCCATTTGTTTATATCATTTTCAATTTTTCTAGAAGTTCTAGATTTTCTATAGCTTCTAGAAGAATTATGAATTAATTGAAGCACATTTCTCTGATAACCAAATCTTTTCTTCTTCGTTGAGGTAAGGAGTGAGGCGCTCTAGCACCATTGCGTGGTAGTCATTGATTTGCTGCACTTCCTCAGCGGTGAGCATGGCGGTGTCGATGAGGCGAGTGTCGTAGGGGAACAGCGTCAACGTCTCAAACTCTAAGAAGTCGCCGAACGCCTCGGTCTTAGGACCTTCTACCACGAGCAGGATATTCTCGGTGCGGATGCCATACTCGCCTTCCTTGTAAAGCCCTGGCTCGTTGCTGGTTACCATGCCTGGCACGAGAGCCACGGGGTTGAGGCTAGTGCGTATGCTGTGAGGACCCTCATGGCAGCTCAAGAAGTGACCCACGCCGTGGCCTGTGCCATGACCGTAGGTCATCGCCTCTTGCCACAACGGCATGCGAGCGAAGGCATCGAGCTGCACACCAGTGGTGCCCACGGGGAACTTGGCACGGCTCAGAGCGAGGTGTCCCTTGAGCACAAGCGTAAAGTCATGTTTCTCCTGTGTGGTGGGGTTGCCAAGAGTCACGGTGCGAGTGATGTCGGTGGTGCCGTCGAGGTACTGCGCGCCGCTGTCAACAAGCAGCAAGCCCTCGCCTTGCAGGGTGCTGGCACTCTCAGGAGTAGCAGTATAGTGAACGATGGCTCCGTGCTCGCGGTAGCCGCATATCATCTCGAAGCTGTCGCCACGGTAGAGGTCGCTCTTGGCACGCTCCAGCTTGCCCTGCTCCCACACATCAATCTCATTGATGGTGCCACTGGCGGCGTTCTGCTCTATCCACATAAACAGGCGCACCAGTGCCGCACCGTCACGCTCCATGGCACGACGAAAACCATCAATCTGCACCTCGTTCTTGATGCCCTTTAGAGCCTCGACAGGCGAAGTGCCATACACCTTGTCGCACTCCAAAGTCTGACCGAGCGTGTCGCTCACCTTGTTTGGGTCGAGCATGATGGTGTCGTTCACGTTGCGTTTATCCAGGAATTTCTCAATCTCATCATAGTCCTTGACTCTTATTTTATGACTTGACAAGTAGCTTTCTACCTCACGGTCAACTTTATCGCTGTCGATAAAGAGGACACGGTCTTTATCGCTCATATAGAAATAGGCTATCGCCACAGGAGTGAAATCCACATCGCTGCCTCGCAGGTTGAGCAGCCACGCTATCTCGTCGAGAGCGGTAATCAGAATGCTGTCGGCACCACTCTGCTCAACCTTCTCCATGGTGCGCGAGAGCTTGCTCTCCACATCCTCGCCGGCATACTCCTCAGCGTGAATAAATGCGGGCGACATGGGACGTGCGGGACGGTCTTCCCAAATCTCGTCGGCAGGATAGAAATCGGTGGCAAGCAGGAATCCGTTCTCACCGCACATCTGCTCCAAGCGGTTGGCTTCCATCAGCGAGAACAGGCGACCGTCGATGGCGAGGGTGTCGTCCTCATGTATCTCCTTGGCAAGCCAACTCATTATAGTTGCCAACTCGCCGCGATACTCCACCTTCTGCAGCTCAAAACCACTGCCCTCAAGCTCTATCTCGGCCTGCAAGAAGTAGCGGGAGTCGGTCCACATACTCGCCTTATCCAAAGTTACCACCGCCGTGCCATTGCTGCCGGTAAAGCCGCTCACCCAGTCGCGGAATTTCCAGTAGTCGCTCACATACTCACTCTGATGAGGGTCGGTGCCTGGGATGATAACGGCATCCACGCCCTTGGCGCGCATCAGCTCGCGCAATAGTTCTAGATTAGTATTCATTGTTATATGTTTTTGTTCGTTTTGCTAATGACTTGCAAAATTAGTAAAAATTGCTCAAACTCCCACCATCCACTATCCATTTTTAAATGTGGTTATTAAAAAAAGGTTAATGATTGACGCAAAACGCATGCATTTGCGTCTTATTATTGTAATGGATGAGAGAGCATTTGAACAAATGGCGGTTTCGCTGCGAGAGAAAGCTATTGCCACATGCTTGTCGTGCGGTGCCGACTTGATGCAAGCCGAAGACGTGGCACAAGATGTGCTGCTGCGATTGTGGCAATTGCGCGAGACCCTCGACCGCTACCACTCTCTCAAAGCGCTCGTGGTGGTCATGGCACGCAACAACCTTGCCTCACTGCATCGCAACAACCATAGCGTGCCAATCATGTCGGTGAGCACCAAGCAACTGCAATCACAACTGATAAGCCCCGACGACTCTCTCATCTCATCACAAGAAGTGGCATGGCTCAACGAGGCTATGAGACGGTTACCCAGCACTCAATATGCAGTGCTGCACATGCGCCAGGTAGAATGCCTGGGTTACGATGACATTGCACGCCGTTTAGGCATAGAAAGCAGCACGGCGCGAAGCATGCTCTCAAGAGCACGCATTAAACTACTTGACGAAATTAAGAAAAGAAACCAACGATGATGAATAATGACAACAAACACATAGAATCTTTAGTTGACCTGTTCATGCAAGGAGAGACTTCTCTAGAACAAGAACAGGAATTGAGCATGTTTTTCGCTAATTCTCACGACATTCCAGAAGAATGGGAGCCTTACAAAGAGATGATGGCTTACTTTGACAAAGGGATGCCTATAGAGAAGCCTCAAAGCAAAAAATGGAACATCGCTAGTCATGTGTGGATAGGGGCAGCAGCGGCAGTTGCGGCAATATGCATTGTTGTTGCGACGCACCAGCAAGGCATTCCCCAAGAAAAAATCCCGAAGGAACATATTACCGCCACTGATGAAACTTCCAAGAGCCAACCCCCCGAAGCTAAACCTCTCCCTTCAGCTACCGCATTAGCACAGGAAGAAAGCCAAAACACTAGAGAACTCCCGCAGGAGCCAGTGAAAGCAAGATACACGAAACTTACTGTCCCCGCAGCAAAAAGCCAATCAGTTGACACCCAAGACATAGAGCGCGAACAAGGCGAGATAGAACAGGCTCAGCAAGAACTCATGGCCGACATATACATCATTGAGCAAGAACGACAGGAACTCCTCGACGAGCAATATTACAGTCGTGCTCAAGCCTATCAAGCACAACAGGCACTGCTAAATGAAAAACCGCAATTTATCAACGTAGTATTTAAATAACTGAGTCCACTTTAAAAAGTGGCATTTTTTGAAGATATTGTTATTCGGATGGCT
>CALDIG010000049.1 GCA_937904375.1 uncultured Prevotellaceae bacterium
GCAACTGGTGCTGCACAAGCATGTCAACAACATTGTTGGCAATAGGTGTCAAGTCCTCAACGCCCACGCCTTTCTTGATGGCAGCAAGCAACCTCTTGACTTCGTATGCACTCATGTCCTTAAAGAAGCCACTACCCATTACAGCACGAGTCAGCCTGACGATATTCTCAACAGTATCCTTGTCATACTTTTTCTGCGCAGCCATAGCCTTGTGAAATCCTCTAAGGTTTTGGCTGAAATACCGCATGGCTTGCAATCGCAATAAGTTGTCGTTACGGTTTTGTTCCGCAAGGCGCATCTTTGCTATCGTCACACTCTCAGCAACGCTGTAACGCCCTGCGTCATATCCTGCAAGCTCCTCATCGCTTATGCCACTATCATCAGCATCGCCATAGCCTACTCCTTCTTCGTTGACGAGACTGGAGCTTGCTCGTTGCCATCCTCTGTAGTCTGATTGCTCGTTGCTTCCTCGTTCTCCAGGTTGCCTTCCTCGTTGTCCAGCTCTCTCAACATCTGATAAAGCTTCCCCTCTCGGCTCGCCCGAAATCTGTGAAATGTTGCCATTTGTTATAATGTTTTTAAATCGTGATACAAAGTTATTAATTTCTTCGTTACCATAGTCAATTTCTCCTGAAATAAATTTATCCCAGCCATGTTTTTCTACCTCATGGCCCACAAAATATGCCATTGTTTCTGTTGCCCACGTTGAAGGGTCGTATGACTGATGCAGGGCTTCAATAAACTTGTCTCCCCATGATTGATTCCTGAACCACTCAAGTATAGCATTGTTGAAGCGGTTGTGTTCATCACGCCCCAAATATTTGTAGGCAACATGGAAGGTCTCATGTGCAGCGATGTTTGCAAGAACTTTTTTTGATTTGAATTTCTCCGTAAAGAGAATTACCATGTCTTTATCTGGCGAACCGCAACCTAAAACATCATCGTCATAGTAGGCTTCACGCAACTCATCAGCATCTTCCTTGCTGAGTTTTGTTCTGTTTATTAGGCTTTCTAATGCACTTTCACTGTCAACAGCATGGTATGTTGCAAAGTCTGTGGGAATATTCCATTGACGGGGCAATTCTTCAACCATCTTGTTGGCTTCTTTAACACTCGCTAAGGCAACATCTGTGGGCTCCAGTCCAGTATTGCCAGCCGTCGGCTGGTACTCAACTCCCTCCTCCATAGCACCAGCTTGAAAAGCGCTCTTGCCCTCCACACTGATGAAGTCGTCAAGGTGTACCTCATAGTTGCTTATGGCTCGCGCCAACGGAGAAAGGGTGCCACGGCTTATCGTGCCGCTGCCATAGAGGATGCCGCTCTCACCGCCCATCTGATGAATGTATTTGGCAATCGCATCGGCAGCCTTGTTGATGTCAACTCCGTCAAGAGTAGTCCACGGCAGGAAGATATTGCCTGTGACACGCTTCTGCCTGTTCAGCACAATAAGGCTCAACTTGTCACGCTCGCCCAGGCGATGCCCCGAGATAAACTCGGCAGCTTTGTCCGAGTCGGTAATCTGGAATGTGGAGCCAGGCACAAAGCCCTCAGCAAACACCTGCTGGCTGAAGCTATAGGTCTTATATGGCACCTCGTTCTCTGCACTGGTGGGGCGCTGCTTCTCAATGTCCGACCCATCACTGTCAAAGACGCTATACTTGCCGCTGGTGATGTCGATGATGATAGCCTCGCGCACCTTGTCGGCACCAAACATCTTCTTCACCTTCTCCTGCATTGCTACGTCTTGCTGGCTGGGCTGCAACGTGCCGCTGGGGTGGTTGTGGACGAAGATAACGCTGTCGGGCTTTAGCTGGCTCGCGGCAAGCACACCAGCACCAAGATGGCCAGCAGAGAAAGCATAACCTCCCATACCCACATGCAATATCGTCGCCTTGCCATTCTTTATCAGCACAAGGAAAGTGTTCTCAATAGCACTGTTCTCCAAGTTCCTGAAGATATACGCCAGGTCGGCATCGCTCTCCACCTTCTCACTGCCGGTGAAGTCAAAACCGCCACTCTCACGGTACCTGCGCTCCACATGGCAAGTCTCGCCTGCCTTAAGCTTCCTTAGCTTAATGGCACTTGGGTCAAATGCTGCCTTCTTCGGCTTCGCAGGTTCAGTCTGTTGCGTTGACAACGCAACTTCCTCCTGCGTCGGTGGTGTCTCCGTAGTGCGAGCGTCAGCTCGTTCAGTGTCCTCACCTCGTTCCTCTTCATAAAGGTCGGCATTGTCTCGCTCGTCAGTTTTCTCTGCATAGTAGTCATTCAACGTGTCAAACTGTGCAAGAAGCTTGCTGCGGTCGGCTGTGGCAAAACCGTCACGCCAACTGTAAATAGCATTACACAGCATATCCTCCGCTTCCTCAAGAGAGACATTATTCTCGTCGAGCATGGTGCGCACTCGCTCACACTCGGCATTATACTCCTTGACATGTCTGCGGTCATACTCGTCAGTGCATGCAGTCTGAATACCCCAATCGCCTCGACCAGCCTTCTCAAGCTCGGCAATGTCACGCTGCATCTCCTTAAGCAACTCCGCATCGCTCATCTCCGAGGCACGCTTCACACGTTCCGTTCGCTGCGTTGTTAACGCAGCTTTCGTTCCTCGTTCCTCGTTCCTCGTTCCACCAAACAGCGACATCTGCTCCGCATGGCTCTCAAACCTAATCACGTCGCCACGCTCATTTACATAATTCTCTGTTTTTATGCTTGGATTCTCAAAATCTTTTACTATCTTTGCAATATCTTCCAAATCGAGATATTCCACGTCAGCGAGATTGGTTCGCTGTTGGTCTATCAAGGTTTGGATTTTTTCTTTGTCAAGATACAGATGCTTACCTTGTGAAATCCAGTTCAGCCATTCAGCATTGTCTTTAGGAAACACATTGCGAATGCTATTGATCTCAAGCACACTATCGCCAACCTTTGGCCTTATTGACAGTCCTACTATGAAATTCTTTTCTTTGTGCTGAATCTCTACAACAATATTTTGAGCTTTTCCCTTGTTGCCGTATGAGAACACTGCAACAGGTTTGTTTATAGCTTTGACTAAATCTTTGACTTCCGATAATTCATAATCATGATTAAAACCACTCGACTTTTCTTCCAATTTCTTGGCACTAAGTTCTATAGGGACGTCTGCAATTCCTGTGCTTAGCAATATAGCACTCGGTTTGCCAAGCTTATACACATGGCCTTTGGGCAATGTGCCGTCTATCTGCTTCTGCAACTCCTCATTGAAACGTGAGTTCACAATTTCTATGTCACGTCCTGTATTGCGAGCCGATGGCTCGTACAAAACCGCATCCTCTTTCACCACACCTCTGTCTCCAGCATTGCGCACTCTCGCCAGTTGGCCCTCGTCGGTATTTATCCACGCAACGTCCTCGATAGGAACTTCTTTCTCATATACCTTACTCCCATCACCACCAGCATAGTCCTCTGCCTGCATACGTGATGGAGTCACAAACACACCATCCTCTATTGGATCGCTGCTGTACACTCTTATCTTGCCACTGCGCAATGCTTCCTCAAGCACCTCGTTTGGAACATCAGGATATGACGAAAGGGTGGCCCAACCACCACGCTCACCTTCCTTGAGAGACTCCTCTACTGCCTCTTCAAGAGTCAAGATGTCTGACTCACTGCGTATGCCAGTATGGATATCATCTGTCATAGGGTTAGTTTGCTTGACGATTTCCATCTGCATACGCTTGTGTTGCGCTACTGACGTGGCGTTCAAGTCCTCTACTTTCACATTCTTATATTCGGCAAAGGGCTTGGTCTTACGGTGACTGCTGCCAATCCATTTCTTGAACTCGTCCTTGCTCACAGCGGTAATGGCGCCAAGCCCCTGCCAACCGTCCTCATAGTTCGACAAGT
>CALDIG010000050.1 GCA_937904375.1 uncultured Prevotellaceae bacterium
GTAGATGTGGCAGTCATCGTAGGTATAAACGATATCGGTGTAGCTCGTGGAGGTGCCGCGGTAGATGTGGCGGTCATCGTAGGTATAAACGATATCGGTATATCCCGTGGAGGTGCCGCGGTAGATGTGGCTGTCATCGAATGTGTAAACGACATCAGTATAGCCTGTAAATGTGCCGCTATACACGCGATTGGCAATAATGGTGCCGGCAGCTACTAGCATCAGCACCGCTAAAGTGACTAATCTTTTCATTTCAGTTAATTTATTAAGTTTAGAAGTTAGAGTTTAGTGTTTAGAGAAACAAGAAAATCAAAATTCTCTTTATTTCACACTGATTATACTCTAAACATTAAACTTTGTGCAAGTTAGCAACTTGCGAAACTTTAATTAGCATTATATAAAACCCATCTTAATCCCTACTCCTCTTTCTCTATCGTGTAGATGATGTCGTAGTATTTTTTGGATTTGCCACGGTAGATGTGCTCGCGGTCGTAGGTGTAGATGATGTCGTAGTATTTGGTTGAGTTCCCTTGATATATGTGCTCGTCGTCGTAGGTATAGACAATGTCGTAGTATCTTGTGGAGTTGCCTTTGTAGATGTACTTGTCATCGTAGGTATAAACGATGTCATAGTACTTGGTCGACTTGCCTTTGTAGATGTGGTGGTCATCGAAGGTATATACGATGTCCCAGTACTTGGTTGACTTGCCCTCAAAGATGTGGAGCTTGTGTTTCTGTGCTATGACTGGCAAGACCGCCACCAGAATAATAACGATTATTAGTATTCTTCTCATTACAGTGGGTTTTAAAGAGAGGCTCTTACCTTCCCAGGAAGTCCTGGAAGGCTTGCTTGTAGCTGTCGCCAATGGGGATATAGACGTCGCCGAAGACGATGCGGTTGCGGTCTATCTCCTTGATTTTGCTCTTTTGCACAATATAGGAGCGGTGCACCCTGATAAATCGCGAGGCTGGCAGCATCTGCTCCATCGCTTTCATGTTCATGAGCGAGAGGATGGGGTGCTGCGACTGTTCGGTGTAGATTTTCACATAGTCTTTCAATCCCTCGATGTAGCGGATGTCGTCGAGGTCGATTTGCAGCAGTTTGTACTCGCTCTTGATGAAGATGCTGGTTGCCTCGGGCTCGCGCTGCTCCTCTGCCTGCTGCACCATGGTGAACCACTGCAGTGCCTTGTTGCACGCTTCGAGGAATTCGGGATAGGAGATGGGCTTGAGCAGGTAGTCGAGGGCGTTGATGCGGTAGCCGTCGAGGGCGTACTGGTCAAAAGCTGTGGTGAACACCACCCTTGTCGCCTCGGGCAGCATTTTCGAGAGCTCCAGCCCGTTCAACTCCGGCATCTGAATGTCGAGAAACACCACATCCACCGGGTCCTCGGCGATGCCTTTCATAGCGTCAACGGCGTTGGAATACTTGCCGTGCAGCTCCATAAACGGTATCTTCTTCACATAGCTCACCAGCAGTTCCACCGCCAGCGGCTCATCGTCGATTATTGCGCATTTGATAATCATTTTCGGTTATTGGTTATAGGTTATTGGTTAACGGTTGGATTCACTCTCCCTGATTTCCGTTTCCCATTAAAACAATCTTTGAGAAGTATTTATTGGTTGTGGTGTCTAAGCCCTTTTCCCAAGTGTAGTGGTCGGGGTACATGAGTTCCAGTCGCTTGGCGACTTGTTCTAGCCCTATTCCCGAGCCGCTCTTGTCGTTGTCGCGCTTGGGATGGTTGGTATTGACTATCTCACATGTGATTTTGTTATCGCTATTGGTGATAGTGATGTCGATTTCGCCGTCTCCCGCTTGCGAGATGCCGTGCTTGAAAGCGTTCTCTATGAGCGAGATGAAGATAAGCGGAGCAATGGGTGTGGAGTCATCCTCATCGATGTCGATGTTGGTGTTGATTTTCACGTTGTTAGTCACACGCATCTTCATCAGGTCGATATAGTTCTCGATAAACTCCACCTCTTTGTATAATGGCACAAAGTGCTTTTGGTTGTCGTAGAGCGCGTGGCGCAGCAGTTTGCTCAGCTCGCCCACTGCCACCTGCGCCTTGTCGGGGTCGAAGGCGATGAGGGCATAAATGTTGTTCAAAGTGTTGAGCAAGAAGTGGGGGTTGAGCTGGTTGCGCAGGTTCTTGAGCTCGGCATCGGTGCGGATGCGCTCCGCCTCATTCTTCGCCTCTTGCAGCTTGTGCCAACGCTGGCTCATGCGAATGGCGACACTGAGTCCCACCACGAGGATGAGCATGAACGACATCTGCACAAAGCGTGTCCATCTAGGTGGCGCGTTGAGGATGGGGGGCTTGGGTCTAGAGTCGGGGAACAGGTTTCCCATCAAGTGCCACCACCATGTCATGGCGGCAACGAGCACAAATATGGCGATGACATTGTAAAGCACAAACCGCTTGCGCTTGTTCTCAAAGAGCAGCTTGGGAACGAGATAGATGTAGTTCAAGTAAAAAATTGTAAGCCACGACAGGGTGCCACCAAGTGAGCGCAGGTAGTGCCTCAGCATGTCGGTCATCGTGTCGTTCTGGCGGTACAGGAACAGCGGGAACGCCAGTACCAGTCCCCAGCACAGGAGATGTATCAAGGTGGTTCTATTAAATGTTACCTTCTTTCCCATAGTGCAAAGATAGTTGTTTTTCAATTATTTTTCAAAAAAGTGAGGCAAAAATCATCATTCGTAGCGCAGAGCCTCGATGGGGTCGAGGTTGGCGGCCTTCTTGGCGGGATACCACCCGAAGAACACACCAGTAATGGAGCACACCACAAACGAGAGTATCACAGTCCACCACTCGATGCTGATGGGCCAGTGTAGTATTGACTTGAGGACAAAAGATGCCGCCACACCTAAGATAACTCCAATTATACCACCTGTCACACTGATGAGGATAGACTCAATAAGGAACTGGCTGAGGATGTCAACTCCGCGTGCTCCCACGCTCATGCGCAGGCCAATCTCCTTGGTGCGCTCAGTTACCGACACATACATGATGTTCATGATGCCGATGCCGCCCACCACCAGCGAGATGCCGGCGATGCACGCCAGCAAGGTGGTCATCATGTCGGTGGTGGAGTTCATCATCGAGCTGATTTCCTCCTGCGAGCGTATGGAGAAGTCGTCGTCTTCGCCCTCTTTAATCTTGTGGTTGGTGCGCAATATGTCGGACACATCGTCGATGGCCTTTTCGGTCATGTCCTCGGTAATGGCACTGGCATAGATGCTCGACAGATAGGTTTGCGCCAACATGCGCTTCATCACTGTCGTGTAAGGCATGAGCACTATGTCGTCTTGGTCCATGCCCATGGAGTTATAGCCCTTGCTCTTGAGCACACCCACAATCTTCATGGGAATCTTGTTGAAGCGTATTACCTGCCCCACAGGGTCGCTGCCGCTAGGGAACAGGTTATCGACGATGGTCTTTCCCACTACACACACCTTTGCGCTGGAATTGATGTCGGCTTCGGTAAACATCTCTCCTTGCTCCACTGTGAGCTGGCGAATTGTGAGATATCCCAGGCTCACGCCACTCACGCTCGACTGGTAGTTGTTGTTGCCGAAGATGAGCTGCCCACCAGTTGACACATAAGGACTCACGGCGGCGAGATATTTGTTCTGGTCAACGATGTCCTGATAGTCGGCGAGCGTGAGCGTCTGCATGTCGTCGGCACTCATTCTCGCTCCGCCTGGTCCACGGTCGGCGCCAGGATTAATCATAATCATGTTAGAGCCCATCTCCGAGATTTGCTTCTGTATGCTCACCTTCGACCCCTGTCCTATGGCGAGCATGGCAATCACCGACCCCACACCAATGATGATGCCGAGCATTGTCAGGAAACTTCGCATCTTGTTGCTGTTGATGGCCTTGAGAGCTATTTTGAATAAATTGGCGGTATTCATGTTTGCTGGGTGTGTTCTATAATTATGTAATGTGGTGCTTAGAGTCAATCTTCCTGGACTGGAAGCTCGGCAAGTTTCTTGGCGGCATCAAGGATATTGTCGTTGGTGATGTCTTCGCGCACCTTGCCGTCTCTAAGGACGATGTTGCGGCTGCTGTACTGCGCAATCTCGGGGTTGTGGGTCACAAAAATGATGGTGCGGCCCTCGCGGTGCAGCTCCTGGAAGAGTACGAGAATCTCAAACGAGGTGCGCGTGTCGAGGTTGCCGGTGGCCTCATCGGCAAGTATCACGGCGGGGTCGTTGACAAGTGCTCGCGCGATTGCCACACGTTGCATCTGTCCTCCCGACATCTGATTGCTCTTGTGGTTCAGGCGTTTCTCCAGCCCTACCCGTGTCAGGGCTGTGACGGCTCGCTCGTGGCGCTCACGGGCACTCACGGCGCTGTTATACATCAGCGGCAGCTCCACGTTCTCGACGGCGGTGGTCTTGGCAAGCAGATTGTAATTTTGGAACACAAACCCGATCTTGCGGTTTCGCAACACAGCGCGCTGACTCTTGCTCATGGTGCGCACCGGCGTACCGTCGAGCCTATACTCTCCACTGGTGGGAGTGTCGAGACATCCCAGAATGTTGAGCAGCGTGGACTTTCCCGAGCCAGATGTTCCCATGATGGTGACGAATTCCCCCTCGTTAATGGTGAATGACACCCCGCGCAGGGCGTGAACCGTTTCTTCGCCCACGATGAAGTCGCGCCTGATATTTTCAAGTTCTATAATTGGTTTCATTGGAGAAATAGTAGAGTAGTGGAATAGTAGAGCAGTAGAATAGTGGAGTAGTGAAATATTTACTCTCGATTATCCCGTTGTTTTTATTTCTTCTTATTTTTTCTTGCCGGGGGGCTTGGGAGAGAATGGCGATGACTCGCTGGTGCTTTGCTGGTCGCCGGTTTGCGGTGCTCCTCCAGGGGAATTGCCCTCTTGTGAGGCGGTCTTGATATCTACAACCACCTCTGTGCCTTGTTTCAAGCCGCCAGTAATCTCGGTGCGTGTGCCGTCGGTAGTGCCTATATCCACGGCATGAGCGGTGAAGACGTTGTTCTCCAGAGTCCACAGCTTGTGCGAGGCGTTGATGTCACGAATCTTGTACTTTTTACCTACCACCGAGGCTTCGGGAGTGAAGCGCAGTGCCTTGGAAGGCACGCTGATCACGTCGGGAAGCTCAAGGGTGTAGATGGTTATGTTGGCTGTCATGCCTGGCTTGAGTTTCAGGTCGTTGTTGGGGGCTGTTATCACCACCTCATAGGTCACGACATTGTTGGTGGTAGTGGCCTTTTGCCGCACCTGCTTAACTTGTCCTGTGAAGGTGTCGTTGGAGAAAGCGTCAACGGTGAATGTCACACGTTGTCCTTCGCGCACGTTGCCAATATCGGCTTCGTCAACGTTGGCAATCACCTGCATGTCGTTCAGGTCTTGCGCAATGGTAAATAGGGTTGGGGTGCTGAACGACGAAGCCACCGTCTGGCCTTCCTCCACGTCTTTTGAGATTACCACTCCGTCGATGGGAGAATAGATGGTGGCATAACTGAGGTTAGTGCGGGCTTTCTCAACATTTTGTTGTGCCATGCGCACCGACTCTTGTGCCTGTTTCACGCTGTATTGGTCGCCAGTGACTCCCAGCTCGGCCTGTCGCACAGCGGCTTGAGCCTTCTCATAGCTCTGCTTTGCCACGTCATATTCGGCGGCGGCAATCAGCCCTTTCTGATAAAGCTCGGCATAGCGGTCGTAGTTCTTCTTCTGGTACTCCAAATCTACTTTCGCACTCTTGAGAGTGGCTTCTTTAGCGGCGGGCAACGTGCTCTCCTGAGCCTTGCGCAGACTCTCCTGGGCGCTCCGCAGGTTGGCTTCTTGGCTCGCCAGGTCACTCTCGAGCGTGGTGCGGTCGAGTTCGGCGATGACCTGTCCTTTTTTCACCACGCTGTTGTAGTCCACATAGATTTTTGTCACTCGTCCGCTAACCTGTGTACCCACATCAACAGTGGTTACTGCCTCGACGGTGCCTGTGGCAGTGATGCTCATAGAGATGCTTCCTGTGTCGATGCGTGCGGTTTCAAACTGCACCTCCTGTGCCGCCTTCTTTCGGCTGAAAACCAGAAATGCCGCCAGCAGCACTAATGCCAGTGCCACTACGCCAATCCAAATTCTCTTTTTCGATTTCTTGTTCATATATTATTTATGTTTGTTTTTCTTAAACCCAAATCGGTCATTAGGCGACGAAGGGATGTTTTTTAGGTCTATTTATGCCATAACAGTTTTATTTTTGCATTTTGTTTGGATAAAATGCTCACGCTCGCAAGGCTTTGAGCAAGCTCAGCTTTGTCTCGCTTAATCGCATTTTTCAGATATTGTCTCACCATAGCCCGCTATGTCTTCGACAATATCTTCACAACCTGCTAAAAATAAATTCTGTTCTAGCATAAATCCTAATGACCGATTCGGGTTAAATGTTGATGGTTTCACCTTGGTAGTATTTGAGCATTGCCACGTTGAGGATTTCCATATATTTGGCCTGCAGCATCTGCTGATTGGCCTGTGAGAGGTTGGTGAGGTCGTTCTGCAGCTCGATGATGTTCTTGATGCCTAGGCGGAACTGCTCGCTGGTGAGTTCATAGGCGCTGGTGCGGTAGTTCACCTGCTCCTGGGCCGAGAGGTAGCGCTGCTGGGCGCTGTAGGCGTTGAGCCAGTAGGTCTCGATGGATTTCCACAGATTCTTCTGGGTGTCGAGCATGTCGAGATAGGCTGTTTCGCGTTCCAGCCGGGCCTTTGACACGGCATTGCTGGTTTTGCCGTGGTCCCAGATGGGGATGCTGAGCGTTACGCCCACGCCGTTGGTCCACTG
>CALDIG010000051.1 GCA_937904375.1 uncultured Prevotellaceae bacterium
AATTTACGAATTATTTTCCTGACTGCCAAATGTTTAATTTATAGAAGCCCCCTTAATTAACTTATGATAATTTTCTATGGTACAGAATAATGGAATATCCCCTTCGGCTCAAGGGGCAAATTGTGAGTTGTTGAGCGAAATAATCAATATAGGTGGAGCGATGAGTGAGCCACAGGCAATGGACTACTTTGTGCGACTTCTCGACGCATTGCAGTTTGTGCACACTAACGGCAAACTGCACTTAAATGTTGCTCCATCAAATGTGGCAGTTGACGATAATGGCATGATTGGACTGATTAATGCCCGAAAAAGTGGCGACAGTTACGATCCTGGCTACACACCCTTAGAAGTGATGACTACAAACACCTCTGCGCAGGGTCCATGGAGCGACATCTATGGCGCTGGTGCTACGCTTTACAATATGCTCACCGGGAAACAGCCGCCCGAGACCGATGACATCATATCAGCAGGCAACAATGCGTTTGACTTTGCCGGAGTGAGCGGATTGATGCAACAGCTCATCTGCAAAATGATGTCGCCGAGCCGCAAGCAACGGCCACAGTCGGTGAGTGATGTGTGGCAACTGATAAGCAATCTTGCCGAAGACGAGCAGCCATGCAGCGCCCCTCAGGCTCCCGCACTTGTGCCCAATGTGCAACAATCCGCACCTGCAGTGCCCAATGTTCCGCAGTCTGTTCCAGCTATACCAAATGTGCCCCAGCCGGCACCTTCGCCACAGCCAATTCCTGTCGCTCCCGCTCCACAGCCAATTCCTGCCGCTCCCGCTCCACAGCCAATTCCTGTCGTTCCCGCTCCACAGCCAATTCCTGCCGCTCCCATATTGCCGCCTCAGCAGCCTGCAAGTAGTAATTATGCCCTTGTTGACGATGAGAAGAAGAGCAGCCGCTTAGGGCTTTACATCCTGGGGGCTGTGCTGATAATAGCCGCTATTGCCGGTGCTGCTGTTATGCTATTGCCAAAGGGTGACAAAACTAAAGACAAAATCGAGAATACCGATGACGCTTCTTTAAACTCCAAAACAGAAAACTCTGCCGCCACCAGCACTGATACTGATCTAAACACTATTTCTGTGGCAAATGATGATCCTTCAAATTTTGATGCCGACGAGCCAACAAACGATATAAGACAAGACGATGACGTGGCCGCAAAAGAGGCTCAGGAAAGAGAAGCTGAGAAAAAGCGCAAAGCAGAGGAAGAGAAAAAACTTAAAGCAGAAGAAGCGAACAAGAAAGCTGAACAAAAGAAGCAACAACCAACCACCAACGAAGTCCTTGATGTCGCACCCGTTATGCCTTCTTACCCTAGAGGCAACAACAAAATCATGGAGTTCATTAATAGCCGCAAGCACAATCCCACAGGTGAAACAGGAATTGTTGTGGTTCAATTTGTAGTAAACAAAAACGGCGGTTTGTCTAATTTCAAAGTGACAAAGTCGATGAGTCCGGAGCATGACCAAGAGGCACTGAGAGTGTGCAAATTGTTACCTAATTTCAACCCTGGCCGTGATGAAAAAGGCAATCCGGTAAATGTGAGATACTCGTTGCCAGTGAGGTTCTGACGCATCAGCTTAGAATAATCCAGGTTAGTTTCTATTGTAGGAATTTAGTTTATTGCAAGTTTTTCTGTGGAGGTGTAGCCGTTGCTATCATGCACCACATAGATATAGGTGCCAGTGGTAAAGAGACTTTAATTCATAATGCACAATGCATAATTGCTCTGCGTCTTGATTGATGCCCAAAAAAGATTTACCGCCACCCTGCACACACTGGATGACGGTTTTTTTTACTCCTTATCACCTTTATAATTGGCCAAACATGCACATTTTTACCACACTTTGGTCAATTATAAGCTTATTTTTGGCCAAACACGCATATTTTTACCCCACTTTGGCTAATTATAATACAATTTTTTTCTAACTTTGCAACATGATTTTAATTAATGACAACTATGTTTATTGGCAGAGACAAAGAAAAACAAGAGTTGATGCGCGCTTACAATAGCCTAGAGTCCGAATTTGTTGCCGTATATGGACGAAGGAGAGTGGGTAAGACCTATCTTGTAAGGCAAACGTTTAAAGACCAACTTACTTTTGCTTGCTCAGGTCAGGCCAGCGGCAACATGGCCGACCAACTCTTTGGATGGTACTCGTCACTGAAAGATGCAGGCTTGCAGGTAAAGAATCGACCTAAAAGCTGGCTGGAAGCTTTTGACTTGTTAAAGGAACTCATCAAGTCCTCACAATCAAGAAAGAAGGTGATTTTTATTGACGAGATGCCATGGCTCGACACACCAAAGGCAAGGTTTGTAAATGCACTCGAGTTCTTTTGGAATGGCTGGGCATCGGGACGCGACGATGTGTTACTTATTGTGTGCGGGTCGGCTACGTCGTGGATTGTAAACAAGCTGTTTAAGAACCATGGCGGACTTCACAACCGCGTCACTTACCGCATCCTGCTTGAGCCTTTCACCCTCAACGAATGTGAGCGGTATGGCATAGCTCGAGGTTTCAATCTGTCACGTTACGACATCTTAGAACTATATATGGTTTTGGGTGGAATACCTTTCTACTGGTCGTTACTCGAGGCGGGAAAAAGTGTGGCGCAAAATATAGACAACATGTTCTTTGCGAGTAACGGCAAGCTTCGTTATGAGTTTGACGAACTGTATAATTCGCTCTTCAAGTCGCCTGAACACTACATTGCTATTGTTAACGCTCTTGGTGAGAATAAGGCAGGTTTGACTAGGGAAGAATTAATCAAGACGTGCGACTTGTCATCAAATGGCACTTACACCAATACTCTCCGCGACTTGGAGTATTGTGGTTTTATCAGGGCTATTCCCGCATACGGAAACAAGAACGGATCATTATATCAACTCATCGACAACTTTACCTTGTTTTACTTCAAGTTCATGTCGCAAAACGCTAATAACGACGAGATGTTCTGGTCGCACAATTACTTGTCGCCATTGCGCTCGGCATGGGTGGGACTGGCTTTTGAGAGGGTTTGCTTTCAGCACATCAAGCAGATTAAACAAGCCCTTGGCATTGCAGGGGTGGTTGCTAATGTCTTCAGTTGGCGAACAGGACCATCGCCACAAGGCGAAGCTGGCGCACAAATCGATATGCTCATTGACCGTGCCGACAACATGGTAAACATCTGTGAGATGAAATTCTCCAAACAAGAATATGTGGTCAGCAATGATGACGTTAAGATATTAAGGCACAAAGCATTGCGCTTTAGTCAGATGAGAGGACGTAAAAAATCAATCAACCTCACCTTAATAACCGTTGCAGGCATTGCCCGCACAGGCCACTGGGGAGAAATCCAAAACGTTATCACAGCCAGCGACCTGTTTGCGGGGTGAGTGACTCTTAACAAACCCGGCTACGAAGCCCAAAGCGCCGAACTCGCCGCCCGCCTCTAATCAATGCATAATGCACAATGCATAATTGCGCTGCGCTATAAACATTTTACCGCCACCCTGCACACATAGGATGGCGGTAGTTTTAACCCGAATCAGCAATGACATAAATCCTAATGACCGATTCGGGTTAAATTCTATGTCATGCGTTTTTCATCTTTCAACCAACTTGTCATGGAATTCAACAGGAAGTTTTTCCTTAAATTTCTCTACGCTCCCCTTGGGAACAATGATTTGATGCACACTGTTTTTGTCAAACACATCATTCTCAATACTTATGTCAGAGTTTTCAATAGTTACTGATGTCAATTCGCTGCAATCAAAAGCATACTTCTTAATGGATTCCACTGATTTAGGGATTATTACAGAAGACATCTTACAACCTTCAAATGCTGCATAATCGATTTCTTTAACAGAACCAGGGATAGTGACAGTTTTCAATCCACATCCACGAAAAACCCCTTTTGGAAGTGTCGTTAATGTATTGGGGATGGTCACCGAGGTTAATTCATCACAATATTCGAAAGCATAACCTCCAATGCTCTTTACTGAATTTGGAATCTCCACCGAAATGAGATTCTTGCAGCCTTTAAAAGCATGACTTCCAATGATTTCCACTGAATTAGGTATAGTTATTGATTTCAGATTTCGGCATCCTTCAAAAGCATTTCCATTGATGTATTTAACTGAGTTGGGGATAATGACTTTTTCTAGATTTTTACAGTCTTTGAAACAGCCGTCAACAATATTCTTTATCGAATTAGGCAATGTTACCGATGTCAAATTAGAGCATCCTGCAAATGCATCAACACCCAAAAAGGAAATTCCATCAGGAATTGTTATAGAGGTTATTTCATTGCAGTTCACGAAAGAAAAACTATCTATAACCACCACTTTATATTTCGTGCCAGAATAAGTGACATGACTCGGAATCACAATATCACCCGACAGACCATAATAACCTGCCACATTATAGTGTGATTCGTTGTCGGGAGTTGCGTCTTCATGTGTAACAGCGACATATTTCTCATCAGTACCTGACCAATAATAGCGGTAGCATAATCCATCAACCTTGAAGTCATAGGCTTGCACGGTCTCAGGCATTAAACCCAATAACAAAATAATTAGTAAGAGTTTAGTTTTCATAAAAAGCATGTTTTTTGTACCTTTCAGTCCAAAGAGGTAAGTTAATATACAATAAAAGCGTGGACTGATTCGCCACACCTATTGCTGAGGTCCTGAGAAAACCCGATAATGAAGATATGAGAATAGCAGTTCACGCTATAACGTGAAACCGCTTTGTTATCCTCTCATTATCTAGAAGTTTCTCAGGTTTCCGGCTAAGAGTGATAAGCAAAACGCTCTTTTTAATTCAAAAAGTAAAGATTGCCTCTGCAATCCGTTGGCAAATATACTACAAAAATATTAACTCGCCGCGATTACGAAGGGAAAAAAATGATTTTGCGGCGTTTTTGAACTATTCCTTCAATAAATTTTGTACTTTTGCATGACTGAAGAACAAGTTAATGGAAGAGAACCAGAATATAGAATACAAAGAATCGTGACGCGATGAGTATCTGAGATGGATTTGCGGCTTTGCTAATGCGCAAGGTGGCAGATTGTTTATTGGCATCAATGATAACAAAGAAGTTGTTGGCGTCGCTAATTCTCATCGTCTGCTTGAAGATATTCCCAACAAGATTGTCACTACGCTTGGCATAGTTTGCGATGTGAACTTAAATGAGCAAGATGGCTTGCAATACCTTGAAATAGCGGTTGAACCAAGCAATATGCCCATCGCTTATAAGGGCGAATACCACTATCGCAGTGGCTCCACCAAGCAGCAACTAAAAGGTGTCGCCCTCCAGCAATTCATCTTGAAAAAGATGGGTATGACATGGGAAAACACTCCTGTTGAGGGTTCAACTATTGAAATGATAGATCGTAACGCAATAGATTATTTTTTGCGTCAAGGTGTATTCCGCAATCGACTTCCTGATGAGGCAATAGGATATTCTAATGAAAAGGTTTTGACAAATCTTGGACTTATCACAAATGACGGAAGACTAAATCATGCTGCCATATTATTGTTTGGGAAAAATCCACAAAAGCAATTTATATCGGCGGTATTTAGAATAGGCCGTTTTGGTAATAGTGAAAGTGATTTGCTTACTCAAGATACTATTGAAGGAAACATTATTCAAATGGTTGACAAAGTAATAGATGTGCTTAAGAATAAATATCTTATATCTCCTATACATTATGAAGGAATGGTTCGCATGGAGCCGCTTGAAATTCCCGAGAAAGCATTGCGAGAAATTTTATACAATGCAGTTTGTCACAAAGATTATTTAGGTTCACATATCCAAATGCGTGTATATAACGACCGCATCACGTTATGGAATCATGGCATATTACCCGAGGGGTTGACTGTTGATGATTTAATGAAAGAGCACTCCTCTTTGCCGAGAAACAAGATAATTGCTAATGCCTTTTTCAAAGCTGGTTTTATTGAAACGTGGGGAAGGGGAACTAATAAAGTCAACGAGGAATTTGAAAAAAACGGATTAAACTTGCCTAAATACGAAGAACGTCAAAGTGGTTTTCAAGTGACAATACAACGTCATGAATATGTGCGCAACATTCTCGGTGTCCCCTCAAGTACCCCCCAAGTACCCCTCAAGTACCCCCCAAGTACCCCC
>CALDIG010000052.1 GCA_937904375.1 uncultured Prevotellaceae bacterium
GATATTACTCACCCTCGATGCGGCTGGAGGCAGTATGCGTTACTCAGAGATTGCCGAGAAGATTCCCGACATCTCCCAGAAGATGCTCACTGTGACCTTGCGGAGCCTTGAGGCCGACGGACTGGTGTCACGCCAAGTCTTTGCCGAGGTGCCCCCCAGGGTAGAGTATAGTGTCACCGACCGCGCCAAGACGCTTGTGCCTCACATCAATACCCTCGTTGACTGGGCCATGCAGAACCTCAACGCCATCCTCGCCGACCGCCAGGCATACGCCCAAAAAAGGAAGGGCAAATAAAACAAGACATCCAATATAACTGGATTCTATCAATCGGGGTGCTGATCGGTGTTGATATCTTCGGTTGCAGTTTGTTGTATCTTGTTCTGGTGGGTGTTCACTGCCTTGAGGTACTCTGACGGCAACATGCCCACATGTTGCTTAAAAGCCTTTGTGAAAGTTACCCTTGCTTTGAATCCCACACTCTCAGAGATTGCATCAAGGGTGAGATTTCCATAATTCTCAGAATCTTCCATGCGCCTGCAAGCCTCCTTGATTCGATACAAGTTCAACAGGTTGGTAAAAGTCATGCCGTAGTGTTCGTTAATAGTTTGTGACAGGTAACTAGTATTTGTCCCTATCATTTCAGCGAGACGACCCATAGTAAAAGTTGGTTTACAAATTTCACCTGTATTGTCCATTGCCTCCTTGATTTTATCGAACAACTCCATTTTTTGAGATTCTTTTAATCCGCTGTCCTTATATTTGACATCTTTTTCATTTTTGCGCTCTTCATCAAGCCTTATAATGTCTTTCATGCGATGATATAGTGCAGTGTTTTTTTCATTCAAGACCTTGTTCTTGCGAATGATGAAAAAAGAGAACAATACAGCTAAGACAATAATGATTCCAGCGACTGCAAGATACAACGATTGAAGCCTTTTTTGCTCATTCATCTTGTCAATCTCAATATTCATTTCCTCAAGTCTATGGGAGAGTTGCGATGGAACAAGCCCCACAATATTCTTCATAAGTTTTTCCTTATTCTCGAGATAATCAACGTGGTATTTACTGGCTTTAGCGTCATCACCCATAGCACTATAATATTCCGATAGCAGCCGAAACGTCTCTACATTAATATCGGTCATGTCTTGATGGCTCTTCAAGTTAAGGATTCTGTTAGCGCAGTCTATCGCCATGTCATAGCGTTTTTCTTGAAAATAAGTGGTAGTCATGCACATAAGCACCATATACTCTTCACGAGCAATATCGTGAGTGCCTTCACCCTTGATGTCGTCGCTCATCATCAGGTAACACTCTCTTGCCTGATTGTAATCTTCATGCTTAACTGCCAAGTTACCATCAAGGAAATGCCGAGCCAATCTCCAGTCAGTAATATTTTTAGGTATGCTGTCATCAATCCAATGCTTCATTTCTTGATGAACCTCTTCATCCCCCACCCCATAAGGCATATTGAGCATCACAAAGTTGATGTAACTGCTGATGGCCATGTTCCACTCTTGCATTTGGCATGCAGCATCAAAACTCTTGCGGTAGTACTCTCCAGCCTTTGTTCTCTTGTCCTCAGGAGGAAATAGGAACTCATAAAGATTATACAAATTGCCTATATTAAGCAAGATGTAAGGCTCCATTTTCAGATATTTAATTTCATGACATAGGTCATAGGCAATCTGTAAGTTTTGATAGGCGCTCATGTAGTTGTTATAATGAGTTGTGTTGAGTACCCCCATCTCGTTAAGTGCTCTAACAACAAGTTCCTTTTCTTTGACAGAAGCTTGTGGTGTGTTTCGCGCTGCAATTATTGAGTAGCACATCATTGCACTATCGGCTTTCAACGGGTCGTTATTGTACTTATCACCCATTTTCAATAGTTCCTCTGAAGATTTAGACAATAGTGATTGATAGCTTGGCTCGCGCTTGCTGCACAAAGCATTTTCAGTCATTCCCCAAATGAGAACAACGAGTAAGATATAAATAAATGTGTTAGATTTTTTCATTGCTATCAGACTTAATTCTCTTTGCCTCCTATATATTATAAAATAGGAGGTGTCTGCAAAAATACATAATATTATTTTAGGCAAAGTAAAGTTAATACTAAAAAAGTGAAATATTACTCGAAATAATAGGAAAAAGATGCGTTTTGGAGTAAGATTATATCAAAATTTATAAATTTTAGTATTGTAAAAGTTTATTAGTCATTTAAATTATTATTTCTCAAATTAATTTTGCATCAAAAATTATCACATTTTAAATTAAAAAACTTATGCGATTAAAACTTTCTATTTCTTTGTTTGCAATAGTGGCACTTTTGAGTGCTGCCTTCATGCAACCAGCTCAAGCTGCCAACAAAAAGCAGCCAGCAAAAATCTCATTAACAAATTATCAAAAGAAAAGCAGCCATAAAGATTGGGCGCAACGTAAAAAAACTTCTTCCCACAGCATGCCTATGCTTAAGAATTTCCAGGCAATAAATATGCCCACCTTAAGTGGAATTGAACTTGATGGTTCAAGAACCTTTGAAACCGCATTGCTCTATAGTGACCAATGGCAGGAATACTACACTCCCTATGGAGTGGCAAGACTACAACTCACTTCGCCACCTGTATTCAACCAGCTATTTGAAAACGAAGATTTACCTCAATCAGGAGGTGGTTTTTTTACCGACAAATATTATTATATGACCAATTATTCCGAGGATTGGTTCACTGGCGAACTGGCGGTTAAGACCCTGGTATATGATCGCGCCACTTGGAACGAGGTTTTCGAAATTGATCAAGATTACACAGCATTAGCAACCGATTTGGCCTACGATGCAATTGATGACTTGGCCTATGGTTGTTTCAATAATGGCAACAGCGTTTCTTGGGGGTATATGGATCCCCATAGCCTTAGTGTTACACATCTTGCAACTCTTGAGGGCGAACTTGTGGCAGTAGCTATTAATAGCCACGGTCAAGCCTATGGTATTACCAATGGAGGATACTTGGTGAAAGTTAACAAGAAGAACGGAGAACTCACTCCAGTTGGATTTACCGGTATCATACCTGCCTATTTGCAAAGTGCAACTTTTGGCGATGATGATGTTTTGTATTGGGCAGCATCTCTGAGCGATGACTCAAGTGGTCTCTACACAGTTGACCTTTCAACTGGAGTGGCCTCGCTGCTTACCGGCTTTCCCAATGCTGAAGAAGTTGTAGCTATCTACATGAACCCTGCCACACCCGCTGCCGATGCTCCCGATAAAATCAATTCTCTCACGCTCTCGTTTGTTGATGATCAACTCTCGGGAACCGTTAATTTCACAGTTCCCACCACCACAGCAAGTGGCAATGAACTCACTGGCAACGTTGATTATGTTGTTACTGTTGATGGCGAACAGTTGGACACTGGCACTGCTACTGCAGGACAACAAGTGGCAGCAACTGTAACTCTCGCCAATGCAGGTTTCCACTACTTTGTAGTGAAACTCAGCAACGAGGCTGGCAGTAGCGAGCCCACATCACTGCGACAGTGGGTGGGAATTGATCAGCCCAAGCCTGCTACAAATGTAGTAATGACTAAGACTGGCGAGCGCGAGGCCAATATAACCTGGGATGCTCCCACATCCAGTGTTCATGGTGGTTACTTCTCGCAAAGTCGCATTAGCTACGACATCACTCGCTTGCCCGATGGAAAGGTTGTTGCTACCGACTTGAAAACCACTACATTTACCGACAACGTTGACATAAGTGGTCAAGCTCTTGTTAAATATTCGGTAGTAGCCAAGGCCGATGATGTTGAAAGCCTGGCTACCGAGTCTAATGGTATAATATTCGGTGATGCATTTGAGGTTCCTGTTCATTTCTCATTTGACACCGAGGATGAATTTAACATCTTCACCATCATCGACAACAACGAGACCCCTGCACTCGATAGCGGTTGCTGGCTCTATAGTCCATCGGCTCAATGTACTGGTTACAACACAGGAACAAAAGATGGTGACGACTGGCTTATCACGCCCGCTATCGCACTCAAGGCCGATCGCCAGTACACTTTCCAGTATGACGTCTGCTGCTATTCTGACTATTGGCCCGATGAATATTCAGTTTATATGGGCACTGCGGCAACAGTCGAGGGCATGACAACTGAATTGTTGTCCAAGACCACCATTTACTGGGACGAGATGCGCACCAAGTCATTCACCATCACAGTGCCCGAGGATGGCAACTACTACTTTGGCTTCTATGCCACATCCGAGGCTGGTGGAGCATTTTTCTTAATTGATGACATCAAGGTGACCGAGAGTTACACCCTCAAGGCTCCTGCCCAGGCAACCAATGTCACTGTTACAGCCGGCGAGAATGGGCAAAGCACTGCCACAGTGAACTTTATTGCTCCAGAGAAGTGTGTTGATGGAACAATGCTAAGCAATATTACCTCAATAACACTTACCCGTAACAATCAGGAGGTGAAAACATTTAGCAATCCCGAACCAGGTGAGCCCCTCTCATTTACCGAAGAGAACGTGCCTGACGGAATGGCAACCTACGAGATTGTGAGCACCAACGAATTTGGCTCTGGTCCCGCTGCCACAGGCGAAGCTTGGGTGGGTGTTGACTATCCCACAGCACCTCTCAATGCTAAAGTCGCTCTTAATAGCGATGGTCACCCGGTTGTGACTTGGGAGGCTCCCCAAGGACCAGGCTATTATGGCGGCTATGTTGGTGAAAACCTCACCTACTCGGTTTACAACATTTCTACAGGAAGCTTCCTGCAACAAGGAATAGAAGGTCTGAGCTATATTGACGAAGCAGTGACCGAATCTAATTCTGGTGACCAAAAGCTATTGCAATATGCTGTCTATGCTAAATCAGATAAAGGACTCGGTGTCCCAGCAACAGCAATTTGCATTACAGGAGCAAACTATGAACTTCCATTTATAGAGTCGTTTGCCAACCACGCCTTCACCTACTTGTGGGGATTTAACGGCACCAATGGAGAGTCTTGGGTGCTGGGCGATGACTGGTCCTATTATTCTCAGGACGATGACGATGGACTGCTGGCTTATCTTCCCAATGTGGCTGGGTCGCAAGTTACTGCATTCTCAGGCAAGATTGCTGTTAAGGATGCCCAGAATCCTGTTCTCAGCTTCTATGTGAATAAATTGGAATATGAAAATAACGGATTCTATGAGACTAATCCCGATGACGACGAACTATACATTCAAGTTGCTGCCGACGGCTTCGACTTTAGCACAGTAAAGACTATTCGCATGGCTGAAGTCAACAAATCGGGATATCAACTATATGAGGTTCCATTGAGCCAGTTCGCTCAAAACGAATTCATTATCATTGCTTTCCAGGAGAATGCTGTTAGCGACCAAACTCCCATCATGATTGACAACATCAAGATCGAGAGTCGATTGACCGACAACCTCTCATTGCTTGAAATCGAAGCACCCGAGAGTGTGGATGTCAACCAAGAATTCAACATTGAAGTCTCAATAGCTAACAATGGAACCAATGATGCCCAAAACTTCAGCATTGAGCTTTATCGAGGCGACCAACTCGAGCAGACTATTGATGGACAAAATATTGCTGCAACCCAAACAACTAAATATACATTTAATCTCACAGCTCTGCAGGCTTGGGGCGACGAGGAGACATTCATGGTGAAAGTTGTTTACGACCTCGACAATAACCTGAGTGACAATGAATCAGAGCCATTTACTATTGAGGTCGTTCATCCTTTCCTACCAGCTCCTTCCAATCTCACGGCAACTGTTGATGGAGACATTGCCACCTTCACATGGGATGCTCCCGAAGGAATTGAGGCTTCGAGCGAGATAGTGACCGAGGATTTTGAGAGCTATACCCATGGTGCTCGCACTTTTGGCAATTGGATAACAAAGGATGAGGCCACATTTGGTGATTATGGCATTATCGATATTGAGGATGCAAGTGGTTCAAACATTGATTTCCCATACTACCTAGAGGAACAGGCATTCATGATTTTCAGCCCAGCAAGTGCTTGGCTTGACATCGAGGAGAATCCACAATGGGCACCTCACAGTGGCAGCAAGATGGCAATCAGCATCTGTGACTACGCCAACACATTCGGCAGTAGCTATCGCAATAATGATTGGTTGATTTCTCCTCAACTTGATGGCAATGAGCAGACCATATCATTCTATGCTCGCACTGCTTCGGCCACCGAGCGCAAGGACTATCTTGAGGTTCGTTACTCAACAACCGATGCCGAGACATCAAGCTTTACTCTTGTTAATCGTGACATAATTCTGCTTAACACAGAGTGGACTCGCTACGAAGTAACGCTGCCCGATGGCACTAAGTTCTTTGCTCTACGCAACAATTCGGACATGGGCACTGGCGTACTTCTCGACGATATAACCTATTCACTTGGTGGCGAGGCTCCAGCTCTAACGTTACTCGGCTACAATCTTTATTGCGACGGCAACCTTGTCAATGAGTCTCTTATCACAGGCACATCGTTCGATGTTGCTAATCCCGAAAATGGCGATTATACTGTTAAGGCGGTTTATCAGGTGGGAGAGTCAGAAGCATCTAACGTGTATGTTCTTTCCATCACATCGATAAATAATATTCTTCAACCATTCAATGAAAATGAGCCGTTCTATGACCTCATGGGACGCAGAGTGCTTCGACCCATTGAAGGTGGAATTTACTTGCAGAAGGGACGTAAGATAATTTACCACAGCAGATAATGGACACTTAATAATTAATTAACAAGGTGGGGTGAACTTAATTTCATCCCATCTTAATATTTTAGTATGATCATTGGAGCAACATCCTTGAGTCGCTCACTCATCGTTCATGGAGTGGCTTGGCATTTGAGCGTGTGTGTATGTTGCACACTGAACAGATAAAAGCTGCACTTGGAATCTCTGGAGTTGCATCTGTTGCCTATACATGGACGGCACCTGCCACAAGCGATGGCCGACGTGGAGCACAAGTTGATATTATTATAGACCGCAATGACAATGTCATAAACTTGTGTGAATGTAAATTCTCCAAGCAAGAATACAGTCTCACAAACGAAGATGACATGAGCATTGCAAACAAGGTTGAACGAGTTGCAGATGTTAGTCCTAAGCACAAGTCAATCCATGTAACATTAATAACAACATTTGGGGTGGCCAATAATGCATATATTGATAGCATTCAGCGTATTATTGTTGCTGAAGACTTGTTTAGATTTTAGGCGAACCCTGCTAAATCTCACTTTTTTTGCCACTTTTAGCACGGTTTATAGACAAAAAAGCGGAGTCATGACCTCTTCGGCCTTGGTTCCGTTGTTTTTAGATGAGATAGTCAAGTATCAATCTACGAATAAATCGTCGAGGGTCACTATGCTGGGAATCATCTCGGAATACTGAGTGTGCGACAATGGATAGGTGGTGACCAGCGTCAAGTGCAGTGCCTTGCGTGTGCGTGTCTGTTCGCGGAAGAGTTCGCGGCGACTGCTCATTTTCTCATAATAAGCCTTTGTGAGTTTGAAGGGAGCTGAGGTGTATTTCATCTCACAAAGGTTTATGACCTGATCGTTGCGGTTAATAATCAGGTCGATTTGCCCACCGTCGCCACTCCATGCGCACACCTCGCTGTTCACCCCCGAGATGCCCAACGCCCTCTTAATTTGGGGAATGTGGCGCAGACACACTTGCTCAAAGGCATAGCCACTCCATGCTCGATGACCCGCACTTTCCATATTGGCTGACCAATAGTCGGGATTCCCGCTATTGAACTCACGACGGAAATGCAGGTAGAACAGCGTGTATTGGTCCACGAGTTGGAACATCGCGTCGCGTTGTAGTTTGCCGAATGCATTGTAGCGGCGGATGAAATCGCAGTTCTCAAGGTTGCGCAGAACCTCAGTCAGCCCGCCACCTTGCATTCCAGTAATCTCTTGAATCTCCATGCGTGTGAGTCCGCGAGCCTTGCGGTTTAGAGCTTCCACAACTCTTTGATAAGCAGAGCTGTCTTTAAATAGCGAACTGAACAGGATGTCATACTCTGCAATCAGATCTCCCTGTGGATTGAAGAACAGGCGGTTGATATTTTGGTGGAATGTCTGCCTCTTGTTGAGCAACCCTAGGTAAAATGGCACCCCGCCCATAATCATATACAACTCGGTAATGGTATATCTGTTCCACACGAACCCTGACCTTGCAAGGAACTCTTCGGTTTCAGCGAGTGTGAACGGGTGCAGGTGTATGCGGCGGGTCACTCGGTTGTGCAACCCTCCACGGCCACCGATGAGCTTGTTGGTCATCCAGGTGGTAGCTGAACCGCACACCACAAGCTTGAGGCGGGGCTGGTCGGCGGCCCAACTGTTCCAAAACAACTCCAGCGCACTTATAAACCGCGAGTTGGGGGTGTCCATCCAGGGCATCTCGTCGATGAACACCGTGATATGCCGGCGCTTGATGGTGGATAGGTGGCTACGGAGGTTGTCAAATGCCTCCCACCAGTCGGCAGCTTGAGGGTAAGTGACTTTGGACTGCTGGTTGAGCTGACGGGTAAAGTTGGCCAACTGTTCCTTTATTGACGCTCCATATATGCCAGTGGCATAGAAATCGAATTTGTTGCCGAAGAAATGTTTGACCAAATAGGTTTTTCCCACGCGGCGGCGGCCAAATACTGCCACGAACTCGGCCTTGCCAGAGTCCATTGCCTCTTGCAGTTGCGACTGCTCGGCATGGCGACCGATGAATATTGGTTTAGATTCCATTTGTTTTATTACTTTGTTTTTCACGGCAAAGGTAGTGTTTTTTTTTGAATTGACCATCATTTTCCCCTAAAGACTTTCCGCCGTAACTTGTTTTTTTTACAACTTACGGCGGCAGGTCTAATTTAAAAAATCATTAGTGTCCGATAAGAAAATTGAGAGGTGAAAAAATCATACAAGTGGAAGTTCAGCCAGTGAACTACGAACCATTTAGCCCTTCGCCTTGACTTGCGCGAAGTCGGCTACTTCGGTCTTGGCTGACTTCTTGGCATTCGTTGTTGCTGCGGATTACTTCGTTGCCGAGACCTCACGGGATAAGTCATTTCATGTCTTTAGTATTTTTATGATGCAAAAATACCACGATAATCTTATTAATTCATTACTTTTTATATGGCAGAAATGTTCTGATTCAACGAAAAAAATCCCGCCTCGCATTGAGGCGGGATTATAACGTGACTAATTTTCTTTGAATATCAGTTGGCTGGTGAGGCGCTAATGGTGTAAGTGCCATCGGCTGCCACGCGCACGTAGGCATCGGCTTGGAAGTCGTAGTTGCTCATCAGGTCGAATTGTGAGCCACCACCATTGTTGTTGATAATCCAGTTGGTGTCGTTGTAGTTAGAGTAGGTAGTTGTCATCTTGAACACTAGCCACTCCTCACCATTGATTGTTGTGGTCTCGGCGGGGCGGATGCCTGGCCAGCCAGCCTCAACATTGCCACCAGCGCTATTTGACCAAACGTACATGGCATACTCTTCCCAGTCGAGGTCGCTGTGGACATACATGGTATAGCCCATTTCGGGTTGTGGATCATCACCTGGGTCGGTGCCATCGTCAATGCGATAGGAAAGGGCTCCCACGCTATTGATATAAACAGTCACATAGATGGGCTCGTCGCCAAGGGTGGTGGTCATGAGGTCAACCTGTTGCCCACCATCGTTGTTGTTGGCGATGAAGTTGAGCTCGGTGCCAAAATAGTTGTTGTTGAGGTCAAATTTAGAGTAGGTTTTTCCGTACTTCTCAACAGTGCCTGTAGCAACAACACCTGGCCAGTCGGGAAGGATGTCGTTCTGTGGCCAAGCATAGAGAGCAACGCTTTCCCATCCAGCTTCGTTGCAGATGAAGATGCCTGCATTCTCGGTTGGTTCCTCAGGACCATTCAGCAAGTAATTGTAAATCTCTGTGATGTCGGCTGAGGTAACATGTCCATCACCATTGACATCACACTTGTTTTGCTGAGCATTGGCAGCAAAAATCGCTACCATCAGCATCATCGAAGATAGTAAAATCTTTTTCATTGCGATGTTTTTTTAAAAAGTGAATAAATAAAGATATTTATAACTGAATAATTTATTGATTATTGTTTAACATAAACTGCATAGCCCTTGGCTTCGAGAGCGATAGATGGAGTTGAGGAGAAGGCCTCACTTTGCACCTTGGTAGCCACATTGGTAGAGATTGACTGGCTATCAAGCCACTTCACATAATTACCAGCCGAGACTCCGTTAAGTTTCACGTTCACTGCCTGAGCACTCAAGTTCATGACCACAAGCACGCGTGATGTGCCACTGGTCTTGGTGTAGGCAAGCACTCCAGCATTATCGGTGGTGTGGAAATAAGGCTCCACATTGTCGGCAAGAGCAGCTTGAGTGTGACGCAGAGCAACGAGGGTGCGCACAGTGTTCTTCATCTTAGCATCTATGCTGTTCCAGTTAATCTTCTCATCGGTGAAGTAGTTGAGAGTCTGTGCACAACCTATTTCTTGACCATTGTAGAGCAATGGCATTCCGTAGAGTGTGAATTCAAGCACTGTGAGGGCATGACGATTGGCTCCATACAATGAGATGAGCGTCTTGCCACCATCGTTGTAGGCCACGTCATGGTTAGTGAGATATACCATGCGAGCCACACTAGCGTTCTTGCTGGCAGCCACAAAGTTCTCGCAACGCGACCTCAAATTCTCGCCACTGGTTCCGTTAGGGCCGAAGCCAGCAAGTTGTGACTCTTGGAAATTCCATGCGTAGTCATAGTCGAAGCCCACAGCGAGCAAGCGCTTGGCATCTTGCACGATATCGGCCTCGGCAAGGAAATAAATGGTCTTACCACTCTTGTGACTCCTCACCTCGGGAATGGCATCTTGCCAGTACTGGGTTGGAATCTCGGGGCTTGAGGCAAAGTCGCATCGGAAACCGTCGACATCGGCATTATCAAGCCAGAACTTGAGAGCACCTGTCATTGCTGCCTGCAAACTGGCATTGGAATAATCGAGCTGATACACGTCGTTCCAGCCCATGGGATTTACCATTGAACCGCCTTGCCTCTTGTAGTACTCAGGATGCTCGGTCACCCAGCGGGCATTGGTGGCTGTGTGATTAGGAACCCAGTCGAGCCACACTTGCATGTTGAGCTGATGAGCACGAGCAACGAGGTTCTTCAAGTCGGCTATAGTACCGTAACTGGGGTTAGTGGCCTGAAAATCGGTTGCCGCATATGGGCTATTGATGCCACCACCACGAGGATAAATGGGCATGAGCCACACTATATCAACACCCAGAGTCTTCAGCTCGCTGAGTTTTTCTTGCGCAGCCTTGAATGTTCCAGCACTAGTGAAAGAGCCCACATTCATCTCATAGATGACGCGATTCTTAAGACTTACTGGATCGGTGTTGTCGATAATAATGTTAACGCCAGTAGTGGGGGTTGTTCCACCACCGCCGTTTCCATTATTGTTTCCACCATTGGGAGAAGGCTCGTCACCGCCACATGCGCTCATAGTGAAACAGGCTACAAAGGCAAGTAAGTATAATCTAATATTCTTTGTCATTTCTTTCAGTTTTTAAAAATGTGCCGAGGTTCTCTGCACATGGGCATTGAATCCCCGGCACGATGAAGCAGAATTGTTACTGTATTATAAAGATTTAGAATGTTTTCACTATCTCGTAGCTATTGTCGGAAGCAATCTTGATGATTACATCGGTGTTACCCGAGATATCGGGACTCTGATTGCCGGCACCACTGTTATTAGGAATAACATTGACAGGGACATTAGCTGTGAAGGTGTGATAGTAGTAGTTCACGCCATTGATGGTGAAGGGCCCACTGGCTGCCGCACCTGGCCATCCGCCGCATAACTCGCCCAAGTCGCCCCACACATAGAATGAGATGCTGCTCCAGCCACTCTCATCGATATTGGCGTACACAGTAAACTGGTTTTCATCATTGAGAATGGGGCCGTTGCTCACGGTGTAAGAACCATCGGCGGCAATGCGCACGAAGGTGTCGTGGTCGAACGTGTAACCTTGCATGATGTCGACCTGCGAGCCATTGTTATTGTTGTTGATGATCCAGTTGGTGGATGCAGTCTTGCTGTAGGCACGCGACATCTCAAATACCATCCACTGCTCGCCGTTGATATTCACGACAGATGAGTAGTGAACACCAGGCCAGCCAGCCTCAACGTCGGCACCACCAGCCCACACATACATGCTGTAGTCGCTCCATCCAAGGTTGCTCAGCACATACATCTTGGGAGCTGGGTCCTCGTCAATCTGGTAATTCAGGTTGCCAAGCTCATCGATAAATACTGTGAGATAGACATCTTCCTCACCAAGGGTGAAGTCTTGCATGAGGTCGATTTGCTGACCACCATTATTATTGTTGGCGATATAGTTAAGAGCTGCACCATAATATTCATCACTTGGGGTGAATTCATAGTAGGTCTTGCCATTCTTGCTGGCAGTACCAGTTGATTGCAATCCTGGCCATCCTGGCATTGAGCCAGCCTCGGGCCAAGCGTAAAGTGCCATTGCGCCCCAACCTGCCATGTCGCAGATGAAGATTTTGCCCTTAGGACCTGTAACAGGAGGTATGGTGGTGAGAGTAAACGGCACTTGAATCACGTTGGATGTCACACTTGTTGACTCGTTGCTGCCGTAGGTAGCTACTAAGCGGAATTCCAAGTCGGCAGTAGAGGTCTCATCCACACTGCGTACCATACCAAAGTTATCCATCATCACCTTTGCTATGTCTTCGTAAGCGAGGGAGAGATAGTTCTCGCTAATTGCTGTGCCAAAGGCAACAGGATTGGCAAAATCGTTACCCATGAGGTCACCTTGAAGCACATACTGAATGCCCTGATATTCGTAGGAACCAATGCTTGTCGACTGCATATCGTCGTCCATATAGAACTTGGCTGCTTCCCATGTGAAAGTATATACGGTAGAGGTACCGTCAATGTCGTTAGGCAGTTTGTTAAGCTCTGGCTCCACCAAGCGAGTGAGCTGAGGCATGTCGTCGGGCGAGCAAGAAGATAATCCAACCGACACGAGCAGTGCCATTAACATTAAATTATAATATTTTTTCATTTTTCTTCAGTTATTTAGGAGGTTAATCAATATCCAGGATTTTGCACTAAATTACTGTTGGCTGAGAGGTCGGTTGAAGGCAACGGATAGAGCAAATATTTGTCATCTATGCGTTGAGAACCAGCAAAGGCTCCATTCTTCCACGACCACACTTTACCATCAACGAATCGGTTGAATCGAATCATGTCGGTGCGGCGATGAGCCTCCCAATAGAGCTCGCGCGCACGCTCGTCAAGCAGCTTGTCGAGTGTCAAGTCGCTCAAGGAGTTTATGTTGTGGCTTGTGTTGCCATAGGCACGCTCTTGAATGCGGTTGTAATAGTTGATAGCATTGGCGGCAGTAGCATTGCTTGCACCACGCATTGCGCACTCCACATAGAGCAGATAGGCATCGGCAAGTCGATACAATGGGAAATCGGTGTCGGGGAAGGTATTGTCTTTACCCTTGCCTCCATCGCGGGTCAAGTTGGTATATTTCACTACCGAGAAGCCCTGCTTGAAGTCGTTCCACTCGTGAATTTCCTGCGTGCGGTTTTCGGTGAAGAACAGAGCGCGACTGTCACCCTCCTCAAAGAGTTGGCTCAAGTCGTGTGGAGAACGAATTCCACTCCAGTACTGTGGCAAGCCATAGTTGTCGCCTGGGGCCATGTCGTCGCCATAAGCTCCGGCACACAGATAGGTTGTGCCACCATAGCTTTGAGCGTACACTCCATCATAGATGATGGGGAAAATCATCTCAGGCGACAGGTCATTATCGGCCTGGAAATTGTACTTATAAGTGGGTTCAAGTGCGTAACCGCCATTGTCGATGATGTCGGCCAGACAAGCAGCGGCATCGTTGTAGTGACTGCCTTGTCCATAAACCTCGGCATTGATGTAAAGATTAGCAAGCATCATGTCGGCGACATAGCGATTCACTTTGCCATATCCCGCAATACTCTTGGCGGGTAGGTCGTTAATCACAGCTTTCAGCTCGCTTTCAATCCATGGGAACAAGAAGTCGCGGCCTCGCTGCTCTGGCATGTAGGCACCAATTCCTGTTGACTCGTCGGTGAAAGGCACATTGCCATAGAAGTTCATCAGCACATAGTAGGAATAGGCGCGCAAGGCACGCACTTCGGCGCGGTTAACATTGGCTGCTGCAATCTGAGCGTCTGTCAAGTTGCGAGAAGCCAACTTGTCGGGTGTGGTTTGAATAAGGAATTCGTTGCAGAACGCATTGATGAGCTCAAGACGATCGTAGTTGAGCATGATAAAGCGATTGGTGGGAGTCCATTGAACAAAGTTCAAGCCGTTGAGACCCTCGTCACTCCATGCCACCAGTGCTTCGTCGGTGGGAAGCTCCTCAAGGTTCCACAAGGTGCGCGTGAAAGTTGCCTCTCCCTGGTCGGCACCCACGATGTCGCCCGACGAGGGGCCATCGCTGCCAGGAATAGCAAACGCAGAGTAAATCTTTGCCGTGTAAAGTTCATAGGCATTGGGGTCATCCCATGCTACCTCGGGCAAGATGGTGGTTGGAGTCAATGGCTCGGTATTCAAGTCATCGACACACGACGACAAGACCATCAAGCACATCCCAGCACCAATCATGAATTTATTTAATATCTTCATGTTCTTTATTTTTTAATATAAGGTGAAACTTGTTAGTTAGAAATTTAGTGAAAGACCTAACATGTAGGTGACAGGGCGTGGATAGAAGTTGTCGTCAAATCCTCCGCTAATCTCTGGATCAAGACCCTTGTACTTGGTGAAAACAAATGGGTTTTGAACTGTGGCATAAACGCGACCTCCCAATCGTGACGCAAAGAGATTCTCAAAAGAGTATCCCAGTGTGATGTTGTCGATGCGGAAGAATGCTCCATTCTGAACATAGTAGTCACTGAGCACCTTGGAGGTTTGCCAGTTAGTGTCGAAGGCATAGTCGGTACGGTTGCTCAAGAACGCGTTGGCAAATAGGCGAGCACGCGAAAGCTCGGCACTATTGCTTGCCACCGAGTTGTAAATCCAGTTACCGCCTTGACCGTGACCAGCAACCGAGAAGTCCCAGTTCTTATACTGCAACTTGGTGCTGAAACCATAGGTCACGCTTGGGTCGGCATTGTGATAGAAATACAAGTCATTCTCATCGACAATGCCATCATCGTTGCGGTCAACAAACACTCCTTCAAGAGGATGTCCATCGGAGTCATACACTTGCTCATACACATAGAACATTCCTGCAGGTTGGTCAACGGCGTGGGCTTTGAGCTGGAACGAGCCGTCGCCACTGCTAGTGCGGCCAAATCGGCGAATCTCGGCACTGTTGTCACCATTGGTTAGCTCTATGATCTTATTCTTGTTCCATGCAACATTGGTGTTAATCTCCCAAGTGAAGTCGTTGGTGCGAATGGGAACAAAATTCATGGTCAACTCAAGACCAGTGTTGGTCAATGAGCCAATATTGGCAACCACATACTCTGCAAAGTTCACACCTGCTGGCACTTTGGCCTCGGCATTGATCAAGTCGGTGGTCTTGCGGTGATAGAAGTCGAGCGAACCGTTAATGCGGTTATCAAGGAAGCCGAAGTCAATACCGGCATTCCAGGTAGTCGTGGTCTCCCACTTCAAGTCCTCATTATAGGCATTGGGCTTGAGCAGACGGCTCCACTCGCCATCGCGATAGTAACTTGCCGCATTGTTGATGCTGTAAGAGTAAGAACCCAAGTAAGGATAGTCACCTTGATTGATGTCTTGCTGACCAGTCTTACCCCAGCCTAAGCGCAGCTTCAAGTTGCTCAAGGTGTTTTGCTCTTTCATGAAGACCTCCTCGCTGATGCGCCAAGCAAGTGCAAGCGATGGGAACAGACCCCAGCGGTTTTTCTTGGCAAAGCGAGATGAGCCGTCGTCACGCAAAGTGAATGTGGCAAGATAACGATTGTCGTAGCTGTAGTTTACACGACCGAAGAACGACAAGATATAGTGCTCGGTCTTGCTTTCGCCTTCGCTTATTGAAGTCTCCTTGGGTACCAAATTTCCATCAACATCACGCTCATGTTGACCTACGGTGTACCAGTCATTGCGCACAAAGTAGTGCTGCCATGAGTAACCAGCCATAATATCAAAATGACTTTTTATGCTTTCTAAATCACGTGCGTAGGTGGCATAGAAATCAAGTTGCTTGTTGGTGCGGTGGTTAGTCCAGTCGTTGCGGAAACCAAGTGAGTTGGCAAATGATGGAGCATCAAATGGTGCTTCGCTATAGCCCTTGCTGCTCGACGCATCTATCGAGAGGTTTAAGTTGGCTTTCAAGCCAGGAACAAAAAACGCATTATATTCTAGTTGGGCACTTCCAATGAAGTTCCACACCTTGGCTTGGTCGTCCCAGCATTCAAGAATCGAAACAGGGTTCTTAGTGGCAACACTGATGAGGTTGCCATCGTCACCCACCCATGACCAGTAGCCGTGATAGGGGCTATTATCATCATAAACAGGCTTTGTGGGATCCATAAAGATGGCGGCTCCCACAGCACCTCCGTTGGCAAAGTTGCTCTTGATGTGCATTGCCTTACCAAAGAGATTGGCCTTGAGGTGACCATTGAAGAACGAAGGTGAGAGGGCAATGCTACCAGTGTAGCGGCGCATGTGGTCGGTTTTAAGGATACCATTATTGTTGGTATAGCCCAGCGAAATGCGATAAGGCATGAACTCGCCTATCGAGCCCAGGGCACTGATATTGTGCTCGGTGCTTATCGCTGTGCGGAAAATCTCCTTTTGCCAGTCGGTATTGGCGTTGCTCACACTTTCCCACTCACCAGTCTCGGGATTAATGGCAAGACCGAGTTTGGTGTAAACCTCGTTCTGGTTGCTGGCACCTGCAAAAGTGTTCTTAATCAAGTCTTGGAACTCATTGCCGTCGAGCACATTGATCTTTTTCTTGATGTGACTAATCGAGACTGTGCCGTCGTAGGTAATCTTTACTCTGCCCGATTTTCCTTTCTTGGTGGTGATGAGGATCACACCGTTTGAAGCGCGGCTACCATAGATTGCGGTGGCACTTGCATCCTTCAACACGGTGAAACTCTCAATGTCGTTAGGGTCGATAGTGCTGAGCATATTGCCCACACCACCTATTCCAGAGTTGTCGAGATAAACACCATCGAGAATAATCAACGGGTCATTACTTGCCGAGAGTGACGAGCCGCCACGGATGCGGATGCTCGAGCCACCGGTAGCGCTACCACCACCACTAGTCACTGTCACACCGGCAATCTTACCAACGAGCATGTCGTCGGCCGTAGATGCCACACCCTTAAGCTTGGGATCAGCTTCAAGCGTGGCTAGCGAACCGGTAGCGTCACTTTTCTTTACCGTACCGTAACCAATCACAACGACCTCATTCAGCATCTCGCTGTCTTCCACTAAGGTGATTACCATGCCATCGGCGGCAGGCACCTCTTGAGCCACATAGCCAATGTAAGTCACTTCGAGCAATGTACCAGGAGCACATTGCAACTCAAATTTGCCATCGAAATCGGTCGCAGTTCCTTCGGTGCCGCCTTTTACCCTGACGCTGGCGCCTGGCAGGCCTTCGCCCGACGTGTCGATGACGCTTCCTCTAATCTTTGTTGCCGATTGTGCCATAGCACTTACCGTACCCATTAGCATCAGGCAACAAATCATAGCTAAGCGAATGATTTTTGTTAATCCTTTCATCTTATAGTTTTTAAGTTAAATAATTAATTATGAAATTTTTCGCAAAATTATAATAGATTTATGCATTGGTCGTTATCTATTTAAAGGTACAAATGTTCTTTTTAAACGATTTTTGCATTAAAACACGACAAAACCCCTACCATTTATGGCAAAAAACATTAACCAGCTGAATCTGCAGTATATTAATGATCGCTCTGATAATCAGATTAACTTCTACACTGACGAGCGCTTCTACATCAGCATTAGTGTAAATAGTTTTGCGTCAGAGAACATCAAGGTAAGACAGCCCTACCGTCTTGACGATGGCCGAGTATTATTAATCACAGGTGGTGAGGCGCTAATTAATATCAACCTTAAGAATTATACGTTGAAAAAAAATATGGGTATAGTGAGCTTGCCCAATACGATTATTGAGATATTGGAAAGGAGCGATGATTATGACTTCATGGCATTCTCTTTTCCCGCCGACCTGCCCATAGTGGTCAAAATTGACAGCGAGTTGGTGTTTGACCTCAACGACGGCCAAAGCTCGCTCATAAGAGAGTATTTCAACCTTATGTGGCGCGAGGTTCATCAGCCCGAAGTGATGTCTGCTGTCATTGAACACTTGCAGCAGGCGATGCTCATGAAGTTGTACCACATAAACGAGATGCAGCAGATATTGCGTGATGTGACCGAAACAAGAGAATATGTCACCCTGAATCGGTTCATAAGGCTCGTAATAGAGCACAGCACGATGCATCGCAACATTCCTTTTTACGCCAGCAAACTGTGCCTCACCCCCAATCATCTAGGGACAATCATCAAGCAAGCCAGCGGACTCACTGCCATGCAATGGATCAACCGTTTCATCATTCAGGAGGCAAAAGTGCAACTCAAATACAGCGATAGCTCCATCCTTGAAATCTCAGAGCAGCTCAACTTCCCCAACCCTTCCTTCTTCTCCAGATTCTTCAAGCGCCTGACGGGCATGACACCCAACGAATACCGACAGCTGTAACCTTTACTGAGTCCACTTTAAAAATCAATAAAAAGTTGGTTGCCAGTTTTCACAACCAGCAACCAACAATACACGTATTCTGAAAAATTACTAATCTTTATTTTATAATCTTAGAAGAAGATTTAGAGCCGTCGCTGTACTCCTTCACAACGATATTCACACCGTTGAAAGGCTTGCTGCTCGACTGCCCCATGGCATTGTAGTAGGTAACCTGCTCCACTTGTCGTGAAGGGTCAACCGAAACACCATTAATGGCGGTGATGACATCCTCTTCCTTTATTGTGGTTTCATAAATAGCCTCTACGATGTAATAGATACTCTCATCGTCGTTATCGCCACGGAGAACAGCATGGCTGGCTGTCAAATCTTTTCCGTCTTGACTGGCATTTTTCATATTAGCATCTTTTTTGTAATAGAGGCGCACTGTGAACTGAACTGGCAATTCATCAATCACACCCGTCTCAGTGTCATTTTCGCGCACCTTCTGCGCTCCAAAGGTCATCTTGAGGTCGCCTTCATAGGTGGCATCAAATTCCTTATCACCGAAGACATATTCGTTGATACCATCAACGCTGATGTTCTCATTGTCGGCATTGTTGATGTCATCATACATATATTCGCCATTGGTGCCCAAGCGAATCATGTGAGCCTCACGCTCAGCCTCGGTCAAATTGGGGTTTGACTCATTGAGCAACGAAGGATCGACCTTGCGCCATACGCGGGCCTTGTAGAGCTCGTAACCGTTAGGGATATTAAGGTTGTCAACATTGAGTGGTATGTTGTAGTAGCAATAGGTCTTTCCATTCTCCTCCCAACTGTACTTGCTCATCTCAGCGTTTTCAGCTTTCACCGTCATAGTGCCCGATGGTGCAAGCTGCGCCGGTCCGCCGTAGGTGTTGTAGTCGGTGCGCTGCTGGCCGCTGAGGTTAAGGCCCTTAGAGAAAGCCTTCACAACCGGGGTATAAACGAAGATGCCGTTTTGCTCATCATCGGCAACGTAGTTATCGACGAAGCTTGCCCAAGCCGTCTGCTCCATGTCGGGCGACACGGGCACATCGGGCGACGTGGCATAGTAGCTTGAGCCCATGTCGTTCATGCTCACGGTGTAGAAGTTGCCTTGGTTGCCCGCCATGCCTGTAGGCGGCAACTCCTGCTCGGTCTCGTCGGTGGCAGCCGTCTTGAGGATGTAGCGGCTGTCGCTTTCAGTCCAGCGGTAGGCCTCATAGCGCAGGATGTCGCTCTTGCTGCTGAATTGCACGCTGGTCTTGAAAGCCACCGAGGATGTCAGGGCGTGGTCGGTGTCGGCATCCACGGCAGCCTGGTCGTAGCCGCCAATCTGCGTTTCAGTCTTATGTATGGGCACGACCACGTAATTGCTGTGAGCCGCGTTCTCGCCCACTGAGGTGTCGGTGTAGTTGCTGGTCACGCTGTAGCGGTAGGCATTGGGGTGCGTGTTCTCGCCCACAGCGGCGACGAAATTGTCGAAAATAACCAGTCTCTCAAGGTCGATATAGCCATTCTCATCAACGCTATAGGTGTGTGTCCAGGCGCTGTTGCCCTCCACGTTGTCGCCGTTGGCATGGTAGCCGGCAATGTCGCCGCTCTCCTCGCCCATGGCATGGGGGAACAGCGCCTTATCGGCTTGATTGGCCATTTGCACCGTGAGCGTGTTCTGTGACGGGTCAAATGTGATGGTTGCCACAGTCACAGCGTCGGTACCTTGCTCGCCTCCCAGGGGTTGGCGGGTGATGGTGAGTTGTGTGCCGGCGTCGATCTTCTCGGTCTTGATGCCGTTGAGGCTGTTGCTGAGCATGATTTTGTTAGAGTAGCAGTTGCGCAGTTCTTGCGGCTCAAAGCGGCTGTAGTGTGACAGGTCTTGAAGGGTGAGCATCTCGGTGGGGTCGGTGCCGGGAATGACAAAACTCTGGTAGTTCGACATCTGCGTGTGCAGGAAGCGGTCGATATCGGTGCCGGAGACGGCAAAGGTCACGGTGTAGCTGTGGCCGTAGCGGGGCTGATAGACGTTGACATAGGTCTTGTCGCCGGTGGGCATGTTGCTCAGAGTGACCTGCACGCGCTGGCTCTCGTCGTTCTGGTCGTCCAGCACGTTGCCCTGCGCATCGGTGTACTGGTCCTGTTCGTTCATGTAATAAACGGGCACGATGTGCTCCACGCCAAACTCGTCGATGATCACCTGCCACAGGTCATAGGCCTGCTCGTTGCCTGGCATGAACAAGTCGAGGTTGCTGTTCCAGGTGAGCGTGAGCATCATGTGGTCGTCCTCGGTCTTGTCGGGGGTGGCAGTGACCGGCTCTTGGTGGATGACATAGAGTGCCAACGTTGGCCGGTGCTCAAGGTTATAGACGAAATAGTCCACTCGAGCCTCGTCACGGTTGCCGTCTTTCATCATGCGGTAGTCGGGCACGAAGAACATCATGTCGCGCACATCCTGGCAGTTGGAGCCATCTTCCTTCGGGTCAAACATCATGAATTGGTGTCCCACTCCTGTTCCATCGCGACGATAAGTGGTAGGTATCGACGTGCAGTCATGCTCAATGTCTAATGACTGCATGTTAATCAGTTTTTGATACAAGTCCTTGTTGCCTATGGCTGTACTCAAATCATAGGCACTGAACTGCTCAAACATGTGGTGAATAATATAGTCGGCATCATGTTCTACCCAATGCTCCCTGCCATTGTAGGGATTATAGTAGAAATGGGGGAACGCAGTGTAGAGGTAAGTGTCGCGTGTTGTTCCGCTCTGGTCGGGGTCTGACGCATAGGCTCTTGTTGACTCAAACGGGATGCGCAGCCCACCCTTGCCCAGGATATAGAACTTGTTCATCTTGTCACAGTCAATCTTGAACAACGTGCCGGCATCCAGCCCCTCACCGGTACGTTTTGCCTCGGTGAGAATGCGCGCCGACTTGACTATTTTTGACGTATAATACCGATTGTAAGCCTGATAGTTTGGGAATAACATAGTTTCTGGATAATATTTTGCCAGGTATTCATCCATGGCTGTTGAGGTTAAGACGTATCTATAATCATCAAAGTCATCGGGCATTTCAATGAGCACCAGGGTGATGCCATCCACGTCGGGCCTTAAGGTGTGGGGGTTGCGCATGGCGTAACAGGCGTTCTGGATGCCGTCATAGCCATCGAAATAAGCGCTCAGAGCGGGAGTTCCCCACCCCAATCGGCGGCCACCAAATCTGTTGCTCGTGAAATTGGCGGCGTCGCCATTAAAGGCATATTGATCACCCGTGCGGTGATACAATTCGAATATTCCGGGATAAGACACTTCCTTATAAGGCTCAGTAAAATTGCCGTCTCGGTCGAAGCCGCGGCGCAGGTTGCCGGGAATTTCGGTGTCGTTATACACCTTGGTGAGCAGCGCCACAATTTGGTCGGGGTCGGTGGCCACTTCGCTCATCTTGCTTGTGTGGGTGTTGCCGTCAATGTCGGTCCATTCATAAGTCTTGTTGTCAAAGAACTCCTTGGTGGTGAAGCCATGATACTTCACCGGACGGGTGTGCTCAATGGTCATCGTAGGCAGGAAGTTTGACTGCGCGCTTACGGTCTCGGTAACCGGGTCGCCACCTTCCTCGGGGACGGTCGTGGCCTGATAGGAGTAGAAGCTGGCCCCTTGACGGGTGAGGATGCCCATCCAGTTGCAGTCGTTCACCATCGTTGCCGCACTGGTCACGTAGGTGTCGATGATGATGCGTCCGCCGCGGTATTGGTACGGCTGGTTGAACGTGATAGTGACCTTGTCAGAGCCGGTGGGCAGATTGCCGTTATAAACCTCGGTGAGGTTAGCGCGGTTGGCTGCCATCTCGGTGGCATCGGCAATGGTTACGGTAGGCGATCCAGAGTTTAATTCGCTAATGCTGACCGAAATGGTGGCGCCACCGGCCTCGTCGGGCAGATTGTTCGCCACATCGTCGGCAAGTGAGCTGCCATAGGTGGGACTCACATAGAATGTGATGGATTGAATGAGGTCACCCACTTCCAGGCCATACAGATTCACCATAGGATAGATGAACTGGGCCTCGGTGCCCACGGTGCCGAAATGAGCGGTGCTGAACGGGACGTCGGCCGATTGACGGTTGGAATTGCCTAACAGGTAATAACGCATGTCCTGAGTGCAGATAATGCTTTGGATGGTGGCGTTATCCTCATCATAGAAGAGGCCTTGTGAACCATCGCCCGGCAGCAGACGTGGCGGCTGCGGAGCATTGAATTGGTCATAGAGTTGAAACCAATTACCCTGATCGTTGTTTAACATCAGCTTTGTGACATCAAGACCAGAAACATCGGCCTTTTCCTCTCTGAGTAGCTGCGCTTGGGCTGGCATAGCGACAGCCACTGCAAGCAGCATCCACAATGGCACTAGGTGCCACTTCGAGCATTGCGTAATCACTCGCGCAAGCTGCTTTGTTGTTAAAAATAATAGATTCATCGAATATTACATTTGATTAACAAAATAAATGATAAATTGAATGTTTTTCTGTTATTGGACAATAATTACAACTTATAAATATAATATAAATGAAATTTCCTATTTTAACGATACATGCAATGAATCGGCACGTATCTGTTAAATCTCGAATTCCACCTTCTTATTCAGTAAATCCAGTAAAATCAAGGCAAAAACGATAGAACAGGACTGCAAAATTATAGCCTACTGCCAAGAAAACAATGCCCTGTTTTATAAAAATAATGTTCTATTTCAACGATTATTCAGAGATGATTTTTAAAACCACTATCAATTATGATATGAATAATTCAAATTTATAAAGTTTTAGAACTTTAGAAACTTGAGTGAATAACAAATAGGCACATATTAAGGGGGGTCTATAAATTGCTTGAGTCTGATTGAGATGGCTTGCCGAAACAAGAACATAACTTTTTGCAATTTATGATTCCACCAAAGACACTTTATTAATGTAGAGGAGGTGTGCCAAAATAAAGGAGTCACGCTGTGCGTGAGAAATCATTCAAATCGTTCCAAATCTTACAAATAATTAATTCACTTAAAATCAATAAAATAACTTTTGTTTGATTTGAGATGATTTGTTAGATTTCTGCGCGAAACGCACTAAACCAGAATTTTGACACACCCTCAGATACCCTTGTGACAGCTTTCCTATTTCAGCACTCCTAACTGCAAGTAGCTCTGGTACTCGCCACCGCAGTGGATTATGTGGCGACCGCGATTGTCCTTTGACACATAGGCGGGTACGCCTGGATGGACGTTGACTGTGATGTTGAGTGAGGTTACCATGAACCGCAAGGTCTCGCCTGGATGGAAGAGCATTCCCATGGGTGCCAGTGATACTTCGATTTCCACTATTTCGCCTTTTGAGAGTTTCTCGTCACGGTCGAAACTTTGAACGGGGATGATGTCGGTGGAGAGTTCCTTGTCGAGGTGACGGCGGCTCACTCGCAAGCGTCCGTAAGCACCACTGTACTTTGCCACGCCTCCGTGGTTCTCAAGCATATCGTGGGTACGAGGCGAGGTTGAGGGGATGGTGAACTGCCGCAGCACATTGTAGTTCTCGTCGAGTTTTTGCACAATGAGGAACAGGTCCATTTCATCGCTGCCATCAGCCTCAACATAGAGATGAGCCTTGGGATATCCGATAAAACTCGTTTCTTCCGTGACCGGCAGATAGAACGAAGCCTTGGGTGCATCACTCT
>CALDIG010000053.1 GCA_937904375.1 uncultured Prevotellaceae bacterium
AAAGCCATCCGAATAACAATATCTTCAAAAAATGCCACTTTTTAAAGTGGACTCATAACTCAAGTTTCTAAAGTTTTAGAACTTTAGAAACTTGAAGGTTAGCAATATCACAAATTTTCGCAAATCGGTCATTGGCGGGTTGTGAAGGAGGGTGTGTAAAATTCTGGTTTAATGCGCTTCGCGCAGAAATCTAACAAATCATTTCAAATCAAACAGTATATAATTTATTGATTTCAAAAAAAATAATTATTTGTTAGATTTGGAAAAAATTTGAAAGATTTACTGCGCTTTGCTTGCTTGTGTGTTCCCCTTTCGGGTCGTGAGTACTTAGTGGTTGCATGGTCTTGCGATTGAACACAGGTTTTTGCAGGTGACCCATAAATAGACCCAAAAAATATCCTATCGTTGCCTAATGACTGGTGTGGGTTATAGGTATCTTGCCATGAATTCCATTGTTAGTGCTGCTGCGGCTTTTTGATGTGAGTACATATTGTTGAACTTGCTTGCACCGAAAAGATACTTGAAGTCGAAGTTGTTGTAGATGGGGCTATATAGTTTTGGCACCATGTCCCATGCCTCAAACGAGTTAACCCAGAAGTTTCCTTCACTGAGCACCTGCACGTCTTTGAAAAAATACATGCCATCCTTGTAGCCCTTTGTAATCTTGTATTTGCATGAGTAGTCCACAAAGTGACCTATGTAATACACCTTGATGATGATATCAGGACTGGTTTCACAGATGACATATTCGTCAACATTATAGGTTGGGTGTGCGTATAGGGCCAAATACTCTTTACCGTGACCTCTGAACCACGACACACAGTCACTCCAGTTCCAACTGCTTGCGCTGGCTGCCAAGCTTACACACATGAGTGCTGCAACGACGAGCACTCGGCTCACTCTCTGATTTAAATTCTTAGTTTCCATAATTCTTTGTTTTTATTGTAGATTATTGTTTTTATTATTCTCTAGACAGTTAGAAACTCAAACTTACCTGCAAGTTGCTGCTCATTGCCATGCATTCACTCTCGCTGGCTTGGAAGGGGTTGTCATCGGCAATTTCGGCAAGCTGGTCGTTGCATCTGTTGATTTCTTCACTGGAGAAAGAGTTGTCTCGGCGATTCATCACTTCCGATACTTGGGCGAAGTAATTCAATATGTTTAAGAGTCTCATAGCTGTAGGTTTTTTTAGAGTTGATAAATTACTGATTGTTGATGTTTACATTGCAAAGTAAATGGTTGGTGCAACCCTTTTCCAAATTTTTTCTCTATCTTATTATTTCTTGTCGGGATTAACTGACGAAATACCTTATTTAGCTGACATTTTTGACACAAAAAAAGCACAAACGTCAAGCGAATTTTGCAAAAAATACAATCATCTGAAATCCAGCGTATTGCGTAGAAGAAATGTCTTTGTAGTTATAATAATTCTCATGATTTTTACAGCGGTTGTCCTCGATGTTTTAAAAGTTGTCCTGACAGTTATAACACCCTCGGTCGCCGCCATTGTAATTTTGCATCGTCAAAACAAACCAACCGTTGGCAACAACTAATGGAGATGCTATTTGGCTTGTTTGCTTATTGACTCGTTTACTTAAAAAACATAATTCTTTTATTTATTAATCATTTAAAATTTATCTATTATGAAAAAGTTAGTTTTATTGTCAGCAGTAGTTTTCGCAATGACTTTTGCATCTTGCAAGACCAACCCCACCGCAACCAGCAGCGCAAGCAGCACTAGCGCTTCCGCTAGCACCGAGAATGTTCAGAGCACTCCAGCCGAGGCTACCAGTACCGTAGCTTCAGAGAACAAGGATGCCGCCGAGGTTTCAGAGAACAAGGACGCTACCGCTCCCACAGCAGAGCAGACTACTGAAGAGCAGACCGAGGAGACTAAGCCCGAGGCTTAACACCGCCCAATTCAAGACCGTGCCCCACAGATACCTTGAGGCACGGTCTTCTGTTTTCTGTTTTCTGTTTAGTAGAAAGTAACATTCCTTAAACAATCAATATTAACAAATAAAAAGTAGGAAAATGAGGTACTTATTATTAGTTGTAGCCATGATTAGTGGCATTTTTATCGCGGCTTTAGTGGGATATGACAGTGGGAAAGAGATGCATAATCATCATGGTGCTCCCGATTCGCTGTCAATACAGAAGAACGTCTCCAATGCGCTTCTCGATGGCCTGCATTGGTTTATGATGCATGACAAAGACACTACCTTTAAAAACTCTGAGGAGTTCAGTCAATTAAATGATTTGGTGTGTGATGGTTGGGAGAACTTCGAGTTACCTACTTGGAAAGCCAAAGAATATTCCGACAGTGATTTTACCTATGAATAGTTATGAGTATGTCAAAGTTGAAAATTTTAATAGCAGCTTGCATTGGTTGCACTATATTCCTTTGTTTTGTTGGATATATATTCAGAGCATGTGGCACATGGGATAGTATTTGTATGCATCCATATCATGTTGATAAAATAGAGCTTTGCATGGAACAAGAATTCACCGACGCTCTATTAAAGAGTATTAGATGGTATGAAAAAAATGATTCTGATTTGTGGCACACCACCTTTGTGCATACAAAGGAATACCAGAGAATTGATAGCCTATTGAATGATGGCTGGGATGATTTAGATACACCTATTGAGGACCAATAGGCTGATTTGCTTGCAATTAAAAAAGATTTAAGAAAGAGAGTTGTTATGAAAAAGTTGATTTTATTTTTATCCGTTTTGGCATGTGTGTCGCTGCAATCCTGTTTGTTGTCGCCAGAAGAGATTGCAGTGAACAATGTTGAGAAAGGCAAAGGTATAACAAATAAAATGAAAAAGAAACTGAAAATCAATCTTGATGAACGAACTTCGTATTACGTCCCAAGTGAAGAAGATAAATACAAAACAGTCTCTTTTACTCACTCAGATGTATTCTCCGATGATGAGTTCACCGATTATGATGGTCAGCATTCAGGCGAGTATGTTGAAGATTGTGTTATGAGCCCCCCTTGAATATAACCTCTTAACCATTTACAGCCTCTTTGCACTGGGTATATATTGCCGGGCAGTTGCTCACCACGAAGTAGTCGCTGCCCTCGGGCTTTACTACCTCCACTCCGCGCCAGTTGGTGTCCCAACCCTTGCTGTCGATGAGCAGGTAGATGACGGTGCCGTGCAGCAGTTGGCTCTCTTGGTACTTCTTGTTGGGATCAACCTTAATTTTGATGGTATAGGGAGGTTCTACGGTATAACCATTCTCGGGCGTGGCGCCATCGAGCAATGCCCAAGCGATGTAGGGTCGGGCGTAATATTTGTCGTTGCCCATAAGCTCGTGCAGGCGTTCTATGGTACTGTTGTAATTGGTCTGAGTGTTGTTCAACCGCAGCGCCTCCTCGCCGTCGGCACGGTTGTTGCGGTATAGCTCAAATGCCATCACTTGCAGAGCCACGGCACCCTGCGGCTCGTCACCCAGCATCTCTTGAATATGTTTCCATTCGGCGATATTGGTGGGGAATGCGTTAAACTCCACGCTGGTGGCTTCGTTTGGCTTCCAGGTGCTGTGGTCGATGTCTCCTGCACATGTTGCTTGAAACTTTGACTCATCAACAGCCGAAGTTTTAGTTTTGTCATCAACCTTGCTCGACTGTTGTGACTCAGATTCTTGGTCTTTAGAGGTTTGCTTGCATGCTGTGTTTGTGACACCCATAATCAAAAGAGTGGCCACAGCCTTAATAATTGCTTTTGAGAGTTTCATGTTATCTTGTTTTGGTGTTATACGATGCACAAAATTAGGTGTTTTATTGCATAAACGCAAAAATATCGTGAAAATTCAATCAACGTTTGCTGTTTCGAATACTTTGTGGTAATTTTGCACTTAAGATTAAGAGGCATACCTACCATTGCCTTGTCAGCTTGTTTACACGTTAGCTTGTCAGCTTCAAAACTATGACTCAAGAACTTGAAGATTATATACTTGCGCATATCGATGCTGAGCCAGAGCATCTGCATCAGCTTGACCGAGACACTCACATTGAGTTGCTCTACTCGCGCATGTGCTCGGGGCATCTACAAGGACGATTGTTGAAGATGCTCGTGCGCATGATACGCCCAAAGCGGGTATTGGAACTTGGCACCTATTCAGGTTACTCGGCGCAATGCCTCGCCGAGGGACTGCTCGACGATGATGCCATCATTCACAGCATTGAGATAGAGGATGAACTGGAAGACTTCCTGCGCCGTCATTTTGCAGAATCTCCTGTAGGCAACCGCATTACGTTGCACATAGGTGACTGCAACGAGATAGTGCCGCAACTTGGTGGAGAGTTTGACCTGGTGTTTATCGATGCCAACAAACGGCAGTATGTCGATTATTTCAACCTCGTCATTGACCACGTGAAGCCTGGCGGTTTTATCATCGCCGACAACACCCTATGGGACGGCAAGGTTACCGACCTCCACGGCAAGAAAATGGACGACCAGACGCAGGGCATCCTCGACTTCAACGACCTGGTGGCCCGCGACCCAAGAGTAGAAACCGTTATCCTGCCCCTGCGCGACGGCCTCACCATCCTCTACAAAAAGGCCTAAAATCTCAATTAAGAAAAGCCATGTTGAAGAGGTCAAGAAGGCGTTGTGCATCTAAGCCTCTCAGTCCTGCCTTTTTAAAGAATTCGTTGTTAGGCAGTTCCCCTATTGTTTGATAGAAATCTCTCATGTCATTTTTCAATTTCTCGGAGAGTGTGAAGCGCGAGCGCTGTGGCAGCATGGCGATTAGCCTGAAGACATCTTTCTTATGCTTTTCAATGTCACGACTGTCGATTTGCTCACCTTTTGCTCTCCTATCTAGCATCTCTGTGTATGCTTTCGCTTTCAGGCAAATAAGAGCTTCGGGACTATCTTTGATGTTTCTGCTATGCTCTATTGTGAATGCATAGTAATCATCGTCCATCAAGATAGCAGACAGGCTTGAGAGGTCTTCCCCAATACTTATAGGCTCTATATGAGCATTGGATGGCAGATTTAAGATTCCTGTGTTGCGCGCAAAAAGTTCTATCTGCTTAGGATATGTCTTGTCCTCAGGATTTGTGAAACGATAGTATTCGTGTTTGAATTCGTTCTCTCCTTTGCTTCGGCTAGAATAATTGGCAGATTTGATGAAATCCCACAAACGCCTTCCGAAGTCAGACAAGTATAAGGTCAAGGTCCTTCGTTGCACGAGGATTCATGTCAAGTTCATCTTCAAGCAGATTGCACGCTGCCCCACCAATGAGCACATAGTTGTCTTTATAATCCTTGAAGTATTGCTTCCAGCGTTCAATTCCCGTTACCATTTCATTTGTTCAATTAAGGTGTCACATTCGAGTTGTATTCTTTCGTCTTCGCTATCCTTCATGCAAAGATAGAGCGAAAGTCTATCTATCCATCCATCATCTGAGAGCAACGCCGGAGAGTACTTCCAGACCTCAACCTTTATGTCACCATATTGTTTGTTCATAATGGCAGCATTCTCCTTGGCCACCGTTTTATCAATTGCTATTATTGGAGTAGCAGGTTCTGCCAGCATTGTGTAATGCCCCATTGCAGTCTCGCCAGCCATCAAACTTCCTGCCGGTTTTGTGTCGGTGAAGATAATGCGTTCGATGGGTGACGACATCAAAGGAAGGGATTTGTTCCACAGTTCAATCTTGCTCAGCGCTATTTGAACATGTTTTTGCTTGCTGCCAACAAGTGCTATGATGTTATTTAACTTAAGCCATCGAAGAGCAACATTGATGGTTGGATAAGCCAAACCTGTAAGTTCTGCTATCTGAGAAGTGTTAAGTCCATCAATTGTTCTCGTTTCAATGTGATATAGCACAAGCATTTGAGCTACTGGAGGCATCTTCTTTGGCATTGTTTTGGTGCTGTTTTTCAGTTCGCTTAATACAATCAACAGGCTTGGAATGAAAATAAGCTTTCCTGGTACAATGAAATTTACCTTTGCATGGGTAAGCCGAGATATATTATAGGATGCTACAGACTCTAAGGCAAAGACAACAGGATGGTGGAATATTTCAATCATCTTTGCCTGATGTTTTGCAAGCCGCATTGGAGTGACGTTCTCTAGTTCTGTCGGTGTGGCAATGATAACTATAGTACCCATGAACTCTACATCGCAAAGAGTATATGAAGAAGCGATTGCTAATGGAAGCTTATTATCATCTCTTTTGGTGTGAGTAAGTTTCCTTATTTCACAGCCTGTCAGTTCTGCAAGATAATCTGTTGTTGACTTAATATTATATTTCATTTTGCAAATTATTTTATATATAAAATTTTGTGCAAAAATATATATAATATATTAATCCCACAAGTCTTTATACAGTAAAAGTTCGAAAATTGGCCTTTACTATTTATATTTTCTCATTTTAAGTTTAAATATAATTTGTCGCAATTTTGCTGAAAAAAGAGTAATAATTCAATGATTTGTTGCGTTATAGAATAAATTGTGAAAGGCAACCGAGTATTGACCCTCAAACACTTTGCGTTATGAAATACGGAAGATTAGTGTGCAACACACTCAAGCAAATCAGGCTTGATGTTGCCCGTGCCAATGGCATTGATTATGTTCCTGCTCCATGCACCCACAAGGGCGACTGCGCTGGCACCTGCCCTGCATGTGAGAGTGAGGTGGAATATCTTGAGAAGGAGATTTCGCGGAGGCGGGCCATAGGGAAAGCCGTGATCCTCGCTGGTGTGGGCATCACGAGTCTTGCCGCGATGGCCGGCACTCCAAGCAAGACCGTGAAGCCTCTCGATAATGGCACTCCAAGCCAAGTGCGCGACTCGATTTATCGAAATGAAATCTTTGGAAGCGCGGCTCACATGCCGAGTTTTCCTGGTGGAGATGCGGCACTTATGAGATTTATAAGTGAACATGTGGTATATCCCGAAGAAGCCTATAAGAATAATATTGAAGGTAAAGTGGTTGTACAATTCATTATAGAAGAAACCGGTAAGGTTGGCGAGGTGAAAGTGGCCCGCTCGGTAAGCGAGGAGCTTGACCGTGAAGCAGTCAGAGTTATGAAGCTGCTTCCTGATTTTAACCCGGCCCATAACGCTTTAGGGAAGCCAGTGAAAGTGTGGTACACCCTGCCCGTCACCTTCAAGATTCAAGGTGAAGATATTGAGGGGGTAGAAGAGTAAATTACAGGAAAATTTATTCTTTAATCACTAATCATCAAGTTTCTAATTTATTGGAAACTTGATTTTTATATATCTTCTTCAGTTGTTTGTCAATCTCACTCTGCGAATGGTCGAGTTCGCTTAGTTCTATCTCAAATTTGCTTGGTGTTTCCATCTTGTCATGGTATTTGATGATGAGCGTGAGTTGAGTGCCAGTAATTCGACTATATGTGCTCTTGATTCTCACCCCATCGCAGTCCTCAAAAGGAACCACCATCGACATTCCCTTGTCATCGAAGAAGACGAAATGCTTCTCACCAACCGCAAATGCTGGAATACCGCGACTGGTCTTACTCACTTTCTTGAAGTTTTCAAAAATAGAAAGTATCATGCCCAAAGTTATCAGGCCATAGATGACAATTATAACGTATCCCTGCCATTCCGAGAACAAAAACGACATCTCCCAATGGATATAGCTAAACACGGCGAAAGCGACTAGCACCACCGACAAAACAGTGTAAATCACGGTCTTTGCTGTCACCTTGCCTTTACGGTAATAATATTGATGAGTGATTTGCATCATTTAAATAAATCGTCTAGTGTGATTGTTTCCACAAAAGTTGAAGAGTGAACTCCTTTATGCAAACCATAAGTTGTAACTAAAGTTGGCCGTAGCGCAGCTTTAGTAGCTGTCTCTTGCCTAAAAGTTTCAGTTCGGTTTCTTAGTTTAATGCTTTCGGCATTATCTAACGAATACTCGGCTTCGCTATATTTTATCTCACAGAGATTGATAATGCCGTCAGCGCGTTCAAGCACCATATCGATTTGTGCTTTGGGTAATGAATTCTTGCTACGCCAGGAATAAAATTGTGTGCTGATTCGGTCAATACCGAGTGCGGCTTTAATTTGATTTACATGCGCCATGCATACACGCTCAAAACACCATCCCAACCAAGTATTTATCTCTGGGGTTCCGATATGATTTCTCCATATTTAAAATCTTTTTAAGTTGCTGATGCAAAGGTAATAATATTTAAACTAGCAATGAGTTGTGTCCAAAAATGTGTTTTTTTTTGAATTTTGGACCAAACTCAGATTAAAATGAGGGTGTGTTAAAATAAAAAACAACTGATTTTTGGATTAAATACTCACGCTTGTAATGCATTGAGTAAGCTCAAGCTTTAATTAGCTAAATCGCATTATTCAGTTGTTTATATTAATTCTGATTATGGTCACGACCTCATTTTTTTGTAAAATGTGCGCCATTTTGGTACACATTTCCAAGAAATGTATTATCTTTGCAGTCTAAATAGAGTCACAACACTAAAAATTACGATTATGATAATAGTCAGCACCCGCGATTTTCGTGCCAATCAGGGCCGTTATCTTCGCCAAGCCCGCAACGGCGAGGACGTGATAATCAAGTCCCGCGACCACGGCAGTTTCAAAGTCACACCAGTGACTAAGGATGACACCGTTTATAGCATGGAGGAACTGTCAAATATGGCAGCTGAAGCCGAAGTTGAGTATAATTCTGGCAAAGGCTATCACAAAAGAGATGATGAAAGTATGGAACAGTTTTTAAATAGGCTGACCAATATATAAAATCTTCTTTTCAGAGAAAGCCAAAGTTGGCTTAATTAAACTTAAAAAAGAAAGTCCTCAACTTATCAAGAAATTAGAGAAACTTCTTGTTGAAATTGAACAACATCCCACAACAGGGACAGGACAAGTTGAACAACTCAAATATTTGGGTCCCAACACTTATTCACGCAGAATCAATAAAAAACATCGCATTGTGTATAAGGTACTTAATGATATTGTTGAAGTTATAATAATTTCACCTGTTGGTTGAATTAATTTTTTATATTTTTATTATGAAAAAGTTGCACATATCGCTGATATTTAGTAATTTAGAGGTGAAAACAAAAACTTTAAATTACATATCGCTTATGTACAACTTCATCGCAAAGTTCTATATTATTCTTGATGTATGCAAGGATTTCGCAAAAAATAAAGTAAATGACAAGGGAAATATGACCAGGCCAGGTGTCGTTCCCAAGTTCAGTGACCTGGAGGTTGTCGCGTTGTCCATCACAGCCGAGGCTTACGGCATTGACAGCGAGAATCTGCTTTTCAACCGACTCAACAATGACCTTTCTATCATAAAAATGGTATGTATGGTTTAATATATCATCCATCAACAAGAATTATGACAATGAGTATATTTATAAAGCCGGAACAGAATTCGATGATTCTGAATTACTCAGGCTTTTTAAATACGGTGAAGATTTCTATAAATGGATGGATACTGAAGGAAAGAAATGTCTTGAAGATTTCGAGTATTGTTCAGAACAAATATGTTATATTGATATTTAAAAAATAATGAATATAAAAAATTAAAATAAACATGACTAAAAAATATATATTATTATCTGATGTATTAAATGAAATGGCATCAGATAAAGAAACATATGAAAATAAATTAGGAGGATCTTCTATGCAATTATATCATCATTTGATATACATATGTGTATTAGAAAATCAATTACCAGAAATGGTTTCACATTGGTCTAATGAAATTTATAATTTTACTTATAAGGCTATTTCAACTGAATTAAAAACAAAATGCAGAAATCTGAATAGAGTAAAAGTTATAGAAGATGAAATGATGGAGCCTCAAATGGGTATTCATTTTGAAGATTATGATGTATCACAATTTATTAATGCGCTTAATATAGAGAAAAGAAAAACAAAAAAGAAACTAGAAGATCCAGAATATAAAAAAATATATCCATTATTAAGAAAAGAACTTATGTGCATTGATGATTCATTAAATCACATAAATGATTATGTTGAATCCAGCAAATTGCGTATAGAAAATTTTTATAATAAATTTAAAGAAGCTACAAGTAAAAGAGATTTAGATTTATTAGAAGCGACAATTGAAAATTTTGTTAATAATGAAATTCAATAATATAAAAATTTTATTAATCATAAACCAATAGGGCAAGTCAAATATGCGCTATTCTAATTCAACCAACAGGTAATAATTTCAGTTTTTGGACATTACGAATAATAAATAATATGGAATCAACAAGATTACAGAAGATACAACGACAGATACAGAAAGATTTGAGTGAGATATTCCGTGAGGACACCGCTAAGATGCGTGGCACTCTGGTGAGCGTGAGCAATGTGCGCGTGTCGCCCGACCTGAGCATCGCCCGTGTCCACCTGAGCGTGTTCCCCAGCGAGAAAGGTCAGGAGATAGTCGAAACAGCTAACCGCAACGAGAAAACCATACGCTACGCTCTTGCACAGCGCGTCAGGAATCAGCTCCGCAAGACACCTGAGTTGGTGTTCTACATCGACGACTCACTCGACTATATAGAGCATATTGATGAGTTGCTGAAGAAGTAATGCATAATTAACCCGTTGGCGGAATTAAGCGAGCGCATACTTGATTCTGCCGATGGGTCGGTTGT
>CALDIG010000054.1 GCA_937904375.1 uncultured Prevotellaceae bacterium
AAGAAAAGAAAAGAAAAGAAAAAAAGAAAAAAAGAAAAAAAGAAAAAAAAATCCCCCCGCACCCCCCTATAAAAAAAGAAAATAAATAAAAGAAAAAAAAGATACAGAAAAAAAATTTTTTGTTTTAAAAATAAGAAAATACTGGAAAGAAATCGAGCTTAATGTATCATTTTCGTGAGGAGGTGAAAATGACAAAAAAAGCCCCACCAAAAAGGTGAAGCTTGAAAAGTGCTGCAAAAAGTGGTGCGTGGATGGTGCGTGGGTGCTGTTGATGTATTGCGAGCGTCAGTCTCGCACCTTCTTCTCCTCTTGTTTCCTTGTCTTCTCGTCTTCTTGTTCTCTTGTTTCCTTGTCCTCCGCAAGAAGCAAGTCCAGCACCCTCCTGTTAGCCTTATCCACCTTCCGCCGGTCAGGCATAATATAACCCAGCGTCACCGCCAAGCCATAGCTGTGACCCAGAGCCTGGCTTATCACCTCGATGGGTGTGTCAATGGATAGAGCCAGCGTCGCCCACGTGTAGCGAGCCGTGTAAGCCGTCATCGGTGGAAGCCCCAGGTCTTTAGCAATCGCCTTCATCATCTTGTTAATCGATGTCGTCGCACGATGCACACTCTTGTAACGCTCGCTCAGGTCCACAAGCGACTTGCGACCCTTGTGAGCCTCAATCAACGACCTCGCCTCAGGCTCCACCTTTATCGAGTAAAGCCGCCCAGTCTTCTGACGTGAATAACTCACACGGCCCTGGCGCATCTTCTCCAGCCCCCACAAGTCAGCCATGTTAATACCTATCAGGCAAAACATCAGCTTCCACACGTCAAGCCAGTAACGCTGACCACTGCACGGCGGCTCATAGTTCCACAGCAATTTCAACTGCTCCAGCGACAACGCCAACGGCTCTGTCGCCTGACTCTTAATCTTGTACTTCTTGAAGGGGTAGGGAGCATTCGTCAGGTCATGAGCCAACGCATAGTTGAACACCGTCCGCAAGTTGCGCATGTGGATCGAGCGACTGTTCACCTTCGGACAATAGTCCACAAGCCAACGGTCAAAACCGTCAAGCCACGACACAGTGATGTCGTTGAACGACAACTTGTGAGCATTAGCACCAGCATAACCCTCAATCCGCTTTATCGTCGAAGCAAACACACTCACCGTGCCAGCACCCACACTGTTGTCCTTATACTCCCTCATCACCGCAAGCACACCAGTGTCACGTTCCTCTTCGGGATATAGGTACGACACAATAGCGTCACGCACCTGCGTCAGCTTCCAGCCACGCACACCACCGTCACGCATCAACCCAAGCACAGCATCCTCAGCACGGCCAAGCAACGACAATGCACTGCTGTTGATAGTCTGAGAGTGAGGATGGTTCACAACCCTGCGGCGCACACCGTCCCACTGGTCACGTCTCAGGCGCACATTACCCACAGGAATATAAGTGCTGCTACCTGCATAATTTATTGCAAGCAGCAGCGGAGCTGTTCCATTCTTGTCTGGACGGTTCCGATAATGAAGCGTCACATGAATGTTTTTCATACGTAACCTCGTCGGTTTTTTGTCGGTTTTTTGTCGGTTTTTAACCGCCTCTGTCGGTTTTTTGTCGGTTTTTTCGCCACACGTTGCTACATCTTGCCACACGTTGCCACATCCAACCAAACCCTCCAAACCACCAGCACAAGCTGGGTTTCCTTGCGGAGTGACCGAGATTCGAACTCGGGAACCGCTTGTGACGGTTACACGCTTTCCAGGCGTGCCTCTTCAGCCACTCGAGCATCACTCCATTGTTTTTACGAAATGCGCTGCAAAGGTAATGATTTTTTGTCAAACAATTACAAACAATTACAAACAATTTTTTTTATTAACGAGCTCCCTCGTCGTCGGTTGACGGTTTCAGTTGCTTGATTCTCCATCCTAATGCTGCGATGGTTATTGTCATGATGGGGCACAGGATATTGAAGAAGCAGTAGGGGAGGTAGGTGAGGGTTGGCACGCTGAGGACAGTGGCTTGCGTCATGCCGCAGGTGTTCCAGGGCACGAGTACCGAGGTGACTGTTGCGGCATCCTCGGTGGTGCGGCTGAGGAGTCTCTGCTCGAAGCCTTTTTGCTTATAGGCGTTGCTGAAGGTGTCGGCGGTGAGTACGATGCTGATGAACTGGTCGCCGGTGGTGAGGTTGAGGAAGATGCCCGAAACCACTGTCGATGACACGAGGCTTGTTCTGGTCTTCGCCCAACGGATGATAACCTGCGTGATGCTGTGAATCATGCCGCTTGCCACCATTGCCGCACCAAAGCACATGGCGCAGATGATGAGCCAGATGGTGTTGAGCATTCCTGTCATGCCGCCGGTTGACACTAGGTCGTTAAGAGCGGCAAAGCCGGTATCTACCGCAGTCGCTCCATAGTAGGTAATAGCGAGGCCCTTGGTGAGTGCCGCGGCGTGGGATAGCGATGGATCGGCGGCAATCTGGGGGAGGATGTGCGGCTGTAGAATCAGCGCCACTATGCCTGCCATAATAGAAGATGTGAAAAGCACGATGAGCGATGGTGTCTTTTTTGCTATCAAAATGCCGGTAATGATAGGCACAAGCAGCGTCCACGCCGAGATGTTGAACGACGAGGCAAGTCCAGTGGTGTATTGCTCAATGTTTATTGCGCCATTACCATGTCCCAACCCGGCAATGGTGAAAATAATGAGCGAGATGATGAGTGCTGGCACAGTGGTGTGCATCATGTAGCGTATGTGCTCAAAAATATCCACTCTGGTGCTCGACGAAGCGAGGATGGTGGTGTCGCTCAGTGGCGACATCTTATCGCCGAAATAGGCTCCCGAGATAATGGCACCTGCCGTCCAAGCCTGGCTCATACCCAGCGCGTCGCCAATGCCCAGCAGTGCCACACCAATGGTGGCGATGGTAGTCCATGAGCTTCCCGACAGGAGCGAGACGATGGCGCAGATGATGCAGGCGGTGACGAGGAAGAACTTGGGCGAGAGCAACTGTACACCATAATATATTAATGTGGGCACCACGCCGCTAATCATCCACGAACCAGCAAGCATACCCACTGAGAGCAATATGAGCAGCGTGATGAAGATGCCACCCATGGTCTTGGAGATCTGCTGCTCGAAGTTTTTCCACGGCACACGGTAGAATATGGTGGAAATCAACACGCACACCGCCATTGCCATGATTAGCGCCACTTGGCTGGCGCCGCTCAGTGAGTCGGAACCAAAGAGAGTGATGGCAACTGCCAGAAGTCCAATAAGAACGATAATTGGTATGGAGGCTATTAGGGGATGTGGGGTGGTGCGGTTTGTCATGCTAAATGTGTATTTGAAAATTTTGACTGCAAACTTACAAAAAAAACTTTGATTGTACAATATCGTCGAAAAAAGTGTTATCTTTGTGATTTGAAACGCAAAAAAGAAGACTAATTATGTATGAACCGCTAGCCGAGCGCATGAGACCCAAGTCGCTCGATGACTACATAGGGCAGAAGCACCTTGTGGGAGAGGGCGCTGTGATACGTCGCATGATAGAGAGTGGAAATATCTCGTCGTTTATCTTGTGGGGACCGCCAGGAGTGGGCAAGACCACGCTGGCGCGCATCATTGCTGAGCAGACTAAGGTGCCGTTCTACACCCTCAGCGCTGTGACAAGCGGCGTGAAGGAGGTGCGTGAGGTTCTCGACCGTTGCCGTGCCGACGCCGGCAGCATCTTCACGAAGGGTCGCCCCGTGCTCTTCATCGACGAGATTCACCGCTTCAACAAGTCGCAGCAGGACTCGCTGCTCGGCGCAGTGGAGAAAGGCACGGTGACGCTCATTGGCGCCACTACCGAGAATCCGTCGTTTGAGGTGATTCGTCCGTTGCTCTCCCGCGCTCAAGTTTATGTGCTTGAGCCTCTCACTAATGACGACCTGTTGCAGCTCCTCGACCGTGCCATCAAGACCGACAAAATCTTTAAAGATCGTGAGGTGAAAGTTGAGGAGACCGAGGCGATGCTGCGCTACAGTGGTGGCGATGCCCGCAAACTGCTCAACATCCTCGACCTGATATATCAGTCGCTCGATGCCCACGAGGCGTTTGTCATCAATGACAAGATTGTCACAGACCGCTTGCAGCAGAACCCGCTCGCCTTCGACAAAAACGGAGAGATGCACTATGACATAATCTCGGCATTCATCAAGTCGATACGCGGCAGCGACCCCGACGCCGCTGTATATTGGCTCGCTCGCCTTATCGCTGGCGGCGAAGACCCCAAGTTCATCGCGCGCCGCTTGTGCATTCTGGCTGCCGAGGACATTGGCCTTGCCAATCCCAACGCTCTGCTGCTCGCCAATGCCACCTTTGATGTCATCAACAAGATAGGTTGGCCCGAGGGACGCATCCCGCTGAGCGAGTGTGCCATCTACCTCGCCACAAGCGAGAAGAGCAACAGCGCCTACCTCGCCATTGATGATGCGCTTGCCAACGTGAACCAAACCGGCAACCTGCCCGTGCCGCTGCACTTGCGTAACGCACCCACTAAACTGATGAAAGAATTAGGCTACGGTGCCAACTACAAATATGCTCATGATTTCCCAGGGCATTTCGTCAATCAGGAATATCTGCCCAAAGAACTAAAAGGCACCCATTTTTGGCATCCACAGCCTCACACAGCCTCCGAGGCAAAACTCAAAGACCGTCAAGGCAAGCGATGGGGGGAGGAATAATGCACAATTCACAGTGCATAATTCACAATGCAAAAAATAAGAGAACAGACTTGATTGCCTGTTCTCTTGTTCTCTTGTTCTCTTGTTCTCTTGTTCTCTTGTTCTCTTGTTCTCTTACTTGAAGTAGATGTCGATGTAATCTATACATTCATCGATAGGGTTTTTCATTTCTTGCAGTCGCCAGTAATGACGGTTCTCTTTTGTGACGAAATTGAAGGTTCCTTCCCTCAACACCTCTTGTCCGTTGTTGATGTGATAGACTTTGGTCCTTATCTCTCCAGTAAAAATAAGGTGATTCCTATCTACAATCTCGATTGTGCCATTGAGCTTCACGTAGTCATCATTGTCGATATTGCCTTGCTCGGTTCCTTTGGGGCAGTTGCGAGCCAACTGCTCACCGTGGCAAGAGTAGGTGCCGTCGGTCTCTTTCTTTATCTCAACCGAACCATAGCTTTCCCAGGAAATCCACTGCAAAGTGAGCATGTGTTTGCCCACAACTCTACTATCGGCCGAAAGGCGGCGAGCGTCTTGCTCGGTGCGATGTTTCCTTGTCGTTTTCTTCTTGGTCTTAGCTTCGATAGTGCTTGGCAAAGAACCTACCAAGAGAGCGATAAGCATTGTAAAGATGAAATTTTTCATAATTGTTATTTTTTAGGTTGCAAAATTCTCTCTATATATTCTTTCACTTCTTCTTTGGAAGATAGTCCTATCATTTCTTCAGGGTCATCTCCGTTTGTGCCGAAGAACAGCACATAGGGAATGCTCTCAATTCCGATGGCTTTAGCTAATTCTTTGTTCTTGTCAACATCGATGCTATAGAAGTTGACGCGTCCTTCATATTCGGCAGCGAGTTCCTCCAGGATTGGTGCAAGTTGACGGCAGGGGCCGCACCATGTGGCATTGAAGTCAAATACCGAAGGCTGTGCAATTGTGCCAGCCTCCATGTCAAAGAGGTTGACAAACTCCTCCATGCCAATTTCTTTTACTTTACTCTCGGTTTGTGCGCTGGCAACGGTCCACACAGTGAAAATTGCCGCAAGAATCAATAATGTTTTCTTCATGAGTCCAAAAATGTATTTTAAATATATATAATTTTAGATTGAAAAAACTCTTAAAGGTTTAAAACTCACCTTTATTGATGTTGTGGACGCAGCAGGTCGTTGACGGTCTTCACTGGGTTGAAGGTCTCGATGGGGACTTCCACGAAGATGGTGTTCCAGTCGCTCATTGAGCCGTTCCACAAGCCTGGCAGCTCCAGGGCCTTGATTTCCACGCCGCTAGTAGATTTCATCGAGATGAGGCCGGTGTCGGGATCCACGAACTGCTTGAGGTCGAACTTGTTGCCCTTGTAGTCCTTGATGTAGCACACCAGGTCAACCGGGTTGAAGTGTGTGCCGCTCTTCATCAGCTCAACGGCGGCAGGGTCGTTTTCATCGATTTGTGCAGCCTCAAGGATTTGTGGCGAGTAGCTGCCGTCGGGGTTATAGGCGAGATAAGGCCCTCCGCCTGGCTCGCCCTCGTTGAGCACCATGCCGCACACACGGATAGGTCGGTTGAGCTTGCCACGCAGGTATTCGGCGAGTTGCTTCTCATCCATGCCTGCAGTGGCATCATTGCGAGTGCAAAGGCGGTTCTCCACAAATTTCAGGATGCTCTTTAGTTCGTTGGTGCTTGCGCCCTTATCGAGGGTGTCAAGGTGCTTTGCGATGTGCCGCTGCACGTCGATAAGGTAACCTCCAATCGCTTTCTTGTAGCGCACGGTGGCGTTGCGCAGTCGCAGCGGCACCACGTTGTCGATGTTTTTTACAAACACCACGTCGGCATCACGCTCGTTGAGGTTCTCGATGAGTGCTCCATGCCCAGCTGGGCGGAAAAACAGGTTGCCGTCGGCATCGCGATAGGGCGTGTTGTCGAGGTTCACGGCGATGGTGTCGGTCGATTGCTTCTGCTCGCTCATGGTGACATTGTATTTCACTCCCCACACCATTTCCATCGCTGGCAGTTTGGCTTTCAGTACTTTGTCAAACTCCTTGCGGTGCTCTGGCGAAACGGTGAAATGGATGTTGACTTCGCGTTTTCCGTTGGCGGCATATTGAGCGCCCTCCTCCAGATGCTCCTCAAGTGAAGTGTGCATTCCACCACCTGCAGCCCTATGGAACAGCAACAGAGCCTTAGGCAGGGAACCATAGTTCAGACCTTTGCTCTCGAGCATCGTCTTTGCAATTTCCACATATTTCCCGTCTTGGATGAGCTGCGGAATAGTGGCTTTGTAGAGCTTGTCGCACGCCTTGTTAAGGGCGGGGTAGAAGGCGAAGTGGTTGATGTTGTCGAAATATTGTTTCTCGAAGTCGGTCTCAGGTTCTGTTCTTCCTGAGGTGGTGAAAGCAAACATATTCTTGAACATACGGCTTGCTGCACCCGATGCCGGCACAAACTTTTCAATAGTCACGCCATCCTGCTGCGCCTGTCGCCACACCTTGATGTAGTAGTTGATGTCTTTCTCACCGAGACGCATGATGCCGTTTCCCGCTTTTGCCACCGATTTGATGCCAAGCTGTGGGAAACCTTTTTCAAAACGATTGATTTGCTCCTCAATCATTGCGGCTGTTATGCCTTTGTTTTCAATCAGTTGGAGGTCTTTTTCGTTAAGCATATGATATGTTTTTGTTTATGAATTTTGCTAATAATATTGAATAAATTTGTAAAGTTACAAATAAAAAATTAATTTTGGGTGATTTTTGCTTATAAAATAATAAAAAATGACAGAAACAGGATATTTTAATGCTCACGAACGTGCAATGTTGTTCCAATCGATAAGAAAATTGTGGAACAACTTGCGCGATGAGTTGACCATTGATGATGTGCATTATTTGCAGACGGTTATATCAGGTGGTGTGAAGACTGGTGTTTACCGCCGAGACAAGTATGGCATCAACCCTGTTATCAGGACATTACGCACTGCTGAGCTGCTTCACGAAAGCATTGCCCCCGACCGCAACATGACGATAGCAATTCTCGTCTATCACCTGTGCCGCCTTGGTTATGCCACAGAGAAAGAAATTGCGGGCATGTTTGGCGAGGATGTGGCAAAGCTGGTGCATGGTCTAATAAAGATTTCAAAGATATACAAAAAACAGGCTGCTGTCGATGATGATAATTTCCGCAAACTCCTTGTGACACTTGCTCAAGATATCCGAGTGGTGATTATCATGATTGTTGACCGTAGGGGACTGATGAGCTATGTCAATAACCATCCCGATGAGAATTTTGTGCGTGACATCTCGCTTGAGTCGCGCTACCTCTATGCGCCGCTCGCCCACAAGCTGGGACTTTATCAAATCAAAACCGAGCTTGAAGACTTGTCGCTTAAATATTTGCAACGCGATGTGTATAACAAAATAGCTCATCGCCTCAATGAGACAAAAAAAGAGCGCGACAAGTATATAGAACAGTTCACGGCACCCATCAAGAAGGTGCTTGAGCGCGAGCACATCAAGTGCAATGTAAAAGGACGCACCAAGTCAATCAACTCCATCTGGAACAAGATGAAAACCAAGAAGGTTGATATGAACGACATGTACGATCTTTTCGCCATCCGCATCATAATCGACACGCCACGCGAATATGAGAAACGCGACTGCTGGTACACCTACTCGCTCGTGGGTGACATATATCAGGCCAATCCCTCACGACTGCGCGACTGGATTACTATGCCCAAGAGCAACGGCTACGAGTCGCTACACGGCACGTTTAAGGGTAAGGACGACAAGTGGGTAGAGGTGCAAATACGCTCTGAGCGCATGGACGAGGTGGCAGAGATGGGTCTTGCCGCTCACTGGCGCTATAAAGGTGTGAAAGCCGATGGTGGCGGCATTGACCAGTGGATGCAAAATGTGCGGGAGGTGCTTGAGGAGGGCAGTAAAGACCGTATGGACCTTATACGTGATATGCATGCCAACCTCTATGACGAGGAGGTGTTTGTGTTCACGCCGCGTGGCGATGTGTTCCAGTTCCCCAAGGGTGCCACAGTGCTCGATTTCGCCTTCCGCATCCATTCGCGTGTGGGCTGCCAATGCATTGGCGCAAAGGTCGATGGCAAGAACCAGAAAATCAATTATAAGCTGCGCAGTGGCGATACGGTGGAGATTATCACGTCCTCAACGCAGGTACCACGCGTCGATTGGCTTAATATTGTCAAGACCAGCAAGGCCCGTAACAAGATTAAGCAGGCTCTCAACGAGGCTCAATCGAAGATGGCGGATATGGGGCGCGAACTTGTGCAACGTCGTTTCAAAAACCACAAGATAGAGATTGACGAACCCACTATGAGCCGATTCATCAGTAAAAAAGGCTACAAGATGACAACCGATTTCTATGTGGCTGTTGATGAAGGCAAAATTGACATCGCCACCTTGGTAGAAGAATATCTCGACTATCAGAATAAACAGCAGGAAGCCAGCAAGCCGCGCGAGGCTGCCGAGAATTTTGTGCTGCAAAATAAGGTGGAAGAAGAAGATAGAGACAGCGACGATATACTCGTGATAGGCAACAACGTGAAGGGTATCAATTACAAACTTTCGCGCTGCTGCAACCCCATCTATGGCGACCCCATAGTGGGGTTCATCGCCAGTGACGGCGCTATCAAAATTCACCGCCGCGACTGTGGCAACATCAAGCACTTGCTGGAACGCTATCCCTACCGCATCATCAAGTCGCAATGGAGCGGTAAGGTGGGAAAACAGTTTGCCGCCACGCTCAAGGTGGTGGGCAACGATGACATAGGCATAGTGTCGAATATCACCTCGCTCATCAACAAGGAGGGCGATGTAGTGCTGCGAAGCGTTTCAATCCACAGTCTGGGCGCCATCTTTGAGGGTTATTTGGTGATTGGTATCAACAGCCTCGACAACCTCGACTTGCTTATCAAGAAAATCAAGAACCTAAAGGGTGTGAAAGACGTGCAACGAACAAATAGTTAGCGAACAAGCTGACAAGCAAACGGGCTGACGAGGCAATAGTGTTCAGGAAACGAGAGGGAAAAACAAGAAGGAAAGTCTTTCATTCCTTTAATTCAATTAATTCCTTTGTCTATTTCAGAAATTCTCATTACCTTTGCACGTTCAAAAAAATGGGGCCCAAATAGCGGCTGCCACACGAAAAGAATAACTAATTCACATTAACTATAAACAATGAATAAGATTGTAAGCAAACAACGTTTCAGCGAGAATGTTACAAAGCTCGTTGTTGAAGCTCCCCTTATTGCTAAAGCCCGCCGTGCCGGTCACTTTGTGATTGTGCGTTGCGGCGAGAAGGGAGAGAGAATTCCATTGACAATCGCCGACAGCGACCCGGCAGCAGGCACTATCACGCTGGTGATTCAGGCGGTGGGCGACTCAACTCGCAAGATCTGCGCTCTCGAGCCAGGCGAATTCCTGACCGACGTGGTAGG
>CALDIG010000055.1 GCA_937904375.1 uncultured Prevotellaceae bacterium
CGGCCTGTTTTTCCAACCATGTAATAGAGGGAGGTATAGCCATTCCTTGAGTTGAAGACGACAGCGCGGAAATATCTTTACCAATCCAATACATGATTCTTGCGAGATTATATGAAGCGTGGTAATTTGAAAATAGAAAAGGCAAATTATTGGGAATTCTTCTTAATGAATGGAGATATGTAAGAGATGACCGATATACTGATGCTTGCTGGTAGCTCCGTTAGCCGGCTTCTATTTGAGTCATTCCCCAAAGAGTATTTATCTTCTGTGTTCTCCGAAGATATGGGCATTGACGATTTAATTGATCAGATCATCCTTGAGTTAGTAAAGTATGCTTATGACAGTTCTCAAGAAAAGCATTCCATTCGTTATTACCTTGGCCAATTAGATAATGTAGAAAAAGAAGCTGCTGCAATGCGATATAGCCGACTGCAAAAGTTGGCTAATGAGTATAAGAACAGAGAACTTGACTATTTTGAAAGCCAAGGTTTTTCTGTTGAAGATGCACGCCCGCCTCAGATGCAGGATATGAATGAGAAGTTGGACGGGTATCGCTTGAGTGAAATGCATTTCTTCGAGATCACCAATATTGGCGATCTCGAATTGATCAAGGCAATAATCAACCACCGGCTTCACTCGGCCAAGAAGGTCTCAAATAATCAATTCCGTGAGATAGCAGGGCAATACGATAAATTCGCCATCAGTCTGAAGGAGCAGTGCAATGATTCAGACGAAAAGATGGTTTTCAATTCTCTCGCTTATTATACCCTTGAATGGAAGTATGCGTTTGATTTCATTTATCAATGTGCGACTTCCATGGAGCGATCTGATTGCACAGATCCAATCGAGGTTTTCTCAAAAACCGGGATTTTGCTGGGATATAGATTTATCGACTCTGTATTAGGTTTTTCTGCTTCTGCTGACAGTCGCATGGTTGGTTATCGCGAAAAGCTGATTCCTTTCCTTCTCCGCGACAAAACAGCATTTGAACGTTATGCGGAACAACTGGCGTTATTAGCACATATCAAAGAAAACGCTATCATTGACGGTGTTCCGATCAAGCAGTGGTTTGTGGAAAACACAGATATCCATGACTGGGCTTCATTTTTTCGCGAGTATAATGTTTTTCGGTGCAGGAATGAGTTGAAAGACTACTCGAACAAGATCATAAGAAACATGAGAGGCCTGATAAACCTTGTCTTTCCCAAAAATCCTGATAAACGTTATTATAACGACTCTCAAAAGGATGATACCATTGGAGTACAATTCATTGAGGAGGTCATTCCAGTGGTTAAACTCGATTGCTACATTGAGGAGTATCAAAACGATGCGGGGGCGTTATGTGCGCGACTGCGAGATAAGGCAAGCAACAAACGCGTTATTATTCAAGGCGATGAAGAACAAAAGGAGCATCTGTTGCGCTTCTTGTCATCTGCAAGACGTTATTCGGAGGTCATGCCCACCGTATTCTGCCGTGATGGAACAGATGTCGTTGCCGTTCGAGGCCTAGTTAAGAACGAGGATTCCGACAGCATTGAACTAAGCCTCGAAGCCCCTGGCGCAGGCTACCTGTTTCAGTGAAAGGATGGTAATCGTATGCTTTCCGTTTCACAGATGACCAAAAGAATCACTCAGCCCAGCGGAGGGTATCTTCCCATCAAATCTTTTCAAGTACATACTTATGATGATGGTTTAACAGTAGATGATTCCTCCCCGGAGTATCCCGCATTTGCGTCCATACAGGGGATGGTTGTTGACTATCTTACCCGCTATATGAGCGGCAGCCCTTTGCGTGATGCTTTTCTCATTTCGCTCATGGGAGCAAGTATGGTCTCAGAAGAGAACGTAGCAGAAGCATTGTTGAAACAAATCCAAGGATTAGATTGCAATTCTATTATTGCTGCCAGCATCGCGTTTGGCGCAATGGCTGATGCCAAGATCGAAAACCCCGACAGCACAGGGTTCAAATTCACCGACGTTAAAGTGGTAAAATCCACTCCAGTAAAAGACCAGAACAAGTCAGGAACTTGCTGGTGCTACTCTAGCAACACTTTCTTTGAGAACGAAATCCTGCGCAAGACCGGCAAGGAAGTTCACTTGAGCGAAGGTTTTGTGGTTTATCACTGCTATCTCGACAAAGCCATCAAGAATGTGAGATTGGATGGCACTAGCAACTTCGCCGAAGGTGGCGCGGGACTTGATGTAGCCTACGTTTGGGAAAATTACGGAATGGTGCCAAATGAGGTTTACACTGGAATGACCTATGGTGACAAGAAATTCAACACCGCCGAGCTTACTGCTATGTTGCAGGGCATGGTGAATGTCGTGAACCAGCGCAAGCTCAAGAAACTCACTCCATCATGGCAAGACGGCTTCAAGGGTGTGCTCGACGGATATATGGGCAAGCTCCCCGAGACATTCACTTGGGAAGGCAAGACCTACACTCCTAAGAGCTATGCCGCATCGTTGCCATTGAAAATGGATGACTACATCTCAATCACTTCCTTCACTCACCATCCATTCTACAAGCCTTTTATCCTTGAGGTTGCCGACAACTGGACTTGGGAAGAGTCACAGAACGTGCCTATCGACGAGTTGTGGGAGATTGCAAACTATGCCATCGAGAAGGGCTACTCCATCGCTTGGGGTGCCGACGTGAGCGAGCGCGGCTTCAAGTGGCGCAAGGGTTATGCAGTGCTTGTCAAAGAGAAGAACGAGAACGACCTCAGCGGCACCGACCGCGAGCGTTGGGACCTGATGGCCGACAAAGACCGTGACGAGCAGCGTTGGGAGATCAAGGGACCAGGCAACGAGGAGACCGTTACTCAAGAGAGCCGCCAAATGATGTTCGATAACAAGGAGACTACCGACGACCACGGCATGGTAATCGTGGGTACCGCTGTTGACCAGGAAGGCAACAAATACTTCAAGGTTCAGAACAGCTGGGATACCAACCAGCTCTATCACGGATTCTTCTATGTGAGCGAGGCATTCTTCAAAGCCAAGACAATGAATATCATACTCAACAAAGAGGCCATCCCCGCTAAGATTGCCAAGAAAATGGGTATCTAATCAATATCAATCAACACAACATAACAAAGCCACCTATGAAATGCTCACAGGTGGCTTTGCATTTTTTGCGTATGTATGGAATTATTCCTTCTTGTTACAGGCTTACCTTTTGGCTCATATAATTCCTTGATATTTTCGCTACGCAGGACTATAAAAAAACAGGATTACTTCGCATCTGCTCGACATAAACTCAAAATCATCTCAAGTTAATTTATAGAACCCACCATAAAGTTCTCAAGCCAGATGCAAAGGATGCCAGCGAGGTATCCTAAGAAAGCGATGAAGGTGATGCGCTTGAAGTACCAGAAGAACGGAATCTTCTCAATGCCCATAGCCACCACTCCGGCTGCGGAACCTATAATGAGGAGGCTGCCGCCCACACCGGCTGTGAAGGTGAGCAGGTGCCAGAACAGCCCGTCTTCCACAAAGTAAGAAAGATAGGTAGGGTCGCCGCCTGTCATACCAGTGAACATCTTGATACAAGCGGCAACTAATGGCACGTTATCGACAATCGACGACAGTATGCCTATCAGTCCAGCTATGCTCACCGGCTCATGGATGCTGTCGTTGAGGCTTCCTGCAACAGTGTGCAGAATGCCCGCCTGCTGCAATGCCGACACGCTCATGAGGATGCCCAAGAAGAACAATATCGACGACATGTCGATGTGACGCATCGCCTGCGACACACGGCCGCCCAATTTCGGGTCAATCTTATAGCGGGAAATCAATATCTCTGTCACAAGCCAAATCACACCTAATGACATCATCATACCCATGTAGGGCGGCAGGTGGGTTATGGTCTTGAAGATGGGCACAAACAGCAGTCCCGCGACACCGAGAATGAGGATAGCCTTGCTGATGTGAGGATGCTCCTGCGACATTTGTATCGCTTCCTCGCGGCGTGCCATGGGTTTGGGCATAGGCTCTTTCTTGATCCATCTTGTGGCTATCGCCACCGGCACGATTACCGATATGATAGAAGGCAGCAGCAGATTCTCGATGAGGCTCATAGCTGTCACCTTGTCGGCCATCCACAGCATGATGGTGGTCACGTCGCCGATTGGCGACCAGGCACCGCCACTATTGGCGGCAAGCACCAGTACACCGGCAAAAATCCAACGCTCCTTCTGGTCAGGGAGCAAGCGGCGAAGCATCATAATCATGATGATGGTAGTGGTCATGTTGTCGAGCACCGCCGACATGAAGAACGTGGTGATCGATAATATCCACAGCATCCTGCGCTTGTTCTTGGCATGAATGTGCTCGGTGATGAAACTGAAACCACCATATCGGTCGATGTGCTCCACAATCGTCATGGCGGCGATGAGGAACATCAGTATCTCGCATGTCTCGCCCAAGAACTTGAGCAGTTCCTCGCCCATTTGTCCGTCGTGTGTGCATAACGAATATACCGACCATAGAACACCACACATGATTAGAGCAAACGTTGATTTATTGATTTTCAACGTGTGCTCCAGTGCTATCAACAGATAACCTATCACAAATATTGTGACCAATGCTATTACCATCTACTAAGAGTTTAGAGTTTTCTAATGAAGTTAACGAGTAAACAAGCTAAATGTTTTTTCTATCTGATCCTCAACTTGCGTACAAGGGAGACCTCCCCTACAAAATGCTTGTCAACTTGTTAACTTGTCAACTGACAACCGATAGCTGCCAACTAGACTGTTATCTGATTCTACTGCTTCCGCTCAGCAACCTCTGGTCGTGAGATATGCCCTTGTGAGCCAGTAACAGGAAGATAACCGCCAGCACTGGCAATATATTATAATAGGTAATGCTTCCAAGCAGGTCACAATCCTTGTGCATCAACGCTATGCCGCAGATTGTAGCTAAAGTGGCGACGATTAAAAGGATATTCACCACGCAGAGAATCTTCTGAAACCTCAAACTCTTGAATTTGAAAATTGTAATAAACGACAGCAAAGCGGTGAGACAGCTCAAAATGAATGGTATCATATCAATACCTTTTCTGTAGCCGCCCAGAATAGTATTTCCATTTGCATCCCACAACGAGGGCATAAAAGCAAAGATGCCCATTAAAATAGCTGTAATCAAGAGAAATAAGGATTGTTTTCGCTGGATAACCATATTATTATCAAATTGAAAGTGTTAACATTTGTTTTTATTTGTCTTAATAAATTTAGTGCAAAAGTAATGCAATATATGATAACTACAAAATAAAAAACATAAATTTTGTCAGATTTCATGCAAATTGCACTAATTTTGGTATTTTTGCACAACTTTTGCTAATGGCATTTTTTATAAGCACTCAACTATTATATTATTCCTCTATTCAATGGAAAAAACAGAAATATCAAAATACCGAAAGTTAGTCACACAATATCTGGACAGCCGACAGCTGGTTCTGGCACTGAAGAACCTAAAGACCATGGTTGATGACACTCAGCAATGGGAACTTGGCGAAGAACTCATGCGACTTACTACATCCTATCATTTCATGCTGCAATACATGTCGCAAGGAGTTCTCGACCCACAACGCGACAACATTTTGTCACAAATCATTGCCGATGCCTACCTGCTTACTGACAAAACTGTCATTGCGCTGGCTGCACCACAGTCAACGCATATCTTCTATCAGCGCAACCAGCAATACAAAAATAAATCATTGCAATCTATCATTGATGATTATGTCGCAGAATGCAAAAACCTTCAACTCGCCGACGACGTTGACGACGAGAACAGCAGCAATGCCGCTATCAATATCCAGCGGCGTTGCGAGACTCTGGAGAGCGACATTTTCAACAAGGTGTGGAGCACATTCCCTACTACAACAGCCGATGTGGAGACAATCTCTGCACTGCTCGATAATGATAAGTTGCCAGCACACCTTAAAAGCCTGGTGCTCTCAGCGTTGATGCTAGGGCTTGCCAAATTCTTTGACGTTTCAAAACTGAAGTTGCTGCTCAACAGCTATCTCTCTATTAAAAACACCGACCTTAGGCTGCGCGCTCTCATCAATGCAGTGGTTATAATATTCCTTTATCGCAATCGAATCTCGGTCTATAAGGATGTTTTAGAGACATTGAAGCAACTTGAGGAGGACTCCGCCTTCGAAAGCGATATGCGACTCATTTTCACTCGGTTGATACATAGCCGCAACACCGAGAACATCTCGCAAAAACTTCGCGACATCATCAGTCCAGAAATCAATAAGATGAGTTCCGACCTTCTCAAGAAAATCAAAGGAAAGACACCCGGTTCTCTCGACATCACCGAGATTGAAGAGAATCCGCAATGGCAGGAATGGCTCGACAAGAGCGGCATCACCAACAAACTGGAGGAGCTCAACGAGTTGCAGCTGCAAGGCGGAGACGTGTTTATCTCCACATTCTCTAAGCTAAAGAGCTTCCCGTTCTTCAACACCCTCTCCAACTGGTTCCTGCCCTATCACGAAAAATGCTCGGCTGTTAGTGCGGCTTTTAGCGGCAAAAAACACCATCCTCTCTCAGCTTTGTTTAACGCTATGCCTATTTTGTGTGACAGCGACAAGTATTCTATGCTACTTTATATGGCATCGGCTCCTGAGATGCAACGCAATATGCTGTTCCAGCAGTTTGACGCTCAGCGCGAACAATTCGAGGAATTACAGAGCGACGAGGCGCAATCGGTAGTAAAGATGCGTGACAATATTGTGAACCGATACATCCAAGACCTGTACCGTTTCTTCAAACTTTTCTCCCGCCGGCGCGAGTTCATGTCAATCTTCGACACCAACATAAAACTCACCGATGTTGATTGCCTGAAGCCATATATCTGTGACACACCAACTCTGTCGGTAATTGCTGAGTTCTATTTCAAAAACGGTTTCTTTGAAGATGCCATAGGTTTCTACCGCCAGATGGTCGCCAACCGTGATGCTGACCCGCATGTGTATCAAAAGATTGCATTTGCTTATCAGTCGCTCGGCAAATACCGCGAAGCACTGAGAAACTACTCCCGGTATGAGTTTGTTGACGGCAGTGACGCATGGAACACGAAGCAAATGGCTCAATGTCACCGTAGTCTCCACGACTATGATGCAGCGATTGAGTATTTTAACAAGGCTCTCGAAATCTCGACACAGAGCGTGAACCTGTGCCTGAATGTGGGGCACTGCTATCTTGACAAAGGCGATTATGATAATGCCTTGCAGCAATACTACAAAGCCGATTTCATGCCAAAAGCCAAGCACCGCGCCTGGCGACCCATCGCCTGGTGCTCGCTGCTCACCGGCAAGCATGAGCAGGCGGTGAACTACTACGAGAAAATCATCAACGACGACACACCGTCATCGCAAGACTACCTCAATTACGGTCACGTGCTGCAAGTCATGGGGCGCATAGCCGATGCCATCACGCAATACCGTAAGTCGCTGGAACTTGAGAAGAATGATGAACAAGCGTTTTCAGAACTCTATTTAGCCGACGCAAAATATATTGTCAACAAGATGGCTGTTCCTGCCAACGACTATGCCCTAATCCTCGACGCCGTGATAAATGATACTAACCCATGAAGCGAACAAGCAAACAAGCAAGACAATACTATAGACATTTGCCTCGTCAGCTTGTCACTCGTCAGCTTGTCAGCTTAGACTACATTTGCCTTGTCAGCTCGTTCCTTGTCAGCTTGTCAGCTCATAAACTATATAAATATGAAAAAATTATTTTTATCAATCACATTTTTACTATCAATTGCAACTATGATTAGTGCCGATAATGTTTTCTTCCAGCCGTTTAAAACTACCAACGGGGCTATACCTTTCGACCGAATTTCTACCGCCGACTATGAGCCGGCAATCATCGAGGGAATGAAGCGTCACAGTGCCGAAATCGACGCGATTGCCAGCCAGGAGGCGACACCTACCTTCGAGAACACCATCGTCGCCTTAGAGCGCTCAGGCGAGATGCTCAATCGTGTGCTTGGAGTGTTCTACCCTATGCTGTCGGCTAATGCCGATGACTCGCTCATGGCGGTGTCGGAGCGTATGACTCCACTTATCACCGAACATGGCAACAGCGTGACTCTCAACGAGAAGCTGTGGCAGCGCATCGACTATGTGTATAACCACTTCGACAAGTCAAAATATGACAATGAGGACTGGATGCTGCTGCACAACACTCACGAGTCGTTTGTGCGCAGCGGTGCCGCACTCAAGGGTGCCGACCGTGACAAGTACAAAGAACTTTCAACAAGGCTTTCGCAGCTCACGCTCAAGTTTGACCAGAATGCCCTTAAAGAGACCTCCAAATATGAGATGTGGCTCACGAAGAACGACCTTGACGGTCTTCCAGAGAGCGCCATTGATGCAGCAGCGGCAGCCGCTAAGGCCAAAGACCGTGAGGGTGAATATCTCATCACTCTCCACGCGCCAAGCTACATGGCTTTCATGAAATACAGTTCTCGACGCGACTTGCGTGAGAAACTCTACAAGATGTACAACTCTCAATGCACGAGCGGTGAGTTCAACAACATTGAGATAATGCAGCAGATTGCCAACACTCGCCTAGAACTCGCCAACTTGCTTGGTTACAAGACATTTGCCGACTACCAGCTTGCCAACAAGATGGCCGAGAATCCCACAAATGTCTATAATATGCTTAACCAACTCAAGGATGCTTACACCAAGCCCCAAAAGAGCGATATGGACAACCTCAACAAGTACGCAAGCCAGCTTGAAGGCAAGAAGTTCACTATCATGCCTTGGGATTATTCTTACTATTCCAACAAACTCAAAGAGGAGAAATACTCCATCAATGATGAGTTGCTGAGACCATATTTCCAGCTTGAGAATGTGATTGATGGCGTCTTTGGTCTTGCCACAAGACTCTATGGACTTCACTTCACCGAGAATTTTGATGCTCAGGTGTTCAATCCCGAGATGCACGTTTATAATGTTACCGACGACAACGGCAATTTTGTGGCTCTGCTCTATACCGACTTCTTCCCCCGTGAGACCAAGCAGAGCGGTGCGTGGATGACAAACTTCCGTGAGCAGTACCGAGATGCCAACGGCAACGACGTGCGACCCATCGTCACCCTCACCATGAATTTCACCCGCCCCACCGACACCAAGCCATCACTGCTCACCTACTATGAGGTGGAGACTTTCATGCATGAGTTCGGGCACGGCTTGCACGGCATGCTCTCGAAGTGCAAATATGCCTCCACTTCGGGCACCAACGTTTATCGTGATTTCGTGGAGCTGCCGTCGCAGTTCAATGAGAATTTCCTGAGCGAACGTGAGTATCTCGACAGTTTCGCAAAGCACTATCTCACCGGCGAGAGTATCCCACAGGATTTAGTTGAGAAGATCAAAGCTTCAGAGCAATATGGCGCTTCTTACGCTTGCCTGCGTCAGCTTAGCTTCGGTTTCCTTGACATGGCATATCATACTATCACAAAACCAGTCTCGGGCGATGCTTTCAAGTTTGAATACGAGGCAATGAAGCCCGTTGAAATTTTCAAACCAGTTGATGGTTGCATGATGTCTCCACAATTCACCCACATCTTCTCGGGCGGCTACGCTGCAGGCTACTACGGCTACAAGTGGGCCGAGATTCTCGATGCCGACGCCTTCAGCAAGTTCCAGGAAGACGGTATCTTCAATCCTGCTACCGCCAAGTCATTCAAGGAGAACATCCTCGAGCGCGGCGGCACCGAGCCTCCAATGACGCTCTACAAACGCTTCCGCGGCCGCGAACCCAAAATTGACGCCCTCCTCAAGCGTGACGGAATAAAGAAATAATATTTTCATCTTTTATTTCTCAAAAAGTCCTCAAAATTTTGAGGGCTTTTGTTTTTTCTACACTTTATATATGCTCAGTAACAATATTTTTTTCTAAATTTGCGAGTGTAATTATATCTACTCATCGATGAAAATTAAATCTCAGAGTAATTATAGCGTTGAAAATATATAGTAACTACCGAAAAATGCGATTTAGCGAGTCAAAGCTGAGCTTGCTCAAAGCCTTGCGAGCGTGAGCATTTTATTCAAAAACAAAGATGATATGAAAACATCCTTTCTTCACATTTTGATATCAAAATGTGAAGAAAGGATGTTTTC
>CALDIG010000056.1 GCA_937904375.1 uncultured Prevotellaceae bacterium
GATTATAGGCTCACATGAAAAGCCTGTGGTGGAAGTTCCTCTTCGAGGCACTTTTCGTAAGATTCAGCAGGGACCAAGCTGCGAACCCCTTTGGGGTTCTTGCATGGTCTTGCGATTGAAGTCGGGTCTCCGACCCGCCCGGCATCTTCGATGCCCAATGTCTCAACCTAACACAGGTTTTTGCAGGTGTCCCATTTTCTTTACGGCGAATTTTGCGAATTGAGCTGATTATTCCTGCACTGGTAGTCTCTTCTTGCCTGATGCTTGTTGATGAGGTGAGTGAGAACGAGGGGCAGCGCTGCAACCGCAAGAAAGAGCAGCACGCGCGTCATGATAATCCTCTTGACAAAAGCCCATTCTCCCATGCCCATCGCCATCACCACATAGAATATGCACAACGTGGCACCAAAGAGGAAACAGCCCGACACGAGCATTGTGAGCAGCCGCCACACGGTGCCCCATGCCCCATAGCCAAAGAGCTGCTTATAGGTGCGGTAGAGCATGACTGCCAGCAGCGATGTAACCAAAATGCCCTGCACCTCATCACTCACGGTGGGGAAAGTGTAGTAGAGTATCACACCACTAATGAACACAACCATCACTATTAGGAGAAGCTGCATGCTGTTAAACACCTGTATGAAGAAGCCTTGCGGCACATTGTGATGACCGCAGCGAGGAGCATAGCGAAATGTTATCAATGTGGGAAAGATAAAGAACGAGAACAGGAGCATGCATGCCCAGTCAAAGTGAATGCTCATCCAGTCATATACCACGTCGAAATAATGGTCGGCAGTGAGAAGAACGCTGTTGTCGCTGCTGGGGGCAGTATCCACCCCACTGGAGGTGGCAGGCGTTAGGCTGTCACAAACGTTATTGACGAGCAGTGCCACCAGTGCCATTATCACCAGCATCTTCACGGGCGGGAAGCTCACCTGGCGACGGCCACTGATGTAACTGGCAATCAAGTGCCCAGGCCTGACGATGAGCTGCCACAGCGTGCGGGGCAGCGACCGCGACCCCAGTCCCCACAGATCCATAACACCCTCCTGAATAGAGTGCCAAGTGATGGGACCCTTGCCGGTGGGCAAGCCACAAGCCGGGCAATAGTTGCCGGCATAGTCCTCACCGCAGCAGGGACAGTGATGAAGCTGAGTCTTGTCGTAGGTGAAGCTCCTCACCTCTCGCTGCCGCCGGCAGTATCTCTCTATGCGTTGTGCGAGTTTCATGGCGTCACGGTTTTTATGGTTGAGACTAAATCAAGTATCACCTCGCCGCCTAGCACTATTCCAGCGGCGGCGGGGACGAAGGCGTTGCTCGCAGGCACCGGGCGCTTGCCAAGCTCGGCATCATCGCAGGGTTCCAGTGGCTTGCGGGGCTTCTCTGTGCTGAAGACGCACTTGAAATGCTCAATGCCCTCCTTGCGAAGACGTTTGCGCATGATGCGCGCCAACGGGTCCACATCGGTCTCGCTGATGTCGGCGACACGGAACGCACTGGCATCTAACTTGTTGGCGGCTCCCATGCTGCAAATTATAGGCACTCCCAATCGTGCGCAACGTCTCACCAGCTCCATCTTGGCACTCACGGTGTCGATGCAGTCAACCACGTAGTCATACTGCGACAGGTCCACCTCATCGGCATTAGCCACCACATAAAACATCTTGAACCCCTGCGCCTTACAACCGGGGTTGATGTCGAGGATGCGCTCCACCGCCACATCCACCTTGTGGCGCCCCACGGTGCTGGTGGTGGCGATAATCTGGCGGTTGACATTGCTGAGGCTCACCACATCGTTGTCGTAGAGGTCGATAGCCCCCACGCCGCTGCGTGCCAGCACCTCAACGGCATAGCCGCCCACGCCGCCCACGCCAAACACCGCCACACGGCAAGCCGCCAGCCGCTCAAGCGCCTCCACGCCCAGCAACATCCGCGTCCTAGATAGAAAATCGTCATTCATTGTGCAAAGGTAAGAGGATTTTACTTAGTTATAAGTGCTCAACAAATTTTTATTGCAAATACTAATCTGATAATATCACCCAATGTCCACCTTTAGTGGCAGGTCCCTCTCGTTTAATTTGGTTGTTAAATTTTAGCTTGTTTATATGTTTTTGGATTGCCGTTATAGAGATTCCCAGTTTAGATGATAGTTCTTTTCTTGTGATATATGAGTTCTCTTGTATTAATTTCAATACCGATAAAGTTGTGGATTCCGACTTAGACAACCCATTAGACAACCCATTAGATAACCCATTAGACAACCCATTAGACAACCCATTGTGCTTATACTCATAATTAATCTTATATGTTGTCCAACGCCCTTTGCTATTCGCTGTTAGTAACTCTATATCCGTTAATTGTTTCAGGACCTTTGCTACTTCCAATGAGTTCTTCTCCAATAGAGTCTGCATTCTCTGATTTGACACTTCTTTTTCAACAAATGCAACTGATAATGCCGCCAAGGCATCGCTTGACAAATTATTGAAACCTTTGCCCAAAAAGTTGTGAAGAAAGGCATCAACCTCTTTAGGATACATAGAAATTGTCCACAATTTAAACCTCACTTCTTTGAGTTCGATTATATCATCCAAATCGGGTTTTCTCCATTTCTCCCGTTTGCAAGAGTCAAGAATTGTGGGGAAGCCTGACCCCAAATTCTCTCCATATCCAATCATGCGTAGCATGTTTTGGATTCGAGGATTTCGGGCTTTAGAACTTCCGCCTTCATAGATTTGGGCAATAGGCAGTTTTAACGTTCCAGGGTTTCTGAAGCAAAAACATCCGTCATGTTTTTCAATTCTTAGAATACTGCCCGACAAAAAGAAATCTGCATGAATGATGCTATTGGTCAAAGCCTCACGAATAGCCTTGTGCGCTGGGGTATCATCATTTCTTTGCACTCCTTCTAAACGGAATGGACGCTTCAAATCACTCGTCAACTTTGCTAATACCTTACGGAAGAAATTATACAAGTTATTTTCCCACGTACCATCGTATGTCAGGCGATCGCTATAGCGCATATCCCCTTGCAAGTTGGTAAAATCGATATAGTCCATTCGAAAGTTAGAAAAACGTTCTCTCACCGACAAGCCTTTTCCAAACATAAGCAGTCCGGCTAGGGTCAGTCCCTCTTTTCCGTTAGTTCGATCTATGGTATATGCCCCAAATTGTTTCAGAAATTCAGTGTTATCCAATTGATTGTAGGCATGACCGATGTTTCGGTTTTCGAATTCGTTTCTGTAGCTTCTTAATGTGGGTATATCTATGTCTTCCATAGTATAATAATCAATGAGATTTCCGTCATTACCATCTTCGTTGGCATCACGAATCATTGCTTTCACTATGCTTTCGTCACAATGATAGTCACCTTCGTGATTGCGTTTGAAGGTTCCCTTATATACATTCCCATTAATATATACAGGCTTGTCACGGTAAATTGCTTGTGGTACATGAATTACCATAAGAGTAATCGCGTCATCATACTCAACCAGTTCTACGTCTTCATCTTTCAACAAACAGGAACTGACTTTATCGCTATTGATGGTGCTCCAAAAATCTTTCAGTTGCTGTTCGGCATTATTAATCCCTTGTATATGGAAGCGATCCTCTACACGTTCAGCAGTCAGGTCTTCTTCTACACCCAGTATTATATAACCTCCGTTTGTATTGGCAAATGCCGAATATGTTTCCCAAACGGACTTAGGAACGTGGTTTTCTGATCTCTTGCATTCCAAACTGACACGTTCGCCATAGTCTAAAAGTTCATCTATATTCGTTTTATTCATTTCCTAATTGTATTTTTAACAGGATTTGGGGTTTGAGTCTTGGATGTCGCAAAGATACATAGATTTTTTCGATTACTCCGTTCAGAAATGCTGCCAAAAAGACAAGCGACAACCTTTTTTCGCCGAATGACCGATTTGGGTTAGATCTTCTTTTTGTAAGTCCTGTTCTTATTGCCACCCTGTGCTTCCAGATAGCCGAACTCAGTCAGTTGGCGCAGATAGCGCTTGGCTGTAGTGGGATTGAAACCAAAGTGAGTGACAATATTTTCCGTCGTGATTTGTTCTTTATCGACCACAAAATCCAAAATATCGACCATTTTCTCTGCCAAAGAGGGCTTAATTGACCACTTATCGACCATTTTCTGCCTTAATGCCTGTTTATCGACCACTTCCTCAGCAATTAGCTTCATATATTGGTCGATATCTGATTGCAGATGCCGGCAATGCAACTTGGTCATACACTCAACGAAAATACCGATGTCCTCACTCTCACGTGTGTCTATAAGTGACTGTATGTATTCAGTCTTGTCTTCCTTGAGCACTTTCGTCGGCAAGACTCCAAACTCCCACTGCAACAGGTTCATCAATAGTCGGCAGGTACGGCCGTTCCCGTCTGCCCAAGGGTGAATCGTCACCAGTTCATAGTGCGCCCAGAAGCTTAGTTCATAAATAGAAGCTATGTCAGCATAATCAATAGCCTTACGTCGTCGGTTTAATTCCTCGCAGAATTCTGTCAATCGCGATGGAACCTTCTGATACGACATATATGACTTTCCGCCCATGCCAGCCGTAACGTTCAACTTGCGCAACTCGCCCTTAGCGGCCGAGAAGTCACCACCAATTGAATGATATTCACTACCAGTACGAGCCATCACCTTCGAAGCAAGTAGGATAAGCCACTCCACAGTGATAGGTTCATGTTTTCTAATCCACTCACGACCATAGTCATACGCCACCTTCAGGTCGAGATTCATCTGCTGCTCTATAATCGTGCGCTTGTTGCTGGTGATGCCCTCATCAAACAACAGTTGAGCTTCCACCTCCGTAACGGTACTACCCTCAATGGCTGTGGAGTGAGTAATTATGGAGTATAGATAGAACTTGTCGTAGTCTATTTGCTCCGATATACCCAGTTCCTTATGTTGCAGGAGCAACCTCAATAATAAATCTTTGCTCTCTTTTGTCATATTTAGTTCCTGTTTTTTCTATTAACAAATGGTAAGTTCACATGTTGCATTCTGAACTATTTGAATGCTTGTTGATATATTGAATTCTTTTTATTTGCATCCACTGTAATATGTCTCTATATATTATGTTGTGGCTTTTTCCACCAAAACAGTTTGACTAGATTCTGATAATTCAAGCAAACCCATATTTGAATGTGAAAGAAAACATCGCCCAGCAACATCCGCGTCCTAGATAAAAAATCGTCATTCATTGTGCAAATAAGCATGTTTCTTTATCTGACAAAATTTTTTATAGTGTAGGCATTATCTCCATTAAGTCTTGGTAAGTGGTGACGCGCCAATACTTGACGTTTGCTGTAGAAATCTCGTTGAAGAGTTTCTTGGCGCAGTCTATTTTGGCTTTCTCTATGCCACGAAGTTCCATATCGTCCATTGAGCCTTTAGTCTCGGCAATGAAGAAGATGTGTCGCACGCTGCCTTTGTTGAATGCAATTGCCCAGTCAGGAGCATAGCTACCTACTGGAGTGGGAATTTTGAACGAACGTGGCAATTTTGCATAAACAGCAACTTCATTTGCTTGGTCAAGTGCTTCGGCAAAGTCACGTTCGGTATTGCCATCGGTGAACACATAGTCGAGAATATGTTTGCGAGCGGCATACGCTTTGCTTAATGGTTGCGTGGGCTTCTCTTGCATGAAAATGTCGCTGTCGTATATGCGGTCAATCATATTGTAGCCAATATGCTCAACAATCATAGTCGCTTTCTGCTCTTTGATGAGCTTTGTAACATTGCGAATGAACTCCTCAGGGTTATTTTGGAACATCGCAAATTTAGCAGGTGATATGCCTTGTAAAATGCGAGCTACAGTCTTCCGGGTTAACGTAGTTCCACGAGCGACTTCACCTAAAAGGTCGTAAGGAACTGTCGATGTTGAAATATCAGTGAGTCTCTTTGTTTTTGATGTCGCATTGCCAAACTCGTCAACAGCAGTTTGCCCACCCTCAACGAGTATATATTTCAACTCAGTCACATGTAAGTTGGCATCAATAGCAGCAACGGCTTTTTCTATCAGTTCATCACTGTTGTAATGAACGGTATAGACATACTGATGGTTGATTTGCTCCCAAAGTTCCTTAAATTCCTTGCGACTGAAATTGTCATTAACCTTGTTGATGGCTGGAGTTTCCATTCCATTCTCAATATAACTGTCGAGAATAATGCTCTCGTCATATATACTCTGCACCATCTTGTGTAACTCGTTGGAGATAGGAGCGATATTGATAAACATCTCCATTGAAGCGAGGTTGTTATTCTTGACAGCATCGCGGTATTTATCAGTAGGAAGACCGTCTGCATCGATGTATCCATGCATGGTGAAATACGTTACCGCCATTGCACTGCGCACCTCATCAAGCTCAAACTTCTCACCGTCAACGACAATGGTTTTACCCTTGAATAGATCAAGATTGACGTGCTTGGGACGTTCACGCAAAGCCTTGCGAGTCTCATCTTGCAGACCAGCAACGAAATCACTATAACTTTCATTGGCAATCACTGTCAGGCAGTTTACATCGTGAACATCATCACCCAATGTCTCTGCATCCATACGAATGCCCTGCTGATTTACGCATAAGCGCAAACCACGACCCACTTCCTGACGGCGTGCCGTCTCACTGGCAGCATGGCGCAAGGTACAAATCTGGAATACATTAGGATTGTCCCAGCCCTCTCGCAGGGCGGAGTGTGAGAAAATGAAGCGAGTTGGTTCTTCGAAACTAAGCAAACGTTCCTTATCTTTAAGAATCAAATCATAGGCTGGTTTGTTGGCTTCTGAATCACCATTATCACTATTTACTTCTTGACCAAAAGTCTTTGATTTCTTTTTCTTGTCAATCGAAAAATAGCCATTGTGTACCTCGCTTGCCTTGAAACGGCGCAAGTATTTTTGATAATCGTCGTCAAACAGTGACAAGTTTTCATTAAGGAATAGGTTATATTCTTCCTCAAAGACTTTCCAGAACTCGCCCTTGACCACGTTGCCATCTTCATCGTAACTCTTGTAGTGTGCAACCTCGTCAATAAAGAACAACGACAAGCACTTGATGCCACGTGCAAACAATGTGCGTTCTTTCTCGAAGTGAGAAGCTATCGTCTCACGTATCTGAACACGCTGCAAGGCTTGGCGGTTGCTGTCTCCCACAACTTGCCCACGTTCAATAGTTTCGCCATTAAGGAATGTGACCGTGCCGCGAATCGGATCAATCTCGCTGACCACAAAACCGTCGTACTGGTTAAGCCCAGATTCAACCTGCACGTCATCGCCCTTATTGAAGCGGCGAAGTTCACGGCGTATTTCACCAGTAGCACGTTTTACTTCTATCTCAATTACGGCAATGGGCGGTTTGTTCTTTGACAAGAGGAATTTATCGAGATAAAGGTAATGTCCCGTGCCTTTAAGGTTCTTCACTTCGAAGCCTTTTACCTTTATACGTTTCACAAGCCGCTGCTTGTAGGCGTCAAGTGCGTCAAGAGCATACACTGTGTTGTGCTTGGTCTTATGAGTGGCACTATAATAAAGTACAAATAGTGGGTTGAAGCGACGCAGCGCGGCTTGCGTGGCAACGCCCTCCATCTTTTGTGGCTCGTCCATGATGATGATAGGTCGGTTGGCTGCTATAACATCAATGGGGCGACGGCTGGCAAACTCATCACGCTTTGAATAAATGATTTTACTTTCTTTGCTTCGTCCGCCTTCTTTGAGCGATGAGGCAAAGGCTTGCGTGTTGATTATCATTACATTTAACCCAGCATCTTGTGAATAAGAATCAAGCAGTTGCAAGTTACCACTGTTATAAATGAAATAGCGGGCTTTTTTTCCATATTGCTCCATAAAATGGTCTTCGAGCATGGCAAAACTTTTTGCAACGCCTTCACGAATGGCAATGCTTGGCACCACGACGATAAACTTGCTCCAGCCATAACGCTTATTGAGTTCAAACATCGTCTTGATATAGACGTATGTCTTGCCAGTACCAGTTTCCATTTCTATGTCTAGCCCCACGTACCCCAAACCATCATCAACAATGAGACTGTCGCTCTGCTTGATGTCGCCAAGCACTTGAAGAGACCTCAAGTTACTCAACATTTGTGAGCGAGACAACTCCACCTCGCTGTTGCGATAGCCAGTGTCTTCGCCGTCATATATAATTGTGGCTTGGCGCTTTCCCAAGTCATGAAGATAAACCGTATTGTCGTGACTGGGTTGACCTGCAAAAACTTCAACAGTACTATCTACTGCATCAGTCTGATATTGCTGTATCTTGAATTTGAATTTCATTACTTATAACAATTTATATGTGGTAACCCATACTTATCTCTTATTACATTCAATATCAAAGAGGTAGAACAATTAAAAAAACTTATTCTTCCTTCCTTGCTTAAGGATTCATGTGACATAATCATATCTTTATTTTTTATGTAATGTCTAATCTCCTTACGATTATTAGAAAGTTTGATTAAATCTTTAATAGAAATTGAATGGAATATATCAGATAATTCAGGAAAATAAACTTCAATACGTTTATCTTTCTTTCCATGATTTCTTTTATATGGATACATCGCATCTATTATTTCTAAGGCCTTTCCAATAAGCATAAACATATTGATATCTGAAGAATTCAATATAGAGTTGAGTAAAAAAATCAAATACTTCACTTCTTCATTAACACTGGCAAACTTTTCTATCAAATAACAAATCTCTTTTAACGGAGATTTTTCAGTTATTGAACATCTACAAATACCAAGAAAATCAATATTAACAAATAACTTCGTTCCACCATCTGTTTTAATCTGCTGTAAGATGTCGTAATAATTACTTCTCCATCCTTGAGGTGAGGACTTAAAATCAAAAATTGAAATATCGTCAGAGAAATCTTTATACTTAGGAGCTTTTAATGATGGCAATCCACAGATAGGAATTAAATGCGTAATTAATTCAATAATCCCCTGTCCAATATTTCTTGAATGATATAAATCTTCCTCATCAACAATATTATGTGAAGTTAATATTATTTCATAATGCGACCTAGTTGGATCTTTTTCGTTGTGAATATAATTATCAGAGATATTCCACCCTTTGTAATTAAAGGTGTATACCTCATAGTTGTTTATACAAACATCTATTTTGTCTGTGGAAAAAGTCAAATGATTGCTCATTACAGTATTTTGCAGGTTGTATCTGGTGAATATGCTTTGAAGATTTGGTCGAAGTTGTCGGCCACATTGTCGGTTGCCATGCCGTTGTCGCGCATAACGAAGTATTGTGGCTTGCGCTTGGCGATTGCCGTGATTGTTTCTTCGTTGATGCCCTGATCGAAGCAAGCAATGAGGTAATCTTGCTCAACAGAGAAGACATTTTTGCCGTGGATGGATTCGTTCTCTATTTTGCTTGATAGCGGTATGCCTAGTTCAAGCATGACCTGCACAAGCAAGTCTTCACTGCTGCGGTCAGTTTTCACGTTGTCAACAGTGTTGAACAAATTAGCTTGGTCGGTGTCTTTGGGCAAGTAGAACACATCTTCCATGTTGCTGCTGTCGAGGCGCAGCACACGGAAACCGATGTCAAGGTCTTGGGTTGTGAGTGGACTTTCTGCCTTGATTTTCTTTCCTGCCCGGCGGATGCGTTCCTTGCCAATCTCGCAGATATTGGCATAGCCAGCCTTGCGTGCTTCGCTTTTTTCTTCGGTTACTTCGGGTAACTGCACCATAATAAACTTGCGATTGCCGCCGTCTTCGGCATTCAGCTGCATCACGGCGTGAGCCGTAGTTGCACTGCCGCTGAAGAAATCAAGAACAATGTCATCTTGACCTTTTGGCAATAAATCTATCAAATGAGAAATGAGGGCAAAAGGTTTTGAATAATCAAAATATGAACTGTTGCCCAGTAGATTTTTAATTTCTTCTGTGCCATTTTGGTAGTTTACTTCAGAGCCGTCCCAGATTGATTTGGTTTTTGTCCTTCTGCCGCCGTCTCTTTCAAGATAATCTTTTTGGTAAATATCCCATATAACTTCACCATTTCTTGTGACGGATTTTGCAACCAAAAAATTCTTGTCATTCAGTATCTTTTCATAACTCCACCTCCACGTTCCTTCTATGCCGGTTGATGGTTGAATTGGATATACTTTTTGTGTAAATCCCGGTTCTTCATCGAGAGAGATTTTCTTATTGGTGGGGTTGACAAAAATTGGGAAAAACAATTTTGGGCGGTCTGTTCTTCTCCAAAATCCACCACGCATTCTCAAACCGAGTAAGCGGTATTTTCCAATTTCATCTGTATATTGATACTCTGATTCCATTTCTTCAGATAACTTGTCGCCTATTATCGTGCAAGCCATTCTGTTTTTTGCAAATACTACAACATATTCATGTACGTTAGCAATTTCAGCCGTCGACATTGAACCACGAGGATTACTCTTTATGACAATAGGACCGATGAAATTAGATTCACCGAAGACTTCACACCCCATTTTCACTAAATTCTCTACCTCGTTGTCGTCAATCGAGATGAATATTACACCGTCCTCTGCAAGTAGGTCACGAGCGACTTTAAGGCGAGGGTACATGAGGTTGAGCCAGTCGGTATGGAAGCGACCGTTACTTTCATTGTTACGCTCGTAGTTGTTTAGGAGCATATTGCCATCCTCGTCGAACATACCGCTCTTGCCCTTGAAGTCTTCATAACTCTGGGAAAAGTCGTCCTCATAAACAAAGTCGTTGCCGGTGTTATAGGGAGGGTCGATGTAAATCATCTTGACCTTGCCGAGATAGGTCTCACGCAAAAGCTTTAAGACTTCGAGGTTGTCGCCCTCGATATAGATATTTTGCGTATTGTCAAAGTCAACGCTGTCTTCACGCACTGGGCGCAGCGTACAGTTAGTGGGCGCATTGGCGAGGCGAATAGCCTCACGTTTGCCTGGCCAAGTGAACTGATAGCGTTCCTCACCGGTGTCTATGATGTCGCGGCTCAGCTCCTGCCGCAACAGGTCGAAGTCGATAGCGCGTTCCACCTCGCCGTTCTCACCCTTGCGCTCAGTGACGCAGTTGGGAAAGAGTGCGGCAATGCTTTCCACATTGCCCTCAACCCCGTCTATAGTATGCATTTTCAGTTTATCCATATATTAATATTAAATTGGACGCAAATTGGACGTTTTTTAATACACTGTAAATAAGTGACTTAATTCCAAATATGCGATTGTGTTGATTATTAAGTTGAACATTATATACAATTTCTTGGACGTAAATTGGACGTTTTACAAGTTATTGTAATTCTCCACGTTTTCTCATTTCTTCAATACCTAAGTCAACAGCTCGTGCTAGCATTACAGAACCTTGCTTATTCGCAACGATATCTTCGGCTGACATTTCTGTTAATTTCTTGCAAGAGGGTAGGTCCTTGATGGGTATCATGGATTTAACAATACCCTTCAAATTCAATAGCATATTCACGATATGAAATGTCGCCATGTCAATATCGATATTGTCCGTTGTCTCATATGCTTTTACTTTCGTTTTACATCGTGTCATACCCAACAATGTGGTTTCAAAACAGTCGTCAAAGACTCTTGCCGTTTCATGGCAATAGCTTTTGAACAATGCTCGTCGTTGTCTTGAATTTGCCTCAGATTGAGAATGATATTTCCGGCAAAGAGTATCGATCTGTGCCTCAATATAATTTGGATCTTTTACGGCTACATAAATTTCAGTTAATTCGTTCATTTGCTGTTTTGTATAATCGTTTTATTTCTTTCTTGATGTAACTCCATCTTTTGCTGATGTTGCTTTTTCATTTTCGATAATTCCTAATGTTTCAAACAATTCGGCCATTTGAGAATAAGTATGATCTCTGCCAGTCTGTTCCTTCTCTTTCATAGACTTTGCTGCATTCCGTAATGCAGTCATAAAACTGCCGTCATGCCTCTGAAAATATTGGTGAAGGCTATGAGCTTTGAAGAATTTTTCCGTCTTCTCGTAGTAGCAGTGTTTATTCAATGCTCGAAGCACTGCAGGTTGGTCATGAAACAAACGAGATGTATAAGCAAAATAGAACAAGAAAAACAACTCAGTGCAACGTTCTGTTTCTATAAAGCGAATGGTGTATTTAAACTCTTTATTCTTGATTATTTTTGTGCCTTCATGTCGCTTCTTGAAGTTGAGATAGTTTTGCCGTTCGGCACCCTCTTTCTTGTTGTCCATGTCGATGACACAAAATATCATATTATATCCCTTGTCAATAGCTTTCTCTATCTCTTTTTCAAGATCAACAAGACTGGTAGAATGTTTAGGATACATGGGGCGCAAGTTGAGTTGTGTGAACTCATCTTTCAAGGAATTGAAATAGTAGTATTCCGTTATTCCCTCGCCGATTACCGCTATGGAGTCTTTAATCCTTGTCATCGTCCAAAAACATAATGGGTGAACCTAAGTGCGGAACTGCACCAAGACGTCCAGTCTTATAAGCATTATATAATGAGAGATTTTTATGCAATCCAAACTCATCAACTCTTGTATATTTTGAATAGGCTCCTTCTCGATCCTTCTCTGCAATGAACACAAAATCGCGATGTGTGTTGAGCAGGTCCTCATCCAGCAAAGATGTTTCCTGAGTTGTAAAAATCAACTGAGATTCTTTGGAGTTCAAAACAAATGCATTTAAAAAGTATAGTAACAAGTCATCATGCAGTTCCGAATCAATCTCATCAATAAGGAACACATGATTGCTTGTAATGGCACTATAGAGGCACGACAAATTTGATAAAAACTTCTTTGTACCTTGGGATTGCTCATCTAAACTCAGAATAAAAGTCTTGTCACCTGCTGCACATACGAAATAGGCCTTCACAGTTTCAATCTGGATTTCGAAAATTGAATTGTTGTTATCGGGTGTAATCTCTTGAGCAAAAATGCCAGGTATTTTAGATTCCGTTACGGTTTCGGTATAGAAATCAACTATATTAAAATCGGCCTTCTTGAGCAACTGGAGGAAAAAACGCCTAGTATCGACATTATTTTCAGCCGACTTTAAAACTTGAGCCAGAGAATATTGCTTGAAATTAACTTCATGCATATAATCTTTAATCCAATTATAAAGTTCAGCTATTCCTTTAGCATCTTTATCAAAAGAGACTTTTCCAAAAACCGAAAGAACCGTGTGATTATTCAGCGTGTTTTGAACAAAAGTTTCTCTTGATTTTGCCGAAAGATTCAAACTTGTACCAAACTTAATACTTGCCTTTGATTCTGAGTCAACAAAACTGCGCTCATAGAATAATGCTTTTGCCCCTTTCGGATACCAATCCATTTGCTCATGAAGAATGTGCTCACGGTTGAAAGATACTGTGTAATCATACCGAATGCGATTGGCATAGAAGGAAACAAAAAGACTAGACGGTTCATCTTGGGTTAGAGCAAAAGAACGACGGGTTATAACTGGTTGTGTGCGTTTTGCCCTAGAGTGAAATAACAATTCAAAAACGTTTTGTATTGCCAATAGAAGATTGGACTTACCCGATGCGTTTGCTCCATAAATAACCGCAAGCTTATTGATGCGCTTATTTCCACCAACATTTACCGATGCCCATTCGTCATCTTTAGACTTGGTTTCAAAATTCACAGTTTGCCGTTTGCGAATAGACAGGTAATTCTCTGCCCAAAATTCTCTTATCATGATAATCTATATTGTAGTTATTGTGCAAATATACGCAATTTTACTAAACTAGCAAAATATTTTGCTAGTTTTTGTAAAAAAACTACTAAATTATCAAGAATTTCTTTATTTATTCCTTTTTTGAAATAACCCAAGCGTCTTTCACAGTTGTTATTATTCTTTGCACATTTTGTTTTCAAGGGCGACAATAAGTTGCTTAGATAATCATTTTTCCTCAATTTTAATTGTTAAGTTAATAACTTTTCAAGAGAGCTTCGGGTTTTAAACCTTGCCAATAAGGTTAAGTCTAAGTGACAAAGCATTTTTTGTGGATAAAAAGCATCATTTTCAAAAAAAGTGCTTAATTTTGCAGTGAAAATGTCTAACACTTATTTTTTTGACAGCGATGAAGACTTTTACTAGAAATATCATTATGGTAGCCGTTATGCTCCTCGCCATGGGCACCGGTAGCGCTGTGGCTCAGCAACTGCGTGACGCCAACTACAACATAGTGGGGAAAATCGCCGCCAACGGTACTGTGCGCAACAGCAACTACGACCCCATTGGCTACTTCAACAACGACGGCACCATTGCTAACGCCAAAAGCAAAATTGTGGGACGCATCGACGCCAAGATGCAAATCTACAATAAGGCTGGTGAGCGCATTGGCTACATCAACGCCGACGGCTCGGTAAACGACGGCGAGAGCAAGCTGCTGGGCTACATTGAGGTTAAGAGCGGCAAAGTGACCACACCCGACGGCGAGGTGCTTGGATTTGCCAACGGCATCTCCATCCAACGAGTCGCCGCCTACTATTTCTTTGACTTCTTTAAATAATTCAAGTTTATACTGATATAAACTTGAAGGTTAGAGTTTATCTTTTTCAGTGGAGTGGAGATGAGAGATTGATTAATGCAGAATTAGAATGCGTTGCCTTTAATCTCATCACTGTCTCCCATAAACGAATAACGATAAACCTACAGTTGCGAGACTTAAATTAAACAAATATATACTATTATGAGACAGTTGAGATACATTATTGCCCTTGTGGTGCTTGCCACAGGATGCATGGCTTTTAATGCCAGCGCCCAGAGCATGCAGGACAGCAACTACCGCACTACAGGCCACGTCAAGAGTGACGGCACCATTCAAGACAGCAACTATCGCACTGTGGGGCACATCAAGAGCGATGGCACCGTGCAAGACAGCAACTACCGCACTGTGGGGCACATCAAGAGCGACGGCACCATTCAAGACAGCAACTATCGCACTGTGGGCCACGTCAAGAGCGACGGCACCGTGCAGGACAGCAACTACCGCACTGTGGGCCACGTCAAGAGCGACGGCACAGTTCAGGACAGCAACTACCGCACCATTGGTTATGCCAATGGCGTGAGAAGTGACTGGGCTGCAGTGTACTTCTTCTTTTTCTTCAACTGATATATTAACTCTTACAACATAATAATCAGAAAATGCGATTATGCCAGTCGAACTATGGCTAATGACTCGTTTGCGCATTTTCAAAAACTCAATTGCCTCGTTCACTTGTATCTTGTTTACAAAGACTATGAATAAAAGACTACTCATAATGCCGGTGCTCGCTGTGCTGGCATTTTTTCCGTTAGTGGCTCAGCAGTCACTACCCAGCGACTCCACTCTGCGCCGCGAGGCGGCACGCATGCTAATGGTAGGGTTCCGTGGCGACCGCATCGACGACAATAGCGACGCGGCACGCTATGTGCGCGACCTCCATGTGGGGAGCATCGTGCTCTTTGACGTTGACCTCACCAGCGACGGTCCGCGCAAGATAGGCACCCGCAACATCACCACCAAGGAGCGCCTCATGAAGCTCACCTATCAGTTGCAGAGCTATGCCGACGAGCCACTAATCATCGCCGCCGACCAGGAAGGAGGCATGGTGTGCCGACTGAAGCCACAGTACGGCTTCAAGCCCACCGTCAACGCCCTGTATCTAGGTACCACCGACAACCGCGACACCACGCTCTATTATGCCATGCGCATCGCCGAGGAGATGAAAGAATGTGGCGTGAACCTCAACCTCGCCCCAGTGCTCGACATCCACCGTGAGGACGGTCCACATCTGGGACACTTCAAGCGCTGCTTCTCGACCGACGTGGATGTCATCACCCGCCATGCTGGTTGGTTTCTCGATGCGCATTACAAATATGGCGTGCTGTGTGCCGTGAAGCACTTCCCGGGCCACGGCAGCGCGCTGGGCGACTCGCACGAGGGTTTGGTGGATGTCACCGACACTTGGACTTCTAATGAACTCGTGCCTTTTGAGCAGCTCATCGCCAAGAACAAGGTAGATGTGGTGATGACCGCCCACATCTACAACCGCCGCATCGACCCCGACTATCCCGCCACACTGTCGCACAGAATCCTCACCGGCCTGCTGCGCGACAACCTGCACTACGACGGCGTGATAGTCACCGACGACATGTACATGGAAGGCATCTTGGGGCAATACTCCATCAGCGACGCCCTTGCCCTCGCCATCAATGCCGGAGCCGACATCCTTCTGGTGGGAAACAACATCGACACAGGCTTCGAAGCCGACCGACCTTTCAAACTCGTGGATATTATCGTCAACTTAGTAAAAACAGGCAAAGTGCCCTACGAGCGCATCCACCAGTCCAGCGAGAGAATCCTGCGACTGAAAGCAAGGCT
>CALDIG010000057.1 GCA_937904375.1 uncultured Prevotellaceae bacterium
AATGCTCATCACGCTCGAAATAACTTGAGCAAGCTCACTTCTTTGCTCGCTTAATCGCATTTTTGGATAAAATGCTCATCACGCTCGAAATAACTTGAGCAAGCTCACTTCTTTGCTCGCTTAATAGCTTTTTTGTTTTTTTGTTTGATTACACCATGGCGGCTACTTTTAAAAGTGGACTCAGTGCTTAATAGAAGGAGGGTGTGTCTTTTTGACACACCCTCCTCTTTTAAGTTGTTTGTGATGTTTGTTGTGTGCGATATCGCACAATAAAGTCACTATTTCCAGAAGTTTGTCTCTAGTGTTGCCTCTACTTCGTCCTCTATATCGTCGGGAAGGTTGCAGAAGAAGTCGATGCCCGTCCGCTGCTCCAGCTCGTCGATGCTGATCATGCAGCTGCTCAATGTGGTGCTGCTGCACGAGCTGTTGATTTGCTCGGTCCAGTAGGCCATGGCATGGTAGGTGCCGTTCTTGAGGCACAGCACTGCCATGTACCAGTAGCGTGGTATGGTGAGCGTGCCGGTAAGCGTCACGCCATATAGGCTCTGCACCTCAGAGTTGGGGATGGTGCCCGATGCCGTTGTGCCGTTCAATGTCACATCGGTGATAGTGGCGCCCTTGCACACATAGAGCGTGTCGCGGAAGCTGTTGCTGTAGCCCCAGTTTTGCACTTTTGACTCCATCGTCTGCCACAGTCCGGCATTATGAGCCTGATACTGTGGGTGTATGTTGCTGGTGATGAAGGTGTGGCGGTTCTGGTCTTCGCTCGACTGGCGGTCTTCGCTGGCACACAAATGTCCGCGCGCGAAGAGAAGCATATTAGTGCCGTCGAGATTGGTGGCGTTGCTGGTGTACTTGCCACGGGTGTATTCATTAGTCGCCACTTGATAGGAGCTTGGCAAATCCTCGTCGTTGTCGAAGGTTGATTGGCTGCGGCCCACGTTGTTGTCGGGCACTCCATTGTGCATGGTGAAGCACACCCAGCGGTTGGCGCGCTTGCTGCCGTCAACCTCAAGCGAGAGCGAGATGCCATACTCGGGTGTGGCTTTCACCACCACTCGGCTGGTTGAGCTGGTGTTGATGTGCGGGTATTCGATGCGCCAAGCCTGGTTGTAGGTGGCACTCGAGTTGGAAGGTGTGGCTCCTGACTGCGGAATATTGTATGAGGTCTCTTTCCAGTTGGCGTTGAGGTTGTTATCAATCACTTCCTCAAGGGTATAGATGGCGGTTGCCACGTTACTAGACTCTCCATTGACAACGGCGATGGCCTTGACTGTCATGCTGAAGCCCACGGTCACTTCTACCGAGCCGTAGGCATTGTCTTCATAGTTTGTGGTGCTGGGTGTAGTGCCGTTGGTGGTGAAATAGACGCGGCTGCCGGCAGGACCAGTAATGGTGACTACGGTAGGAGTGGTGAACACGGTGCCCGAAGGGTGACTAAACGTGGGCACAGGCACTGTGGAAGGTTCCTCGCCATTGAGCAGATAGTTGTAAACAATTGTGATGTCGGCACTGGTGATGTTGCCATCGCCATCCACGTCACTAGAGCTTAGATAAGTCTCGTCACCATCGAGCAAGTAATTATACAGAGCTGTGATGTCGGAGCTTGTCACAGCACCGTCACGGTTCACGTCGCATGGGTCGAAGTCTTGATCTTGTACCTCAATCTCGTAGGTCACCGTCATCGAGTACAGAGTGTTGCCGCCAGTACCTGTGAGGGTCACTTGGCTTGCCGAGCCGCTCCAGTAGGTGTTGTTGGAGTCAAAGCCGGCGGGGCTTGCCGTGAAACGCTGTGAGGCATACATGCCGTTGAAGTCAATGCGGGTGATAAGGGCACCGTTGTCGCCGGCAAATTTGAACGATTGTCCCGATTTGCTGTAGAAGGTGTAACCGCCTTGATAGTAGGTCAATGTGGGGGCGCTGCTGCCCGGCACAAGACGTATGTCGTCTTTTACTAAAGTCGTTAGGGCGGTGGGGTTGCCTGTGGTGGGCACAGTCAGTCCCCACGCCTGAATTGCCGCCGCCGAATTAAATTCGAAGGTCACGCTCTTTGTCTCGGTCGTTGCCATGGCGCCCAGGGCCAGACAAACCATCATTGAGAGTAAATAAAATCGTTTTGCCATAGTTATAAAGTTTTTGTTGTTAATGTCTAGTTGGTGTTTCTTAAAAAGTTGTGCAAGTTACGCATTTTTGTTTAAACAGCCAAATTTGGCATCACAAACTTCAATCAATCGCTCTATTCGCATTATTATTATTGCCTTTTTGTTGAAAAATATTTTAATATGACCTCTATTTCAATACATTTCATTAACTTTGCAAGAAATTTTGGAAAACAAAAACAAAACATAATGAAAAAACTAATTACACTATTTTTAATCGCCACCCTCGCCACAAGCGTCGGGTGGGCAAGTACTACGGTTTCAAACACCATTGCCAATATTGCCACAGCAAATGGTTGGACAAATAGCACAAAGTACACTTCGTTCACATTAGACAACAATATCACAGTAAGCTGTACTGGTGGAAGTAATTCCGGAAAGTATTATACTAGTGGTAATGATTGGCGACTCTATCAAACAGAAAGTCCTACATTAACTGTGACTGCTGCTAGTGGCTATACACTTAATTCAATCACTGTAACTTACAATGTTTATTATACAGGTATATTAGTTTATAATAATACCCAAATAAGTTCGCCTGCTACAGTATTGGTAAGTGGTTCCAGTGTTGAGTTTTCTGTAGGAAATAGTGGTACAGCTACTAATGGACAGGTGAGAGTAACTGCTATTTCAGTTACTTATTCTGAATCTGGCTCCACCGCCACGGTTGAGGTTCCTACATTGACCGATGAGTTCACCTTCTGGCCGGTGATGAATGATGCGGCGAGTGCTGAGGTGACGATAACTCCCGCCAGCGGCAACACGGTGAGATATACCACCAATGGCAACCCTCCGTCGCTAACCAATGGAACAGAGATTACCGCCGCCACCACCATCACGATTAGCGGTACCACAACGGTTAAGGCTATCTCATACGTGGGTACTCAAACCAGCTCGGTTGTGAGCAAGACCTACACGCTGGGTGAGACTGTGACCGGAATCTCCAACTTCAAGAACTTGACAAGCGGCACCACGGTTCGCCTGTACCTGCCCGACAACAACAACGCCCGCACGCTCTTTGTCAACGGCAAAGATGCATTTGTGCGCGACAATACAGGCGCAATCTGCATTTATAATGTGACCACCAATCCGCCACTAGCTTACAACCAGCACATCGCGGGTTGGATTATTGGTACTTATACTAATTATAACAACTTGCCTGAGTTCACCGCCTCATCGGCTACCAACAGCTGCTATCTCGTTATCGCCGACCCAGTTACCGAGGCTGATGCTGAGCCAGTGGAGATTGATGCCGATAACTATGATGACCACTATGCCGATTGGGTGACAATCAACGACTTGAAAGTGACTTCGGCAAGCGGCAACACCGCCACGGCAAGCGTTGGCAACAACACTTTTTCAATATATAACAAGTACAATCCCGATAATTATCAGCTTCCCTATAAGGACGCTATAGTAGATATTACCGGTATTGCAGCTCCCTACAACACTACCAAGGAACTGCGTCCCATCTATCAGAACGATAACTGGCCCATTACATACGTGGTTGATGCTCAAGAAGGTTTTGTTGCTCCTGACATCGACATTACCAATGCTCAAGTAAGACTGAAACGCAACCTTATCCCGCAAGACTGGAGCGTGCTTACCGTGCCTTTCGAGCTTGAGGACTTTGAGGGCGATGTGCTTCAGTATTCTGGCATAACCCTTGGAGAGGTGGGCAGCTACGAGATGAACGGTCACACTTATCCCATCTATAGCGGCGTGATGCAGTTTGAGGACTATTACGGCATCCTTCAGCCAGGCACGCCCTATCTTGTGAAACCTTACACTTTGCAGCATGGAATGACGCTTAATGGGGTGACGTTGAAAGCTGGAACTGCCGGCTCTGTGACCAAAACACTTGCCGCTCAGCAAAATGCGCCGGGTATCAATCTTATGGCAACCGAGCAACCTGTCTATGCTGGCGACTACTCACTTGTAGGTACCTATTCGCCCACGACCTTGCCCAAGAATGAGTCAACAGTGGTAATTCTCGACAGCAGCACATTGAGCTGGACATCGCTTGTCAATGACACCTCGGTGGATGGCACCGAGGGATATATCACCGTGCCTAATGGCGCCGGCGTGAAACTCGCTCTGCCTGGCAGTGAGGTGATTACAGGTGTTGTTGACATCAGGACTGATAATAACACTCAAAAAGAGGCAGTCATTTACAATTTGCTTGGAGTGCGGCTCACGCGACCGCTCAGTGAACTGCCGCCGGGTGTGTATATCGTGAATGGTAAAAAGATTGTTAAACGTTAAGCATTGGGAGGACATGACAATGAAAAAGACTTTACTTGTTGCCCTCTTGGGCTTGATGACAATGGCAACTGCCATGGCGGCTATCGACAATACACCAGTATCGATGACAATCACCTTGAAGAACGGAAACACCGTGACCTACAACGCCTCCAATATGGATAGCGTGCGCTTTGTGGGAGGACGCTTCGGCGACACAGGTGCCATAGGTATGAAGATTTACCTCACTGGAGCCTCGGCAAGCGTCGATTACCTGTATTCGCAAATCACAAACGTCAGCTACGACACCACGCCGGTAGTCACCAGCGACATCTTCACCCGTGTCACCAGCACCAGCCAACTTGTGGCAGGTAAGAGATATATCCTCGTCTATGAGAGTGGCCCAGCAGTTATGGGAGCAATAAGTTCCTCAGGTACAAGTTGTGGATTGTCAATAACAGGAACAGATAATTTCGCATACACCGATGGAGTTGTTCAATTGACCGAAGGAACAGGCGTTAAAGTTCTGACTCTTGGTGGCACTGTAGGAGCTTGGACATTTACTATAGATGATGCATTATTGGGTCATACGAGTTCAAGCAATACTCTTACAACTGGAACTAATACTACTTGGTCTATAGCACTTGATGGAAACAATGCTGTTATCACCAACGTGAATGATAATAGTTATACAATCCAGTACAATAAGACATCTGGCCAAGAGCGTTTCTCTTGCTACAAAACTACCCAGCAGTCCATTCAACTCTACGTTGAGGATGACGGCAGTGCGGCAAGCGTTGTTGCAGCTCCCACATTCTCTCCGGCAGGTGGCAGTTACACCTCGGCGCAGACGGTGACCATCAGCACCACAACAAGCGGAGCGACAATCTATTACACCACTAATGGCAGCACTCCAACAACTAATTCCACAGTTTACAGTGGAGCGATAACAGTGAGCAGCAACATGACCATCAAGGCGATAGCCGTTAAGGACGGTGTGTCGAGTGTGGTATCAACTGCCACTTACACTATAGGCTCTGTCTCTAACAATAATGTGAACGCCAATTGGAACATTACGGGTGTTAGCGTGCCGCAGTCTAAAGCCGACCCGACCTTCACTAACCAGAGCACCGACGACTACGCTTGGCGACTTGAGTATCCGCATATCAACACCGCCAGCGGCAACCAGCGTGTAGTGAAATCTACTAGTGCATACGGCATTACTTATTCGCTCGAATGGGACAACAACAAGATTGCCAACCGATGGACCTGCTACACCATGTGCTCGAAGAATAATGCAAGCAATGTGAGTAGAAGTGATGACTTCAAGGCCGACCCCGTGGTGACAGTGTCGCCCTCTGACTCCTACACCAACAGCAGCACCTACTCACGCGGCCACCTGTGCCCAAGTGCCGACCGCCTGGCTTCGAAAGAACAGAATAAGCAGACCTTCTTCATGACCAACATGCAGCCACAGTATCAAAATCATAATGGAGGTGTGTGGGCCACACTCGAGGGATATGTCAGGAACAAGTGGCAACCCACCAACACCACCGACACCCTCTATGTGGTAAAGGCTGCCACTATCGAGAATGTTACTCTGGGCAACACCTCGAGCACCGGCATCATCACCACTACCACCGACGATGCAGGTCACACGCTAGTGGTGCCCAAGTACTTCTACATGGCGTTCTTGTACTACACAAAATCTACTAACAGCTACAAGGCCTTCGCCCTGTGGACCGAGCACCTGAACGGTGACAACCCCAGCGCCGCTACAGTAATCAGCAACCGCATCTCTATCGACGAACTTGAGCAGCGAACGGGCATCGACTTCTTCTGCAACCTGCCCGACGACATAGAAGCCACCGTCGAAGCCACGGCGACCTATTGGGACAACAGCAGTTCCAATTAGTGATGTAGGGACAAGGCGCGCCTTGTCAGCCTGTGACGATTGACGATGTAGGGACAAGATACGCCTTGTCCCTACATTTTTTTCAACTTTTTTCCTACAAAATGCGTGACAATTCAAGAAAAAGTAGTATTTTTGGAAAATCATTAATTAATTGCCCGAAAAATAAACATAAAACACATAGATTTATGAAGAAGTTATTATTCGCCGCATTGGCGGCAATGGTTTTATTACCAGCGATAAACGCACAAGATGTGCAGCAAGGGAAACGTTACAAGATGTATGGAGTCATGTTCTACAACCTCGAGAACCTCTTCGACACCATCAACTCCAATGGCACTTACGACCTGGAGTTCTCGCCCAACGGCGCGCGCCAGTGGGACGGCCGCAAGTATTGGTCAAAAATCCACAACATGGCCTTCGCCATCTCGCAGATGAAGACCGATGCCACGCCCTACGGACCCGCCATCATCGGCGTGAGCGAGATTGAGAACGAGACGGTGCTCAAAGACATCTGCCGCGACCCGCAAGTGCGCGACTGGCATCTGCAAGTGGCACCTTACCACGACAGCCCTGACCGCCGTGGCGTTGACGTGGGAGTGTTGTATAACCCGCGCTTCTTCCGTGTGCTCAATGTCACCAACCAGCGACTTAGCGAGGAAGATTTCGACCGTGCCCGTGCTGCTGCCGTCCCCGAGCGTCGCAACGACCCGCAGTATGACTGGAACGACAACTTCCGCACCCGCGACCAGATTTGCGTCGTGGGTCTGCTCGCTGGCGACACCGTTGCCGTGATGGTGAACCACTGGCCCTCGCGACTGGGCGGTCAGGAGCAGTCCAGCCCCAAGCGTGAGGCTGCCGCCTATATGTGCCGCCGCACTATCGACTCGCTGGTGAACGTGCATGGTGACAACATCGGCATCATCTTCATGGGTGACCTTAACGACGACCCCATGGACAAGGCGTGCGCCGAGGCTCTTAACGCCAAGCGTAACATCGAGGACGTGGTGGGACCTAGCGATCTCTTCAACCCATTCTGGAACGTGCTGGCAAAGGGTGTAGGCACGCTGGCATATAAGGGACAGTGGAACCTCTTTGACCAGATTGTGTGCAACGGCTTCTTCACCAAGTACCGCGACAGCAAAGACAAGCCGCAACTCACCTACCTGCGCTGTGAAGCCCTGAACCGCGACTTCCTCAAGACCCAAGAAGGCGACCGCAAGGGCTACCCCCTGCGCACCTACAGCAGCGGCGTCTTCCTCAATGGCTACAGCGACCACTTCCCCACCGAGATATTCCTGGTGAAAGAGGCGGAGTAAAAACGCCATGGCGTTTTTACTCGTGGAAGGTGGAACGTGGAAAGTGGAACGGTTTCAGGTGATGCCACTTTTCTCGTCAAAGAGTTATGCAAGCAACGCACAACGATGTCTGCTAAGATAGATATATAAATTGTATTAAGAATGGACTCATCTTATTTCTTGTATGAGAAACTTGAGGTGTGGCAATTGTCTATGGATCTTGTAGACAAGATTTATGTATTGCTCCGTAATTTCCCAAATGAGGAAAGATTTGCCTTGGCAAGCCAAATTCGCCGTGCAGCAATTTCTATCCCTTCAAATATTGCCGAAGGAACAGGAAGGTTCTCTAATAAATATAGCCCATGGCTCACTTTATGAGGTGCTTTGTCAGTTGAGAATATCTAATAAGGCAGGTTATATTCAAGATGAAGATTTAATTAGTATTAAGGCTCAGGCAACCAGGATTGCTAAAATGTTAGGTGGCTTACGCCGTTCCTATCTTAGTAAAATGAGCAATTCAGTAGATGACAACACATAAAAATGAATGAAATTCAATTAAAAGAAAACCTCAATTTTGAGAATCCAGATTCTCAAAAAACTTTCCACCTTCCACTTTCCACTTTCCCCCACTCAAAATCCAGAAAGGATTTTGAGTTAATGGCTCCTGTGGGGTCGTGGGAGTCGCTGGTGGCGGCGCAGCAGGGCGGCGCTAACGCTATATATTTTGGCATCGAGAACTTGAATATGCGCTCCAAGTCGAGCGTGAATTTCTCGATTGACGACCTGCACACTATTGCCCAATGGTGCGCCGAGCGTGGCATAAAGACCTACCTAACCGTCAATACCATTATCTATGACGAGGACATCGACTACATGCACCGCATCGTCGACGCCGCCAGCGAGGCGCGTATCAGTGCCATTATCGCAAGCGACATGGCAACCATCCTCTATGCCCGCAGCATAGGGGTGGAGGTACACATCTCCACGCAGGTGAACGTGAGCAACAGCGAGGCGGTGCGCTACTATGCGCAGTATGCCGATGTGATGGTCCTCGCCCGCGAACTCAACCTCAATCAGGTGGCTAAAATCCACGAGACCATCACCGCTAGCGACGTGCGCGGGCCACATGGAGAGCCAGTGCGCCTAGAGATGTTCTGCCACGGAGCCTTGTGCATGGCGGTGAGCGGCAAGTGCTACATGAGTCTGCATGAGGCGAACTCCAGCGCCAACCGTGGCGCATGCCGCCAGATTTGCCGGCGCAGCTACGTCGTCACTGACCGCGACACGGGCGACGAACTTACAATCGACAACAAATACATCATGTCGCCCAAAGACCTCAAGACCATCCACTTCCTCAATAAAATGGTGGATGCTGGGGTGCGTGTCTTCAAGATTGAGGGCAGGGCAAGAGGTCCAGAATATGTGCGCACCGTGGCGAGCTGCTACAACGAAGCACTAAACGCTATCGTTGATGGCACCTACTGCGAGGAGCGCATCGAGCAGTGGAACGAGCGGCTGGCTCGCGTCTTTAACCGTGGTTTCTGGGATGGTTACTACCTGGGTCAGAGGCTAGGGGAGTGGACCTCGAAGTACGGTTCCAGCGCAACCCACGTCAAGGTCTATGCCGCAAAGGGAGTGCGCTATTTCTCCAAGATTGGCGTAGCCGAGTTCCTGATGGAGGCGGGAGAGCTGCACGTTGGAGACGAGATAATAATCACCGGCCCTACTACTGGTGCTTTGCCCATGACAGTGGAGGAGATACGTGTTGACCTCAAACCCGTGGAAAAGACCGTGAAAGGCGAGCGGTTCTCCATCAAAACCGACACAAAAATCCGCCCCAGCGATAAACTTTTCCTTTGGAGAGCAGTCTGATTAATGCATAATTCACAATGCACAATTCACAATGCAAAATTTATTGCTGCGATGGGTGTCGATGCAGTATAATTTCCGCATATTCTTGCAAATCTCGATTATTTTATGGAAATTTGCACGTTTTTGCATGAGTAATCATCAATAGCATTATTAATCAACGAAATATAATTTGAAATGAAAAAATTTTTTTTGATGGCCTTTGCGATGATGGCAATGAGCCTGGCAGCACAGGATGTTGCCACTAAACCTTTTACTGTGAGGTATATAGATGAGAATAGGCTGTACCAACAATATGTAGTGGCACAGCAGTATGTGGAGCTTCAAAACAAACTCAAGAATGAGTTTCAGCAGGCCGAGCAAAAGAAGCGCAAGGAGATAGAGACATTCTACAACCAGGTGCAGAACAAGTATCAAAAGAACCTTTATAAGACGCAGAAGGCTTTTGAGGCCGACCAGAAAAAGCTCGAGCTAATGCAGGACAAGGCTCAGAAAGACATGGAGGCCATGCAAAAGAGCATGGAGGTGCAGCTCAATACCGAGCAGATGAAGCTTGCCAACGAGATTGATGTCTTTCTCGCCGATTATGCCGTGCGCAATGACTATGACGCCATCCTGCGCAAGGAGGCGTCAATGTTTATCAATCCCAAGTGGGATGTCACCGATGAGGTCGCCGAGGGACTTAATGCGCGCTATAATGCCGCTAACGCTCCTGTTGCCAAAGGCGAACCCATTGTTGACGGTCAGGCTCCCAAAGTTGAAGATGAGGCAGCCCCTGAATGATAAAACTTTAAGTAAAAAATGAATATTATGAAGAAGATTTTTTTAGCTTTGATAGCAGTATTAATGGTGGCGGGCGTTGCCGTTGCCGATGACAAGATTGTTGAGATACCGTTTAATAAGGTTCCTGACCTGGCTCAGAGGACGGTGAAAGCCTATTTCCCGGAGAATACCGTGGTAAAGGCCGAGAAAAACAAGTCAAAAGACATGAAGAACCGCACTCGCGTCTATCTCGACAACGATGCCACTATCGACTTTGACAAAGACGGCCACTGGATGATTGTGGACTGCCGCGGCAGCCATGTGCCCATGAAAATGGTAAATGGCAAGATTCAGATGTATCTGGGCAAGAATTATCCAGGTCGTGAAGTGGTATATATGGGTCGTGAGATAAAGAACGGCGACATCACATTCATTCTTGACGATGGCACCGAGTTGCATTTCACCAACGAAAACACCATAATAGAATGAAATCGCCGTAGCGACAAGAATATGGCTCTGTTGCAAAAGGGTGGGGTGAGACAAGTCGGAGACTTGTCTTAATGTCCCTACTAATTTGCGACTGATCCAAGAATAGCCCAAACTGATAGCTAATCAAACGACGAGTTTTGTTTGGCGGTCAAGTAATGCGCCCCCATTGATGCTATGTTAGCAAGCGAAATCAAGCTGCTAAAAGTGTCAATGGGGGTGCTCGCAACGGTCAGTATGAGGCTCAATACTTTTGCTTGCGGTGCTTCTTGAAAATAAGCATTATGCATTATAGAAACTGCTCCTCGCCAGCGAGGAAGGTGCGGTCGATGATGGGTGTGGTGTAGGCATAAGGGATGAAGTCGATGCTCGGGATGGGGCGGGTGATGAAGAAGTTTGCCACCTTGCCGGGAGCTATCGAGCCGTAGTCGTTGCTCAGCGCCATCGCTGCTGCGCCGTTGATGGTGGCGGCGTTGAACGCCTCGGCGGGTTGCAGGCGCATCTTGATGCATGCTAGCGAGACCACAAACTTCATGTCGCCGCTGGGCGTGGAGCCCGGGTTGTAGTCGCTGGCGATGGCCACTGGCAGCCCGGCGGTGATCATCTTGCGGGCAGGGGCGAAGGGCATGTTCAGGAAGAACGAGGTGCCGGGTAGGGCAGTGGGCATGGTGTCGCGACCGCGCATCATGGCGATGTCGTCGTCGGTCATGCTCTCCAGGTGGTCAACCGAGAGGGCGTTGTGCTTCAATGCCACCTCCACGCCTCCCGACGGTGCGAGTTCCTGACCGTGAATCTTGCCGCGCATGCCATATTTGAGGCCTGCCTCAAGAATGCGCGAAGTCTCCTCGGGAGTGAAGAACCCCTCGTCGCAGAACACATCCACGAAGTTGGCGAGACCTTCGGCGGCGACAGCGGGCAGCATGTCGTTGATGATATGATTCACATAGTCGCCCTGGCGGCCGGCATACTCACGGCCCACAGCATGAGCGCCGAGGAAGGTCGATACCACTCTCAGACGAGTGCTCTCTTGGATGCGGGCTATCACTCGCAGCATCTTGAGCTCGTCTTGGGTGTTGAGGCCGTAGCCGCTCTTTATCTCGATGGCACCGGTGCCTTTGGCAATCACCTCGCGCACACGCTCCATCGCCTGGTCGTAGAGCTGCTGCTCGCTCATCTCGTGCAAGCGGTCGGCACTGTTGAGGATGCCTCCGCCGCGACGGGCGATCTCGGCGTAGGAGAGTCCGTTGATTTTATCGACAAACTCGCGCTCTCGGCTGCCGGCATACACGATGTGGGTGTGGGAGTCGCACCAGCTGGGCATCACGGTGCCGCCGCCAGCATCTACTGTACGGTCCACGTCGGTTGGCGCTGGGCGGTGAGCTACGGTGTCAAACTCGGTGATGATGCCGTCTTCCACGAGCATCCAAGCGTCATGGATGGCGTCGAACTGCGCCATCTCGCTGCCGCATTTTTTCAGCACACCCCCGCCGTCGATACCGGCGAGGGTGGCGATATTCTTGACTAAAAGTTTCATTTACGCAGGAATTGTATAGCTTTCTCAATGAGGGGATACATTATCACGTCGTCGCCAATGAACGGCACCTCACGGCGGAAGTCCTCGTGCATCTTCATGATGACTGGCGATGACTTCTTGGGGAAGCGGAACTCCAGCGCCTGGGCGGCGTTGAACAGCTCGATGGCGAGCACACGCTCGGTGTTGAGCACCACCTTATATAATTTGATGGCGGCGTTGGCACCCATGCTCACATGGTCTTCCTGGTCTTGGCATGAGGGGATGCTGTCGAGGCTCGACGGTGCGGCGAGCGACTTGTTGAGGCTCACCACGCTGGCGGCGGTGTATTGGGTAATCATGAAGCCGCTGTTGAGACCCGGGTTGGCAACGAGGAAGCTGGGCAGGCCGCGTGTGCCGGAAACGAGGCGGTAGATGCGGCGTTCGCTGATGTTGGCAAGTTCGCTAAGTGCGATGGCGAGGAAGTCCATAGGCATAGCGATAGGCTCGCCGTGGAAATTGCCCGCGCTGATAATCAGGTTCTCGTCGGGGCAGACGGTGGGGTTATCGGTCGCGCTGTTGATTTCGGTGTCGATAACCGATTTCACATAGCGGATAGTGTCTTTTACTGTGCCGTGAACCTGTGGCACGCAGCGGAATGAGTAGGGGTCTTGCACATGCTCTTTGTGACCGGCGATGAGTTCGCTGCCAGTGAGCAATTCCTTCATGTGGGCGGCAGTCTCTAGTTGGCCCTTGTGGGGACGCACCAGATGCACTGCCTCGGTGAACGGCTCGATGCGACCGTCGTAGGCGTCGAGCGACATGGCGGCAATTTTATCTGCCCAGTCGCTTAGCCGCTCGGCTTGCAGCAGCGACCACACGGCAAACGAGCTCATGTTCTGGGTGCCGTTGAGCAGCGCCAAGCCTTCCTTGCTGGCGAGTTCGATGGGCTTCCAGCCTTTGAGCTTGAGCAGCTCGGCGGCGGGCATCACCTTGCCCTCATATTCCACCTCGCCAAGACCTACCAACGGCAGACTCATGTGAGCCAGCGGCACGAGGTCGCCCGATGCTCCGAGTGAGCCTTGGCGGTAAACAACGGGTATCACGCCCTCGTTGAAGAAGTCGATAAGACGCTCTACGGTGTCGAGCTTGCTGCCAGAGTAGCCGTAGCTCAGCGACTGGATTTTCAAGAGCAGCATGATGCGCACTATCTCGTTGGGCACTCGCTCACCCACGCCGCAGGCGTGCGACATCATCAGGTTGATTTGCAGTTGCGAGAGTTGGTCTTTGCTCACTTTCACGTTGCACAGCGAGCCAAAGCCGGTTGTCACGCCATAGACTGGCACGTCGCTGGCGGCAATCTGCTCGTCGAGGTACTTGCGGCAGCGCACTATGCGTTCACGAGCGTCGTCGCTCAAAGCTAATTTAATGCCTTTCTCAATTATTTCGCCCACACGCTCTATCGAGAGGTGCTCAGCGCTAATGTAATGTGTCATGATTGGTTTTGTTAATGCTAAAAGTTGTTTTATAATTTGACTGCAAAGTTACGCATAATTCGCCACATAATAAAGATGGGTTCTATAAATTCCTAAAATATTTTAGCAAATTATAGAACCCACCTTAAGTACTCCGACTGGGAATCGAACCCAGATTTTAGGTTTAGGAAACCCACGTTCTATCCGTTGAACTATCAGAGCCGCCGCAAAATGGTGTGCTGTGAGAGTAAAGCTCCCTTTTGCGGTGCAAAGGTAAGAATTTTTCTTATAAAAAATGCTTTTTTGGCACATTATTTGCACGTTTATTACTAACTTTGCAATTCTCTGGCTGACGAGACAGGTCTCGTCCCTACATTCCCGGATGAGACAGGTCTCGTCCTTACATTAAATTAATTATGGCAAAACAGCAAGGTTCTGTAAAAGAGCGTGGGAGGGTGTTTACTAACTACCCCAAGCATTACAAGGTGATATTCCACAACGATGATTTCACTACTATGGATTTTGTGGTGAAAGTGCTTGTGGAGGTGTTCTATAAGCCCGAGAGTGAGGCTACTGCCATCATGCTTGCTGTGCATGAGGACGGTAGGGCAGTGGTGGGCATCTATAGCTACGACATGGCGGCATCGCTGACCAACAGGGGCATTGCCATGGCGAAGGCGGAGGGATACCCGCTTCGCATCACCTATGAGCCGGAATAGCTTTTATAGTATATAGTTCATAGTTCATAGTTTTTGTAAAACTGTGGTACAGTTAACTTTTTTTTGGGAATGTTTTGTGAAAAGAAAGTTAACAACTTGCGAAACTTGAATAATGAGATGATATGGCAAAAGAAATTGTAAATAGTTTTCATTTGCAGGTGGCGATGCGTTTGTCGATTGACAATGCCGTTGCCATGCGCCACCCGTTTTTTACTCCCGAGCATCTGGTGTGCTCAATTTTTGTCACTCAGCCGGTTCTTGAAGCCCTCAAGGAGATGGGGCTTGACACTACGGTGTTGACGGCTCCCTTGCGTGGTTACTTACGCGATCTTGATAGGGTGCCCGATGATCGCTCTTATAACCTCGAGCCTTCTCAGCAGTTCCAGCAGATGATAATGGGTGCTGTCGAGATTATGCAGTCGTCGTCGGCCCTGGAGCTTGAGATTACGCATGTGATACGTGCTGCGATGTATCTCGACAACTCGCTGGTGGCTAATGTCCTGAATGCTATCGCTACCGAGCATGACGACTTTCTGGGCACTCTTATTTGGAAGGTAGAGGAGATTACCAATAAATTTCCTGTCAAGGGTCGTGAGATGCACGACGGCGGCGGGCTGGCGGTAGAAGAGTATGGTGGTAGGCGGCATGTACGTTTGACATCTGACGATGATTTGCCTCTTGATGATGACCTAGACATAGGCACTTGGCACGACGATGACGAATATCTGATGGATGAAATGGCGCGTGAGTCGGCTATCAGCGACTACGTCACATGCATTAACGACCATCTCAAGGACCACAACCCGCTCATAGGTCGGGAGGCCGAGCTGGAGCGCACCATCCATGTGCTGTGCCGCAAGGACAAGAACAACCCGCTGCATGTGGGCGAGCCTGGCGTGGGCAAGACGGCTCTCATCTACGGCCTGGCGCAGCGCATCGAGGACGGCAATGTGCCCGACACCCTCAGGGGTTTCAAGATTTACCAGATTGACATGGCGGCGATGCTTGCCGGCACGCAATATCGCGGCGATTTTGAGAAGCGTGTCAAGCAGACGATGGACTACTTGTCGGGACTCGACAACGCCATCGTTTATATTGATGAGATACACAGCATAATAGGTGCGGGAGCTACTGGCGACAGCGCCATGGATGCCTCCAACATGCTCAAGCCCTATCTCGAGGGCGGCAAGCTGCGGTTCATCGGGGCGACGACCTACGAGGAGTTCAATCGCCAACTCTCACGCAGCAAGGGCATAGTGCGCCGCTTTCAGCAAATCGACATCCTTGAGCCGTCGGTTGGTGAGACCATTGAGATACTCAACGGTCTGAAGAAGGGTTACGAGAAGTATCACCATGTGACCTATGCTCCCGCGGCGATAGAATATGCGGTGCGGGCGAGTGCCAAGCACATCATGGGGCGCTTCCTGCCCGACAAGGCCATCGACCTCATCGACGAGGCGGGGGCCTCCCGCCACATCCATCCCACTGACAAGAAACGGCAAACGGTAGATAAGGCGCTTATCGACGACGTGCTGATGAAGGTGATGAAAATCAACGCTACCGCCATGAAGGAGGACAACAACGCCCAGCTCAAGACCCTGGAGAAGCGCATCAAGAGCGTGATTTATGGTCAGGACCAGGCGGTGCAGGAAGTGGTGGAGGCAGTGCAGCTGTCGAAGGCGGGGCTTATCGACGACGGCAAGCCGCTGGCATCGCTGCTCTTTGTGGGGCCCACTGGTGTGGGCAAGACCGAGGTGGCGCGCGTGCTGGCGCGTGAGCTGGGCGTGGAGCTGGTGCGCTTCGACATGAGCGAATACACCGAGAAGCACACCGTAGCCAAGCTCATCGGTTCGCCTGCTGGCTATGTGGGCTATGAGGACGGCGGATTGCTCACCGATGCCATCCGCAAGACCCCTAACTGCGTGTTGCTGCTCGAC
>CALDIG010000058.1 GCA_937904375.1 uncultured Prevotellaceae bacterium
CAAGCCGAGTCAATCTCAGCCTGGAAGAAGTTCTTGCTCTGGCCAAGCATAGTGGCGGCATTCATGATGGGGCGATACTTGGTAGCAAGCAGCTCAGCCATCTTCATCACGATAGCGGCACGGGTGGTCCAGGGAGTGCAACTCCACTCTTTCCAAGCCTTCATGGCAGCATCAATGGCCATCTCAACCTCTTTCTTGCCTACCTTGTGGTAACGGGCAATCACGTGCTTGTGGTCGTGTGGGCAGGTAACTTCGCCCATATCGCCGGTGCGAATCTCTTTACCGCCAATGATAATGGGGATTTCAACCACCAGCTTGCTCTGGCGCTCAAGTTCTTTCTCTAATGCTACACGCTCGGGTGATCCAGGCATATAAGCCTTTACTGGCTCATTTGCCGGAAGGGGAAAATTGATAATCGAATTGTTCATGATTAGTTTTTGTTTATTATTTTATAGATAGATAAGTTCCTGTAATGGTTGTGCGTGCAAAGTTACAAATTATTACTCAAAACTCCAAAATAAACCAACACAAATCTTACACACGACTTCACAACCCCGAAAAACAATGCAAAACAACATTTTTATTCACTAAAACGCAACAATATAGTTATTTCACAATGTCAAGAATTTTGTACAAATTGCTTTCTTCAATAATCCAAACTATTGGAGTCTAATAGAAAATCCAATAGATTGATAGTCAAAATACCATTGCTGTCACGCTTAGCCTTAATGTCATCTGCTGTAACAATAATTTTCTTAAAGAAGTCGCCTGAGGCAATTAGAGAACGTTTTTCCTGAGTCTCTTTCTCTGAAGTTGGCATTGTATATGCCGATTGCACGTAATACCGCTTACTGCCTTTGTTGGCAACAAAATCAACCTCCAGAACTTTTCTAACTGTTTTGCCATCTCGGTCAGTTGTTTTCTGAACTAAGCTTCCCACATCTACACGATACCCCCTAATGCACAATTCATTATAAATGACATTTTCCATAATATGGTTTTCTTCTTGTTGACGAAAATCCAAAATGGCGTTACGCAAACCCAAGTCGGTAAAATAATGCTTTGCATTGGCATTTATATATTTCTTACCTTTTATATCATACCTGATAGATTTTTCTATCATGAACGCATCACAAAGATAATCGATATAAGTGCTTACTGTCCTACTTGAAATGCTCACATGCTTCACACTTTTAAATGTATTGGATAACTTTGTTGGATTAGTTGCCCCCCCAATAGACGATGCGAGAATACTTATTATCTCCTCAAACTCTTGTTTGTTTTTAATGCTGTGCCTCTGAAACACATCTTGTAAATAAACAGTCTTATACAAGTCTCGCAGATACTCCCCCTTTCTTTCATCATCGGCAAGCGACAAAATTTTAGGTAATCCGCCATATGTATAATAATCATTCCACGCATCGCGCTTATCACCTTTATAGGCTGAGCAATACTCCTGGAATGATAGTGGATAGACATGAATCTGTTCACCACGACCTCGAAACTCTGTCACAATGTCGGATGATAAAAAACGCGAATTACTACCTGTAACATATACATCTACATTGCGAATGTGAAGCAGACTGTTAAGCACATCAACAAACTTATCCATCAACTGAACTTCATCTATAACAACATAGTATTGACCATCATCAACAATGCGTCCCCTTATGTAAGACAACATTTTGAAAGGATCGCGCAACTCAAAAAATAGCAAGTCATCTAAAGCCATCTCTATAATATGCGACTCATCAACACCAGAGGCCTTGAGGTGATCATGAAATATATCTAACAACAAGTAAGACTTGCCGCAACGACGAATTCCAGTCACAATTTTTATCAAACCATTGTGCTTGCTCTTTATCAAACGATCAAGATAATACGGACGATTAATTCTCATAATACAATTTTGTTATGTCATAAAATTGCCATATACGGCACTTTTATGACGCAAAATTAGTCATTTCCAATCAAAAACACAAGTTTTTATATCAAAAAAATGCCATAAATGGCACTTTTGTGGCATAACGAATGATTTGCAACTCGAAATCCAAAGTGAGACTAGACGCTAGTCGGCATCTCTAAAAGAAGTAGTTCTAATACAGCAATGCAAAAATTGTCATTAATATAAAACACGATGCGTTTGTCCTTAATTGTCATCAAAAAATATAAAACAAAAAAATCTCTCTCAAATAATTCTTTAGTTGAGGTAAAATGCTTACCTTTGCGGCAAATTTCAAAATACACATTTTATTAACAATAAAACAATTTAAAACTATGCCAAGAAGTTTATCAGGAAGAAATTTCTTGAAGTTGTTAGACTTCACCACCGAGGAAATTCAGTATTTACTTGAGCTTGCAAAAGATTTCAAACGTCTGAAACGCACCAACACCCCTCACAAGTATTTAACCGGCAAGAACATCGTGCTGTTGTTTGAGAAGACCTCAACCCGCACACGCTGCTCGTTTGAGGTGGCAGGCAACGACCTGGGAATGGGCGTTACCTACCTCGACCCCGCTTCGTCGCAGATGGGCAACAAAGAGTCGCTCGAAGACACCGCCAAAGTGCTTGGACGCATGTATGACGGCATCGAGTACCGTGGCTTTGACCAGAACATCGTCGAGGACCTGGGCCGCTATGCCGGCGTGCCCGTGTGGAACGGACTCACCACCGAGTTCCACCCCACTCAGATGCTTGCCGACGTGCTCACTATAGAGGAGAACTTTGGTCGCTACAAGGGTTTGAAGATGGTCTTCATGGGCGATGCTCGCAACAACGTTGCTAACTCGCTGATGGTGGTTTCGGCCAAATTGGGTATCAACTTCGTGGCTTGCGGTCCTAAGGACAATATGCCCGACGAGAAGCTCGTTGCCACCTGCCGCGAGATCGCCAAGGAGAACGGCTGCACCATCACCCTCACCGATGACGTGAAAGAAGGCACCAAGAACGCCGATGTTATTTACACCGACATCTGGGTATCGATGGGTGAGCCCGCCGAGCTCTGGGAGAAGCGCATCAAGCTGCTTAGCCCCTATCAGGTAAATGACGAGGTGATGGCAAACGCCAACCCCGAGGCTATCTTCCTGCACTGCCTGCCTTCATTCCACGACTTAGAGACCTCTATCGGTCGTGAGATTCACGAGAAATTTGGCTTGAAAGAGATGGAAGTTACCGACAAGGTGTTCCGCAGCTCTCAGTCCAAAGTCTTTGACGAGGCCGAGAACCGCATGCACACCATCAAGGCGGTGATGTACGCAACTTTGAAATAAAAAGCTGACGAGCTTACAAGCTGACGAGCTCACAAGACAATGGTAACTGTTAGCTCGTTTCCTTAAAGCTATTGCCTCGTTAGCTTGTCTGCTTGTCAACTTGTTAGCTTAAAAAAAGAACTATGAGCAAACGTTTAGTTATAGCCCTGGGCGGTAACGCTCTGGGCAAGACTCCTCAGGAGCAACTTGAGTTGGTTAAGGGCACTGCCTCGACCATCGTCGATCTCGTTGAGGAAGGTTATGACGTAGTGATTGGTCACGGCAACGGACCACAAGTGGGAATGGTGAACCTCGCCTTTGAGTACAGTGCCAACAACGGCGGCGGCACTCCGGCGATGCCCTTCCCCGAGTGCGGCGCCATGACACAAGGCTACATCGGTTATCACTTGCAGCAGGCGGTGGAGCGCGAGCTCGCACGCCGCGGCATCGACAAGCCCTGCGCAGCAGTGGTGACTCAGGTGGTTGTTGATCCTGCCGACAGCGCATTCCAGAACCCCACCAAGCCAGTGGGAATGTTCTACAGCAAGGAAGACGCCGACCGCATCGTGGCCGAGACCGGCTACACCTTTGTTGAGGATGCAGGCCGCGGCTACCGTCGTGTGGTGCCTTCGCCCATCCCCGTGAAGATTGTGGAGCTTCCCATCGTGGAGCAGCTCGTGGGTCTGCACAGCGTGGTAATCACCGTGGGCGGTGGCGGCATTCCCGTCATGGAGAAAGGTCCTGGCGACTATGAGGGTGTGGCAGCGGTTATCGACAAAGACCGTGCCAGCGCCAAACTCGCACTCGACCTTAATGCCGACATGCTGGTAATCCTCACCGCTGTCGAGAAAGTTTCCATCAACTTCAACAAGCCCGACCAGCGAGACCTCGACCGAATGACCATCGCCGAGGCACGCCAGTACATCGCCGAGGGACACTTCGCACCAGGCAGCATGCTGCCCAAGGTGGAATCGTGCATCAGCTTCGTGGAGAACACCACCGGCGGCACTGCACTCATAACCTCGCTAGAAAAAGCCCGCGAAGCCCTCAAAGGCAACACTGGCACAATCCTCGTGAAAGAGTAACACTCTCTATATCACTCAACAATCAGGGCGAGCATCACACCGATGCCCGCCCTGATCAATTATGAATAACTCTTATAATTTTTTCATGTGATTCATAATGACACTCCGCATTGCTGCCGAAATTTCTTGTTGGATGGCTGGGGTCTCTTTACGTGCCTTCACAGAAATAGGCTGTTTTGATAATTCTGTGAGATGTTTAACCTCATCTACACTAAAATACTTGGAGAAAATGCCCATCATAGTATTACGAAGAAAATTTATATCCTCTCCAGAACCCAACTGTTCCATCTGCTTGTCAAATTCCTGGGCTTCGAAATAGTCATTCATCGCAGCTTGGAAGTCAGCCGATACTGCTGGATTGGCAGCTTCTTCACCATTGACATAATTCATAGCAACAGAAAAAGCTTCCTCCATTATTGTCGGTGTCAATTTTATCCATTTCTGTTGAACCTCATCTTTGTTCAATTCAATTATCTGTTTAATTTCATCACCAGTAAAGTGCTTTTTATAAATATCTTTTGCTACTCCAGGCAACTCTTCTTTAATCTTATTTATATAACCCTTGTCATTGATGCCTAATTGCTCAAGAATTGAAACTGCTGCTGTCTCAAAAGTATTCACCATGTCAGTCGATTCAATTAACTCATCCAACAAAGCATCAGAAACTGCTGCTTTGGATGTGCTTTCTTTACTGGCTTCACTTGACGCTGAAGCAGAAGCATCTGATTTTTTACAACCTGTGGCGGCGACAACCAACAACATCATCACCACCAATAATAATTGTTTCAAGTAAGTTTTCATATCCTTTATTTTTGAGGTTATTGAATAATGAGACAAAATTAAGAAAATCTTATATATCACCAAAACTATTGTGTCATTTTCTACACTAAAACACAAACAGAAGTCCGATAACCACTGAATTTCAGCCAATTATCAGATTATGCAGTGCCCAAGAAAGGACTCGAACCTTCACGCCTTGCAGTATCCACTCAAAATTTGTAGATAGTGTTTATGAAGGATAAGTAACATGGCATACTGCACTTTTCCTCGACACAACACAAAAATCACCAAAAAAAATTGCTTGAGTAAAAAAAAATCCATATCTTTGCCAAATCTAAAGTACAACCTTATATTTGTCCGATAATATTTAATAGTATGTATTCAAGAATAATAGAAAGTGAGCTTTTAAGATTGAAACATATTTTCAATGTTGTTACCGTAACTGGACCACGTCAATCGGGTAAGACCACATTATGCAAAATGGTATTCCCAAATTATCATTATATCAACCTTGAAGATGAGACAACAATCAGTGAACTTGAGCTAAACAAGAAGGCTTTCATTGAAAGATATTACACAGGCCTAATCATTGATGAAGTACAACGAATGCCCGAGATTTTGAGTACCGTCCAGGTGGTAGTTGATGAAAATCCTCAATCAAGTATCGTGCTCACAGGAAGCAACAATTTACTTTTATCACAAAAAGTGTCCCAATCACTCGCAGGTAGAACAGCAATCATCACATTGTTACCTTTCTCTATCGGTGAACTCACCGAGAAAGACAGAATATTTGATGAATTTGAAATGATGTTTAGGGGATTTTATCCTGTAGTGTGGGCACAAAACAAACCTGCAACCGATGTATATCGCCAGTATTATAACACCTATATCCAGCGAGACATCTTTCAAGTGATGAACATAAGGCGGTTAAATGAATTTCGCAAGTTTCTTGTCATATCTGCTTCACGTATTGGATGTGAATTTAATGCCCAAAGTATTGCAAATGAATTGGGGGTTTCTTTACCCACTATTCAGGATTGGATGAATGTGCTTGAAGCTACTTATGTAGCATTCCGTATCAATCCATTTTACCGCAACATTGGGAAACGCCTTGTAAAAACTCCAAAATTCTATTTTTATGACGTAGGATTGGTTTGTTATCTATTGGGAATAAAAACAGCTCAACAATTAGAAACACATCCACTTCGTGGCCAAATCTTTGAGAACATGGTAATCGGTGAATTCGTAAAACATCAATTCAATCATGGAATGGATAATAATTTATTCTTCTATCGAGATAAAGGTCAACACGAGGTCGATGTTATTATCGATGATGGTTTGCAAGACTTGAAAGCTTATGAGATTAAATTATCTCCAATTGTTCATGCTGATTTCTACAAGAATCTCAATTATTTCAAGTCGTTATTTGAAAAAGAGACTAAAATTACTCAAATCATCAACACTGGGGCTATAAGCATCGATGATCCTTTCACTGGGCACATTAATTTCAAGGATTTGGATTCAGCATTAACCGCAAAAGATAACTAAATCTGGTCTAATGGGCGTTTTCAGAAATTTTACCACGCAAAATGACCAATAGGCACAAAAATCGTGTCATGTAATAAAACAAAAGTCCGACAACCGCTGGATATCAACCGATTATCGGACTTTGCAGTGCCCAAGAAAGGACTCGAACCTTCACGCCTTGCGGCACACGCACCTGAAACGTGCGCGTCTACCAATTCCGCCACTTGGGCTTTTGCGGTTGCAAAGGTAGTGATTTTTTTTAAACTGGCAATAGATTTTTAAAAAAATCAAGAAAAAAATGCTCTTAACTCCATTTTTTGCCTTTATAATAAGCGCAATTGGCGAGAAAAGTAGTACCTTTGTAGATTATTTCGCCTGATATCAACTCGCGCGAAAATTTGGCAAAAGACTAATATGAGCGAAGACAACAAAAATAAGAAAAATAAAAAGAAACAAGACGAGGAGTCGATTATCAACCAAGCGGCTAATGAGGAGTACCGCTATGGCTTTGTGAGCGACTTTGAGACCGATGTCATTCCCAAGGGGCTCAATGAGGATGTGGTGCGACGCATCAGCTCTCTCAAGAACGAGCCCGAGTGGCTGCTGGAGTTCCGCCTCAAGGCGTTCCGCCACTGGCAGACGCTCCCTCTACCCAAATGGGGCAAGGTGAACATGCCCGACATCGATTTCCAGGCCATCAGCTACTATGCCGCTCCGCAGACCAAGACCAGCGACAAGAAGGAGATAGACCCCGAGTTGAAGAAGACCTTCGACAAGCTCGGCATTCCCCTCGAGGAGCAGAAGAGGCTGAGCGGTATGGCGGTAGATGCCGTGGTCGATAGCGTGAGCGTTCACACCAGCTACCGTGAGCGTCTCGCCGAGCTGGGAGTGATATTCTGCTCCATCAGCGAGGCGGTGAAAGACTATCCCGACCTGGTGCGCAAGTACATGGGCACCGTGGTGCCTTACACCGACAACTTCTTTGCGGCACTCAACTCAGCGGTGTTCAGCGACGGCTCGTTTGTCTATATCCCCAAGGGCGTGCGATGCCCCATGGAGCTGTCGAGCTACTTCCGCATCAATGCGGCGCAGACGGGGCAGTTTGAGCGCACACTCATCGTTGCCGACGACGACAGCTATGTGAGCTACCTCGAAGGCTGCACGGCGCCCATGCGCGATGAGAACCAGCTGCACGCCGCCATCGTAGAGATTATCGTCGAGGAGCGCGCCGAGGTGAAATACAGCACCGTGCAGAACTGGTACCCCGGCGACAAGGACGGCAAGGGTGGCATCTACAACCTCGTGACCAAGCGCGGCATCTGCCGTGGCGACCACTCCAAACTCTCATGGACACAGGTTGAGACCGGCAGCGCCATCACATGGAAATATCCCAGCACCATCCTCAAGGGCAACAACACCGTGGGTGAGTTCTACAGCGTGGCATTGACCCGCAACTACCAGATGGCAGACACCGGCACCAAGATGATACACCTGGGCAAGAACTCGCGCTCCACAATCGTGAGCAAGGGCATCAGCGCAGGGCACAGCGAGAACAGCTACCGAGGCATGGTGCGCGTGGCGCCCGCTGCCACCAACTGCCGCAACTACACCCAGTGCGACAGCCTGCTGCTGAGCGACACCAGCGGAGCCCATACCTTCCCCGTCATCGAGGTGGGCAACGACTCCAGCATCGTGGAGCACGAGGCTACGACAAGTAAAATCAACGAAGACCAGATATTCTACTGCAACCAGCGCGGTATCAGCACCGAGGATGCCGTGGGGCTTATCGTCAACGGCTATGCCCGCGACGTGATGAAAAAGCTGCCAATGGAGTTCGCCGTCGAGGCCCAGCGCCTGCTCAGCGTCTCCCTCGAAGGCAGCGTTGGTTAGAATGCTGAATGCAGAATGCAGAATTGTTTTAATGCAGAATGCAGAATGCACAATGCAGAATTTATAATCTAGATAATCTAGAACCTCTAGAACTTCTAGGACAACTGATAACTGACAACTGATAACTAAAAAATACAATGCTAATCATCAAAGATTTACATGCCTCGATTGAGGGCAAGGAGATATTAAAGGGGGTGAACCTCACCGTTAAGCCGGGCGAGGTGCATGCCATCATGGGACCTAACGGCAGCGGCAAGAGTACGCTCAGCGCGGTGCTTACCGGCAACCCTGCCTACACCGTCACTGGCGGTGAGGTGGAGTTCTACGGCAAGAACCTGCTAGAGCTCAGCCCCGAAGACCGTGCCCACGAGGGCATCTTCCTGAGTTTCCAGTACCCGGTGGAGATTCCCGGCGTGCTTATGAGCAATTTTATGCGCACCGCAATTAACGAGAAACGCAAATATCAGGGTTTGGAGCCTATGAGCGCCACCGATTTCCTCAAACTCATGCGTGAGAAACGCGCCATCGTCGATCTCGACAACAAACTCGCCTCGCGCGCCGTGAACGAGGGTTTCAGTGGAGGCGAGAAGAAGCGCAACGAGATTTTCCAAATGGCGATGCTTGAGCCACGCCTGTCAATCCTCGACGAGACCGACAGCGGCCTCGACATCGACGCGCTGCGCACCGTCGCCAACGGCGTGAACCGCCTCAAGAGCCCCGACAACGCCACCATCGTCATCACCCACTACCAGCGCTTGCTCGACTACATCAAGCCCGACCAGGTGCATGTGCTCTACAAGGGCCGCATAGTGATGACCGGCGGTCCCGAACTTGCCCTAGAACTTGAAGAGAAAGGCTACGACTGGATTAAGAGCGCCTATGGCGATGATTAGTCGCGCTTTGCGCTGATTAGAGATTAGGGATTAGCGATTATAGATTAATGGAAATTGAAAGAAAGTGCGAGTGACAAACTACCATTGCCTTGTCAACTTGTTTACTTGTCAACTTGTTTACTAAATAATGAACGCTTTAAAGCAATATATCGACCTGCACGACGAGCATTTAGCCTCTATTGAACGACTGGCATCTGCACCATTGAACGCACTGCGCAAACAGGCGCGTCAAGCACTTGATGGTGCCGTGCTGCCGCGCAAGGGCAGCGACGACTACGAGGCTACCGACCTCAACGCGGTGCTATCCCCCGACTATGGCGTGAACATCAACCATGTGGACTTGTCGCGAGAATCGACCACAAAGTTCCGTTGCGAGGTGCCAAACCTTAGCACCTGCCTCTACTATGTGTTCAACGACACTTTCAAACCCAGCGCCACAGCCGGCAAGAGCGGCGACAACGCCAGTGTGGAGTCGTTCCAGGCGACTCGTCACCCCGAGGTGCTCGCCAAGCATTACGGCACCGTTGCTCGCCTCGACAACACTTGCACGGCTCTCAACACGATGCTCGCCCAGGACGGAGTGCTGATTTATGTGCCCAAAGGCTCGCACACCACGCGCCCCATCCAGCTCATCAACGTGTTTGACGCCAACGCCCGCCTCATGGCGGTGCGCCGCGTGCTTATAGTGCTGGAAGACGACGCGCACGCCAAAGTACTGGTGTGCGACCACACCAAAGGCGACAAGCAATATTTGAGCCTTGAGACAGTTGAGGTGATTGTTGGGCGCAACGCTCAGCTCGACTACTACCACATGGAGGAGAGCGACGACCACACCACCCGCCTGTCGCAGCTGTGGGTGCGCCAGCAAGAGGGCAGCAACGTGCTCATCGACGGCATCACGCTCACCAACGGGTACACCCGCAACGACTATCACATTGACGTGGATGGCGAACACTGTGACACCCATCTGCTGGGCATGGCGATAGCCAGTGGCGAGCAGCATGTGGACAACCACACGCTCATCAACCATAACGCTCCTCGCTGCCAGAGCAACGAGATGTTTAAGTATGTCCTCAACGACAACTCCATTGGCGCTTTCGCTGGCAAGATTCTTGTCAAGCCCGATTGCCCCAAGATTGACGCTTATCAAGGCAATCGCAACATCGTGGCATCTCCCACCGCACGCATGTACACCAAGCCCCAGCTTGAGATTTACACCGACGACGTGAAGTGCTCGCATGGCGCCACCGTGGGACAACTCGACCAAGATGCGCTGTTCTACATGCAGACCCGCGGCATCTCGCTGCCTGTGGCACAGAAACTGCTGATGCAGGCCTTCATGAGCGACGTGATCGACGGCGTGCGCCTCGACACCCTGCGCGACCGCCTGCGCCACCTCGTGGAGATGCGCCTGAGCGGCGACGCACTAATTTGCGAGAGTTGTGAATTGAAGAAATAAGTTTTATTAGTTATTAGCTCTTAGTTTTTTAGTTCTTAGTTAAGCAACAGCGGAATCACGACACAAAAAAAGCATTCATCGTTCCACCTTCCACCTTCCACTTTCCACTTTCCACCATTCACTATTAAATATGAACATTTACGAAATACGTGACCAATTCCCCATCCTGGGGCGTAAAATAGAGGGCAAACCTCTGGTATATCTCGACAACGCCGCCACGTCGCAGACTCCGCGCTGCGTGGTGGAGACCATCAACGACATGTACTATAACCACAAGTCGAACGTGCATCGCGGCGTACACACCATCTCGCAAGAGGCCACCGACATCATGGAGGCTACCCGCGAAAAGGTGCGACAGTTTATCAATGCCCAATCAACCAGCGAGATAATCTTCACCCGAGGCACCACCGAGGCAATCAACCTTGTGGCGTCGTCCTACGGCGACAGCCTCTACACCGGCGACGAGATAGTGCTCACCGTCATGGAGCATCACAGCAATATCGTGCCCTGGCAGCTGCTGCAACGCAACAAGCGCCTCAAGATTCATGTGGTGCCAATCGACAACAACGGCGACCTCGACATGAACGCCTACGAAGACCTGTTCACCGAGAACATCAGGTTTGTGGCAGTGACTCACGTTTCTAATGTGCTGGGCACCGTAAATCCCGTGAAACAGATGGTGCAGATTGCGCACAAATATGGTGTGCCGGTGCTCATCGACGGAGCACAAGCCGCCCCACACACTAAAATCGACGTTCAGGACCTCGATGCCGACTTCTACTGCTTCTCAAGCCACAAGATGTATGGTCCCGCCGGCATCGGTGTGCTCTATGGCAAGGAGAAACGCCTCGACCGCATGGTGCCCTATCAGGGCGGTGGCGAGATGATTGGCAACGTGACTTTCGAAAAGACCACCTTTGCCGAACTTCCGTTCAAATTTGAGGCGGGTACGCCCGACTTTGTGGGCATCGCCGCCTTTGGCGCCGCCATCGACTTTATCAACTCCCTCGGAATAGAAAATATCGCCAGTCACGAGCAACTGCTGCTCGACGCAGCCACCAGCCAGCTCATGGAGATTGAGGGAATGCGCATCTTCGGCACCAGCGAGACCAAGCATAGCGTTATCTCATTCCTGGTTGGCGACATCAACAGCTACGACATGGGAGTGCTGCTCGACAAGTTGGGCATCGCCGTGCGCACCGGCCACCACTGCGCCCAGCCATTGATGAAACGCCTGGGCGTGACAGGCACCGTGCGCGCCTCCTTCGCCCTCTACAACACCCTCGAGGAAGTCAACGCCTTCACACAGGCAGTAGCCCGAGTGGCGAAGATGTTTTAGTCTCCATTTGGATAGATAAAACAAACCAATTGCTAAATTTATATAATTACGCAAGTTTGCGTAACGCAAGTTTGCGTAATTTGGAGAATCTTATTATCTTTGTTGGCAAAATGTGAAATTGATATAAGATGATTAAAAATCCTTTTTTAACCTATGGCTATAATGGTCCTAGCTATTTCTGTGACCGAGAGGAAGAGACCAAGCGTTTAACATCATTTTTGGTTAATGGTAACCATGTTGCCATAATGTCGCCAAGAAGGATGGGAAAAACAGGACTCATACTCCACACCTTTGCTCAAAGACAGCTGCTGGACAGTTATTATCTTTTTGTCGTAGATATCTATGCCACAAAATCGCTTGCTGAACTCACTTATGAATTGGGAAAAGCCATTCTTTCGGTGCTTAAATCAAAAGAACGAAAAGCGTGGGAGTGTTTTTTGCATGTTGTAAGTTCAATGCGAACAGGAATTACTTTTGATGCATTTGGTCAACCTAGTTGGAACCTCGAAATAGGTGATATACAATCGCCACAAGTATCTCTTGATGAAATCTTCACTTATCTTAGCCAAGCCGACAGACCATGTATTGTGGCTATTGATGAATTTCAAGCCATCACCAATTATCCCGAGAAGAATGTAGAAGCATTGCTGCGCACCTATATCCAACGGTGCAACAATACATGGTTCGTATTCTCTGGTTCAAAACGTCACATGATGGGCGAAATGTTTATTTCTCCTGCTCGCCCCTTCTACCAAAGTGCTTCAATCATCTCTTTAAAAGCCATTCCCATAGAGTCCTACTCCTCATTTATCACACATCATTTTTCAAAAAAAAGAGTTGTTTTAGAGAATAATACCATTCAATATATTTATAATAAATTTGAAGGAACCACATGGTATATACAAAAGATTTGCAATGAATTATTTGCTACTACCGAACCCGACTCTGTTTGCAAGATAAAAGATGTCGATGAGGCATTGAATAATGTTGTGAATGAAAAAGATGACATATACCAGGACTTGATGTCAAGATTGCCAATTGGACAAAAAACTCTACTTAAGGCTCTAGCTCATTCTAATGGCAACATTCAGCCAACAAGTAAAAATTTTATAAGAAAATTCAAACTTTCTTCAACAAGTTCAGTTCAGAGAAGCCTAATGGCTCTACAGGATAAAGATCTTGTAACAAGCAGTAATGGGCAATACCGCATTTATGATTATTTCCTGTTTTATTGGTTAAATAAAAAATAGAATACAAAAAACACTCAATAATATAGTTTTTTGCGTTTTTATCAGCAAAATAGTTATAATGTCACAGAAATTGCTTATTTTTGCGACATGTTACTTTTATTATACACCTCTAACCACCAACTACTATGAAACTATTAAAATCATTCTTTGTAAAATTTATTCTTGTGTTGATATTGCCGTTGCCTTTGTCTTTTCCTGCTATGGCTTATTATTATCAGACTTTCGACAACGGCGTTGACCAATTTAAGTACACTTTGTCGGGAACTATGGTTGTTAAAGGGCAACTCTACCGTTCTGATGCAAGCACTTTTGAGACAATAAAAAAAGAATACAAAGGGAAAGCAAATCTTCCAGATTATAATGTCCCTATCAAGAAGATGGAAATCTCTGGCATCGAATTAAAGCAAGACATTAATCATAGCCTTTACATTGAAGTTGACAACCTCTCTGGGAGTAAGAACAAAGAATATTTTATCTCAGTTCATGTTTCATTTTGGGATTATGATTCAGGAATGTTTGGACGTCAGATGTCTAATGACATTTTTGAAAGCAAGAATAAAAAGCTTATCGAATCCCTCGACATTCCAGAAGATGCTGATGAGGCACAAATAAATATTGTTTATTATGCTAAAGGTAGTGCATTCATTTTTAGTATAAGGAATTATATTAGTGGTGAGAAAACAAAGTATAAAGACCCATGCGCCGGCCGAGTACTTATCGACAGCAAAATCCGATTTAATGATTGGTATGGTCAAGTCATGATTCGCCCTGACTGCGATGATGATGATGCCTATGAGTTCGTCGATTTTGATACCGTTATCTATGAGGACGACCGCATAAAGACCGAAGAAGAGTCGTGTGCCATTCTGGGCCTAGAAGACATGAGCACCTATGTCCTCAAGCCAAACAGCACCATTATTATCCACACCGAAGATGGCAATGTCTCAAAATGGGAAATGTTGAAGGGCACTATGCTTACAAACCTCAAGAAAATGGCAGAAGGTAAGAGCCTTGAAATTGAGATGTCGCAGTGCTGCTCCGGAATTAACGGTACTATTGCGGCATTTGAAGAGACGGGCAAGGAGTCGCGTGTGTATCTGCTTGTGGGCAAGACAAGCGTGACGAACAAGAAGACTGGCAAGAAAATCCAACTGAAACCTGGACAAGTGGTCACAATGAAAAATGAAACCAGTAAAGTCCAGAAATTTAACGTTGAGGCGTTAGCCAAGTCGTTCGGTGTTCCACAAGATGAACTCAAAAACCATTACACCAACAAGAACGCTCCAAAATACAACTTAAAGGAAATATGCAAACCCTCAACATCCAATACCAACAAAAAGACTGTCAAGAAATGCAAAATAAAAGGCGTTGAATTCTCAATGGTGAAAGTTGAGGGCGGCACATTTTCTATGGGTGCGACAAAAGAACAAGGCAGCAACAACAGCAACCAACAACCCACCCATAAAGTGACACTTTCGACATATTACATCGGAGAGACCGAGGTCACACAAGAGCTGTGGCAAGCGGTGATGGGCAACAACCCGAGCAAGTTCAAGGGTGCCAAACTCCCAGTGGAAAACGTCAGTTGGGACGAGTGCCAGCAATTTATCAGCAAAATCAACAAGTTAACAGGCAAGAAATTTCGCCTGCCCACCGAGGCGGAATGGGAATTCGCGGCGCGGGGCGGTAAAGCCAGCAAGGGTTACAAATACTCTGGCAGCAACAATGCCAACGCCGTGGCTTGGCATTATGGAAACAGCAACAACACCACACACAAAGTGGGCACAAAAGCCGCCAACGAATTAGGCATCTACGACATGAGCGGCAACGTGTGGGAATGGTGCCAAGACTGGTTCGGCAGTTATTCCTCCAGTGCACAGACCAACCCCAAAGGTCCCTCCTCGGGTACCGACCACCTGAACCGCGGTGGTGCTTGGTGCCATGAATCCAAGTTCGCCTCAGTCTTTTTCCGCGGATCCTCGGGCAAACCTGACCGCAAGGTCGATAACCTCGGCTTACGCCTGGTGCTGGAGCCATAAACGAAACACAATCACTTTAAATATGCACCTCTAAAAAAAACTTTTATGAAATCAACATTTAAATACTTAGCACTTGCGCTGCTATTTGCAATGGCAACATCGGCGGCTTATGCCAACAGTTACAAGGGCACTATGACTCGCCTCGGCACAAAGATGGAATATACTTTCTCGGGCGGTGTGGTGACCGATAAGCAATTAAAAGGTCAAGGCACCACCGATATGATAGTTTCTGTTGAAGGTCAAGTGGAGGCAGGAAGCACCGTATCGGCAAGTTTCAAGAAACTAATTGACTTTAGGAGAAACGCCCAGGATGTGAAATTGGAAATGTGGGTGGAAACTACTAATGGTCAAAAACAAGTTATTGACAAGAAGGGAAAGGATGCAGCGACGGCGTCGTTTAAAGTGCCCGACAATGCCAAGAAGGTGGAGGTGGAAATGAGTTACACCGGCCGCATGGGGCGCTACTACTGCTTCATCGACTGGGAGGTGGTGAAGAAAGGTTCAACGAAAGGAGGAAACAACCAATCGGGAGAAATTCTATCGGACGAAATTAAGTGGGCCTATGGAAAAATAAAATACTCCATTTCCGGAGGTAAGTTGACAAATAAGGGAAGAAATAGTCCTTTGGATCGTGAATATACACTTGAAGTGACACCTGGTACTACAGTTACTTTGTCATCTACTATGCTTAGCAAACCCGAAGACAATAAAGACAGTAAATATTTCACATATATTGAATTTGAGAATAGAAACACAGGTGAAAAAAAAGTCGTCCATGAACCGACATCAGCGACGCTCTCTTACACTATACCAGAAAATTTTGGAGAATATAAATATTTATTGGGAACAATTGGTGTAAGTCACAGTACTAAAAATATTGAAAAATACAAAGAATATGATCCAATAAATGTTACATGGAATATCGTCAATAAAAAAGACAACAACACCAATAACCCCACCCCTAACAAGAATTTCAACTGGGATGATGTTGCCGGTGATGACCGTTGCCAGCACTGCCACGGTCAGTTCAGCAACTATTTCTTCCACATCCCGCAAGGAGGACCTGCGGTAACCATCTGCAACAGCGATACTAAGAAGACAAATAAAAAGATAGTTGACGGGTTGAGTGTTCTATACTACCTAGATTGGATTATTACAGGTGATGACGAGTCGGAGTTAGTGCTTGACCATTGCGATCAGTTGGGTGTAATGAAGATTTTAGGAAAGACAAAAGTCTTGCTTCAGAAGCGCGAAAATGGCTTCGACTATTGGGGGCTGCATAGTGGCCGCATTGTGGGGCGTCATGTGAAGCAAGACAACGTTCCCAATCCTTTCTTCAAAATGACGAACTGCAGTGTTCAGCCCAACGGCGCAATCTATATGCTTGTGGATGACCACAAGACCTCGCGTGTGTTCCTCTTCAAGGGTTCGATTAAAGCGAGAGGCAAGAGGGATATACTAACTCTGAAACCGGGGCAAGTTGCCACCTTTGATGAAAACGGCAATTCAAAGCTACAGAAATTTGACATGAATGCCGCTGCCAAGAAATATGGAATAAAAATAAACGGAAAGTAAGGGCACTTGCCGTTAGATGGCTATATAAGTGGGCTTTATAGTGCCCACTTATATTATGGCATATCTCCCGACCATCCATGACCTAGATTCCAATGTTCGTCATAAATGAACTCAAAATAGGGTAATGAGAACTCCTGTTCCAGCAGTTGAGTCAATTCTTCTTGAATAGGTTCGGCCCAATGACCCACGAGAACGATAAACTTATCGATATTCCAAGCCACTCTTCCTCGTGGAATCTGCGTGTAGTCACCTTTGAATTTCGTCTCTTCATGCTTTGCCTGGGCGCGGAAGTATTCCTTTGCCCAAACTTGCCGGTGCAGATGTGGGTAGTTAATGAAGGGCAAGCCTTTCTCGGCTGCCTCCTCCACTCTCTTGGGTGTTAGTTCCTCCTTTCGCACGCCAAAAAAAGTGTGGTCTTCAAGGTCATACCAAAAGATTCCCACGCAAGGCATTTGCTCATCAAATGCCTTCATGCTTTCCATTTGCGCTTCGTGATCTATTTCCGAAAGAGAGTTCATGTCAATTACGTTTTCTATTATAAGTATAAGTAAATTCTATCACAAAAGCCGGCACTCATACAGGGCGCTGGCTTGTTGTATCGTTCAGACAAGCATTGTTCCTACTTAACACTTAACACTTTTAACTTAACACTTAATTACGTGTCGAGTGTGGCGTAGGTGGCGTTGTCCTCGATGAACTTGCGGCGTGGTGCCACTTCCTCGCCCATGAGCATGGAGAAGATGCGGTCGGCCTCGGCGGCGTCGCTGATGTTCACGCGTTTGAGCAGTCGGCTCTCGGGATCCATAGTCGTCTCACGCAGCTGCTCGGGGTTCATCTCACCCAGACCTTTGAATCGCTGCACGCGCACGTTCTTCTCCTCGCCATTAGCGTATTTGTCGATGAACTGGCGCACCTGCATATCGTCCCAGCAATACTCTTGGATATTGCCCTTGATGGCGCGATACAGCGGTGGAGTGGCGATGTAGAGGTAGCCGTTGTCGATGATGGGTCGCATGCGGCGGTAGAAGAATGTCATCAGCAGCGTGGCGATGTGGGCGCCATCCACGTCGGCATCGGTCATGATGATGATGCGGTGGTAGCGCAGCTTCGAGAGGTTCGCCTCTTTGGGGTCTTCCTCGGTGCCGATGGTAACACCCAAAGCACGGAAGATATTGACCACCGACTCGCTCTCAAACACCTTGTGGTCCATAGCTTTCTCCACGTTGAGGATTTTACCGCGCAACGGCATGATTGCCTGATAGGTGCGGTCGCGACCCTGCTTTGCCGAGCCACCTGCCGAGTCACCCTCAACGAGGAACAACTCGCACAATGCTGGGTCTTTGCACGAGCAGTCGGCGAGCTTGCCGGGCAGTCCGCCACCTGCCAACGGCGACTTGCGCTGCACCTTGGCGCGCGCTGTCTCGGCGGCATGGCGAGCTGTGGCGGCGAGAATTATCTTCTCAACTATCGCCTTAGCCTGCGACGGATGCTCCTCAAGATATATGTTAAGAGCCTCGCGCAGACTGGTCTCTACAGCGCCAATCACCTCGGTATTGCCGAGCTTGGTCTTTGTCTGGCCCTCAAACTGCGGCTCGAGCACCTTAACCGAAATCACGGCGGTGAGACCCTGACGGAAGTCCTCGGGCTTGATTTCCACCTTCACCTTCTCGAGCATCTTACTGTCCTCGGCATATTTCTTGAGCGTGGAACCCAAGCCGCGGCGGAAACCGGTGAGATGTGTACCGCCCTCAATGGTATTGATGTTGTTGACAAACGAATAGATGTTCTCGTTGAACGAAGTGTTGTAGGTCATCGCCACCTCCACGGGGATGTCGCCCTTGCTGGTGCTGATGTGGATAACATCGTTGATGAGAGGTTCTTTAGTGGCGTCGATGTAGCGCACAAACTCGTCAAGACCAGTGCTGCTGAAGAATTCCTCGCTATGAGGATTGCCCTCCTCATCCTTCTCACGAAGGTCGGTGAGGATAAGCTTCACGCCAGCGTTGAGGAATGCCAGGTCGCGCAGACGAGTAGCAAGGATGCGGTACTCATAAGTGGTGGTCTGAGTGAATATTTTAGCATCGGGGTGGAACTTCACGGTAGTGCCGTGCTCGTCGCCACAATCGCCTATAATATGCACTTCGCTAGTGGGCTTGCCGTAGGCATACTCTTGGCAGTAAATCTTGCCGCCGCGGCGAACCTCGGCACGCAGGTAGTCGCTCAATGCGTTCACGCAGCTCACGCCCACACCGTGCAATCCGCCCGACACCTTATAGGAACCCTTGTCAAACTTGCCGCCGGCATGGAGCACAGTCATCACGACCTCGAGCGCGCTCTTGTGCAACTTCTCATGCTCATCGACGGGAATGCCTCGACCGTTGTCTTTCACAATAATGGAGTTGTCCTCGGTAATGGTCACATGAATAGTGTCGCAGAAGCCCGCGAGAGCCTCGTCAATGGAGTTATCAACAACTTCGCTCACTAGGTGGTGAAGTCCCTTCACGCTGGTGTCGCCAATGTACATGGCGGGACGCTTACGCACCGCCTCGAGACCCTCAAGCACTTGAATGTTGTGTGCCGAATACTTTTTCTCTTCTTGTTCTTCGTGTTCTCTAATTTCTTCGCTTGTCATATAATATAAATTTTCTTTAATCGTAAACTAAATGCCTGTTAAGCAGCATCTTGCGGTTGCTGCTGGAACGGTAATTGTGGCATTGCGCTAAAAACATACAAAATTACAAAAAAATAGGAAAGTAGCCTAACATTCAAATCATAAAAAAAGTGAATATTGCGGGGTTCTATGGATTGCCTACAAAGCGAGGCGGAAGCCGCGTACGTTGCCTCTTGCGTCAGGGTTCTGCCATTGGCGATAATACACTTTCATAATTCCTATGCTTTCGGCTTTGGTGATGCAATTACCACCGCGCATAACGCGGTTATTTCCTGTCTCAGGCCCTGTGGGGTTGGTCTGTGGAGCTAGTGGTTCAACACCGTAGGTATCGAACCAATCATAGCACCATTCATCAACGTTGCCGCACATGTCATAGATTCCAAGTTCGTTAGGTGCCTTGGTTGCCACGGTCTGTGTACCCCAGCCATCGGTCCAAAGTGTGGGTGAAGGAATGGTTGCTTTGTACCAGGCAATATCATTTATGCTGTCGCTGCCAGAATACTCATAACCATGAGTCAGGTTTCCGCCGCGTGCAGCAAACTCCCATTCAGCCTCAGTAGGAAGGCGGAAGTTCTTGCCTGTCATCTCATTGAGTTTTGCGCAAAATTCTAAGCAATCGCCATAATTCACATAGTCAACAGGTCGCTGGAGATTGATGCCAGCATCCCATGAACTATGACTATTAGAGTGAACTTCGGCATTTCCATATTCATTGAAATAGCTTGGGTTTGAACCCATCACTGCCACCCACAATTCCTGAGTAACCTCGGTTTGACCAATGCTATAGGTGTTCAATGTAACCTCATGAGCAGGATGAGCACTACCATAATATAGCTCTGTTCCCATCATGAAAGTGCCGCCTTCAACTTCCACCATCTTGAAAGTCACACCATTAACGGTATATTCAGTCACTGGTGCGGGAGGCTCCTCGGGCGATTCAATGCCGAGGATGATGTTGTAGATGATTGTTATGTCGGCAACAGTGATGTAGCCGTCACCGTCGATGTCGCTGGTGGCGAGGAATGTCTCGTCGCCTTCGAGGAGATAATTATAAACTGCTGTTACATCGACAACGGAAACATTTCCGTCGCCGTTCACATCGCCATAGACTGTGGCGTTGGCTACCGCGAAGCTGGCGATAGTGGCTAAAAGAGTAAGTAATGATTTCTTCATAATGATTGTGTTTGTATTAATAATGTATCATTTATGCTCTGCAAAATTAGTAAAAAATTTTCAGTTATCAGTAACAACATAATGGATCTTTATTATTTGCAGTAGTAATGACGATTAATAATTTTCAAAAAAAGTTACCTTTAGGTGTCTGACCTTTGGGTAACTTTTTGTATATTTGCAAACGACATTCTTAATTGACTGAAAATATGCAAGAAAAGAAAGGCTTTTGGACACGTGCCGTTGACCTCTATGTTGATGGTTTCCGCTCGATGACACTAGGTAAGACCTTGTGGCTCATCATCGGCATCAAGCTCTTTATTTTCTTTGTGATAATAAAAATACTTTTCTTCCCTAATTTCCTATCCTCAAAGAGCGACACCGATGAGGGCAAAGCGCAATATGTGCGAGAGCAACTAACCAAGAAATAAGTGTTAAGTTTTAAATGTTAAGTGTTAAGTGGTTGCGATGCCATCGCAACAAACTATAAACTAATATCTATAAACTGTGAACTTTGAACTATTAACTGATAACTATCATGGGTGATTTATTAATGACAGTAGTCGATTGGTCGAGGGCGCAATTTGCTCTCACAGCCTGCTATCACTGGCTGTTCGTGCCGTTGACCTTAGGACTGGGAGTAATAATCGGTGTAATGGAGACCATCTATTATCGCACTCGCGACGAGAAATGGCTCGCCACCACCAAGTTTTGGATGACCATCTTTGGCGTGAACTTCGCCATTGGTGTGGCAACGGGTATCATCCTCGAGTTTGAGTTTGGCACCAACTGGTCGAACTACAGCTGGTTTGTGGGCGACATTTTTGGCGCTCCGTTGGCTATCGAGGGCATCCTCGCCTTCTTCATGGAATCGACGTTCATCGCCGTGATGTTCTTTGGTTGGAAGAAGGTGTCGCCCAAGTTCCACCTTGCCTCCACATGGCTCACTGCCCTAGGTGCCAGCATCTCGGCGTTGTGGATTCTTGTCGCCAACTCATGGATGCAATATCCTGCCGGATGCACCTTCAACCCCGAGACCATGCGCAACGAGATGACCAACTTCTGGGAAGTGGCGTTCTCGCCGATGGCAATGGCAAAGGTGTTCCACACCGTGACCAGCGCTTGGGCACTAGGTGGGGCCTTTGTGGTGGGAGTGTGTGGATGGCTGCTGTTGAAAAAGCGCAACCGCGACCATGCCTTGCGAAGCCTCAAGGTGGGCGGCTGGGTAGGACTCATTGGCATCGTCCTCACCAGCATCAGCGGCGACACCTCGGCTGTGCAGGTCGCCAAGCACCAGCCCATGAAACTTGCTGCGATGGAGGGTCTGTATAAGGGCGAACAGGGTCAGCCGATAGTGGCATTCGGCATTCTCAACCCATCAAAGGAGATTGGCGACAGCATCGACCCCTATCTCTTCGACATCTCTATTCCTCACGGCCTAGCGTTCCTTGCCACTCACGATTTCAACGCCTTTGTTCCAGGCATTGAGGATATAATTGACGGCAAGTCGATGGATGCCGACGGCAACGCCATCAACACCGTCTCATACGCCGACCGCATAGAGCAAGGAAAGCTGGCTAAAGACGCGCTCGCAGTATATCAGGAGGCGCATAAAATAGGCGATAGCATCACCATGCAGGAGCAGGGTAAGGTTATTGAAGACAATTTCAAGTATCTGGGATATGCCTATCTCGACAAGCCTGAGGAGGCGGTGCCCAACGTGCCCTTGACGTTCTACACCTTCCACCTGATGGTGACCATAGGCGGCTATCTGGTGATATTCTTTATTATAGTGTTGCTGCTGCTCTACAAACCCAAGTGGATTCCCTGGAAGGAGAAACTGGCGAAACCCGCCTATTGGCTAGCAGTCCTCACCATTCCGCTCACTTATCTGTGCTCGATGTGCGGATGGATTGTCGCCGAGGTGGGCCGTCAGCCCTGGACCATCCAAGACCTGATGCCCAACAAAGTTGCCATCAGCGACCTCTCGGCAGGATATGTGCAGACCACCTTCTGGATTTTTGCTGTGGTGTTCACTGTACTGCTCATTGCCGACGTGAGCATCATCTGCAAGCAGATTACCAAGAAATCGAAGACCGACCTAAACGTAGTAGAAACAAAATAAAAAGAGGAGGACACAACTATGACACACGAAATGTTACAAAACTACTGGTGGCTGATAATGTCGGTGCTTGGCGCACTGCTGGTGTTTCTGCTCTTTGTGCAGGGCGGTCAGTCGATGCTCATCACTACCAAGAAAGAGAAACGCCCATTGCTCATCAACTCGCTTGGACGCAAATGGGAGCTCACGTTTACCACTCTGGTGACCTTTGGCGGAGCGTTCTTCGCCTCGTTCCCGCTGTTCTACAGCACCAGCTTTGGTGGTGCCTACTGGCTGTGGATACTCATCCTTTTCAGCTTTGTCGTCCAGGCTGTTGCCTACGAATACCGCACCAAGCATGGCAACGTGTATGGTACCAAGTTCTACGACACCTTATTATTAATAAACGGCTTTGCCGGTCCTGTGCTGCTCGGTGTGGCGGTAGCGGGAATGTTCTTTGGCGCCGACTTCACCGTTGAGAAGACCAATATCCTCGACGTTCAGGCAGCCACTATCTCGAAGTGGGGACCCCATCATGGTCTTGAGGCGATAGCCTGCTGGAAGAACCTGCTCTTCGGCTTTATGGTGTTCTATCTGGCTCGCACACTAGCGTCGCTCTATTTCATCAACAACATCAACGACGACGAGGTGCAGCGCAACCAGCACAAGCGACTGTTTATCAACTCCACAATCTTTGTGGTGCTGTTCCTGGCTGTGGTGGCGGTGATTCTCACCTCGCCCGGTGTGGAGGTTGACGATGCTGGAAATGCCATTTGGGTGCCTAACAAGTATCTCACCAACTACGTGCAGATGTGGTGGGCGCTGGGAGCTTTGCTCTTTGGCGTGTTGATGGTGCTCAACGGCATCATCAAGTCGCTGCTCAAGAGTGCCTACAAGAAAGGCATTTGGTGGGCTGGCATCGGTGCGGTGCTCGTGGTGATGAGCCTGTTCTGGGTGGTGGGCTACAACCACACTGCCTATTATCCCTCGCTGCAAGACGTGCAGCACTCTCTCACGCTTGCCAACAGCTCGTCGAGTGAGTTCACGCTCACTGCCATGAGCTATGTGTCGCTGCTTGTGCCATTTGTGCTTGCCTATATCGTGTGGGTGTGGCGCAAAATGGACCATACCAAGCTCACCGACGAGGAAATCAAGCAAGCAGGAGATGATGAAATTTATTAAAATGCACAATGCTCAATCCACAATGCACAATGCACAATGCACAATGCACAATGCATAATCCATAATGCATAATCCATAATCTATAATCTAGGGTTTCTAGATCTTCTAGAATTTCTAGATATCTAGAAAAACTAAAAACTCACAACTCACAACTCATGAAACGATATATATTGATTCTGCTTGCCATGGCAGTGTGCGCAGCGGGATTTAATGCCGACGCCAAGAAGAAACGCCGCAGCCACAAGCGCACAGCCAAGAAGACCATCGTGCAGCCCGAGCCTAAGGGATATGAGCCGCTGGAGGGCGACTATGAAGGCGTGATGGAGTATGATAAAGCCAAGTACCCACCCGAATATCCTAGTGGCAATGAGGGACTGATGAAGTACCTCTCCGAGAACATTAAATACCCCAAGAGCGCCCAGAAGAACGGCGTTCAAGGTACTGTGGTGTTGCAGTTCATCGTGGAGAAATCGGGCGCGATAAGCAACGTGAAAGTGCTAAAGAGCGTTGATAAAGCCCTTGACAACGAGGCAGTGAGAGTGGTGAAGGCAATGAAGCACTTCATCCCAGGCTACAACGAAGACCACGCCGCAGTGCGAGTGCTCTACACCCTGCCAGTGAAATTTAAGCTGGAATAGGATAGGAGTGGGTAGGAGTGGATAGGAGTGGATAGGAGTGGATAGGAGTGGATAGGAGTGGATAGGAGTGGATAGGAGTG
>CALDIG010000059.1 GCA_937904375.1 uncultured Prevotellaceae bacterium
CTTTCACCACAGATGTATAACATGCCCGTCGTACACGACAAGCGTCGCAACGGAAACCGTGCGGCGCTTGCTTAACGTGACTATTTCTTTATTTCTTAGTTACCTAGCAGCACATTATATATTGCGGTGATGTCGGAGCTGGTAATCGAGCCGTCGCCGTTCACGTCACAGGTGCTGAGGTAGGTGTCATCGCCAGTGAGCAGGTAGTTGTAAACGGCTGTGATGTCGGCGCTGGTCACCGAGCCGTCGCCGTTGACATCACCGTAAACACTTGCCGAGCCAGCAGTAACGACACACATAGTTGCTGGAGCCTGATATGTGTCACCCTCATCACCTGAACCAGTAGATAGTTTGGAATTGTTGATGTTTATATTACCCTCTTGGAAATCGTTCGCCGCTTGGATATTAAATGAGAATATAGCTCCGCTGGTGCCGTTCAATGGTCTATAGTTTGGCGAGAAGCCTGTCACACGCAAAATGCCATTGTCTTGGAGCGTACTTCCTATTACAAACTGTGCTGAACGAGGAGTTTTCACCACATAATCATAATTGTCTTCATCATAAACGAACTCCAATCCTGTAGGCAGCTGAATGTCGCATTGGAAACCTACGCAGGAATGGGATTGATTCTGCAACTGAACTTCCACTTTTTTAGTTGCACCAGTAGCAATCTCGAAGTTGTCGATATAGATGCGGTCGGCATTGGGGTCATCATAGTATTCCTCGTTAATCCACACAAATTTTCCCCAAACGGGCGCCACCCAATAGTCATTGTAAGAGCCTTTGGGCACATAGAGGTTGCAAGTGTTGTAATTTACACCCTCAAAAACATTATTCACAATTGACAGAGGCTTCACAACGTGGCAGTGGATATTTGCCAGAGCCGAACAGCCGTTGAACGAATATGGGTTCAATGCCATGAGATTAGCGCCAATGGTGACCTCGTTAAGCGATACGCAACTGCGGAAAATACCTTCGCCTGTCTGCACCAGACTTAGCGGCATCTCCACCTTCAGCAAGCTGGTGCAGCCTCTGAAGGCTTCATTGCCCAGCGTCACAAGGTTGCTGCCAAGGTTTAGCTCTGTCATCGCCACACACCCCTGGAAGGCGCTTGCAGCAATATCGGTGGTGCTCTCGGGGATTGTCACCGATGGAATCTTGGTACATCCATAGAATGCCGACGCGCCAATTGTGTTAACCGAGTTTCCTATCGTCAGTGATGCTATATTGTAGCATCCACTGAAGGCTTCATCGGCGATGGTAGTCGTCTGGTTAGGGATAGAGAGTGAAGCCAGATTAGAACAGCCCTTAAACGCCTTAGCGTTCACCGCATCGAGTCGGGCGTCAAGAGTAATGCTTGTGAGCTTGGAATCGCCCAGGAAGGCACTCTCGCCTATCACTGTCACGATTGAAGGCACCTCAAATGTGGAGCCCTTGTCCCAGGGATAAGTGTGCAGCTCGGTGCATGCCTTGTTGTAGAGCACGCCACCGCTACCAGCATACTTGGTGTTGTAGCTGTTGACATAGAAATTCTTCATGCCGCTACAGTAGGCAAAAGCTTCAGGTTCAATGAGTGTAACGTTGGCTGGTATAGTGAGCGACGTCAATCCTGAGCAGTTGTAGAACGAGTTTTTGCGAATCATCGCTGCGCTTGTGCCAATTATCACGCGAGTGAGCTGGGTGCAGTTGGCAAAAGCGTCCTCGGTAAGCTCGGTAGCGGTGTTTGGCAGGTAGAGCTGTGTAATCTTGCTGCCACGAGGCAACTTGGCAAGGTCGTTACGGTAGTGATTGTAATGACTGATAGTAGAGGTGCCGTTATAATAGACTGGCACATCTTGATTCACTGTAGAGGAGTAGTAATAGTGGTAATATCCCCCTATCTGCTCTCTATAATAATAGTCACCGCCTTGTATGGTCTTGGCGCCCGACACGTTAAGGGTTGCCAGCACACCAGGTGTGGTGCCATTGTTTTGAGTGAGTCCAGCCATCTCATGGATGTACTTCAGGTCATCACTGTTGATCTCACCAGTGAGAATGAGCTGCGTGATAGTGTACTTCTTTTCAGGCTCAATGAGTGTGCTCAATGTTCCTGCCTGCTCAATGTTGAGCGTCACACTCACCTGCGCCATGGCGCGAGGAGTGAGTAGCATGATTAGCATTAATGCTGCGAATGTGATTTTTTTCATATAATATATCTATTTTAGTTCTTATTAATCTTAAATGTGGCAATAATCAATATCAATCGTTTCGGATAAGGCTAATTACTCTTAGCACATCGCTCATGTTGATGTCGCCGTCGCCGTTCACGTCCATCAGTGCTTCATCGAGGACTGCCATGGGATAGTTGCCCTGCAGGTAGCTGACGATGAGTGTGGCGTCGGTGATGTCGATGCGGCCGTCTTCATTCACATCGCCAGCACCAGCCGCGTTGCTAGGATAGAGCACTTGGACGATGCAGCTGGCACTCAGGTTGCTGCCATCGATAGTGGTGGCGGTGATGCTCACCGTGCCAACTCCCACGCCTCTCACTAGGCCGTTCTGGTCAACACTTGCCACGGCATCATTGCTCGAGGTCCAGTTGAAAGTCTTGATGTAGGCTGCCTCATCAACAGTGCCAGTTATTTGCACAGTGTTGCCCATGACCACAGCCTCTTTTGCCTTGTCTAGGCTGATGCTGGTAGTCGGCACAGGGTTAACGGTCACCACGCACGAGTCGCTCAAGTTGCTGCCGTCGGTTGTTGTGGCGGTGATTATAGCAGTGCCAAGGCCTTGCGACGTCACTACACCACTGTTATTTACTGCAGCAACACTCTCGTTGCTTGAAGTCCAGGTCACATTCTTGTTGTTGGCATTACTGGGGGTTGCTGTAGCAACGAGACTAAATAAATAAAACTGCTGACCATTGTATAATAATGTGTAGCTGTTCTCATTGAGAGAGATGCCTGTTACCGGCTGGAGCACCGTCACTACCGAAGAAGCATTTATGTTACTCCCATCTTTAGTGGTAGCGGTTATAGTGGCTGATCCACGCCTTAAGGCAGTGACATTGCCCAATGTGTCAACACTTGCCACATTTGTGTTACTTGACGACCATGTCACCGACTTGTCATTAGCATTCTCAGGCAGAACTGATGACGAAAGCGTGAACGATTCTCCCACGTTCAGCGTTTTAGCTTGTGGGTCAAGAGTGATCTCTGTTACCAGCTGCTCCACGGTTACAATGCACGAGTCGCTCAAGTTGCTACCATCGGTAGTCGTTGCAGTAATGGTCACAACGCCCTTACCTGCCGATGTTACTGTTCCGTCGCTTGAAACTGTGGCTATATTCTCATTACTTGATGTCCACTGGACAGCGCTGGTATTAGCATTGCTCGGAGTTGTTGATGCTGTGAGCTTAAACGAGAAGGTATCACTGCCATTATATTTTAATGTGTGATTATGTTCGTTCACGGTTATGCCTGTCACAGGTTGAAGAACTGTAACCACGCAAGATGCACTAAGGTCACTGCCGTCGTTAGTGGTAGCAATTATAGTGGCTGTTCCACGCTTTAAGGCAGTGACATTGCCCAATGTGTCAACACTTGCTACTGTGGCATCACTTGACGACCATGTCACCGACTTATTGACAGCAGTTTCAGGAAGTAAAGTTGGGGTCAATGTAAATGATTCACCAACATTAAGTGTTTTCTCCTCAGTATCAAGTGCAATAGATGTAACAGTATTTAAATTATCAGCCAAAACATTAAATCTCATCCAAGGATCTTTTGTATTGTATTTTGAGACTGAGGCAGCAGGTACATACAGATCAGCATTATAATTGGAAAAAACATTTTCATTTATCGTTATTGGCTCTGATATTAGGCAATAAATTTTATTTAAAGAAGTACAACCATTAAAAGCAATATCTACAATCGAGGTCACTGAACTTGGAATTGTCACGGTAGTCAAGCCAATGCAACCACCGAAAGCATTACGGCCAATTGAAGTCACCGAATTGGGGATAATGGTATTTTTACAACCAAGAACAATAGTATTTGACATTGTCTCTATTATTGCATTGCAATTATTTCTTGAATCATACTTAGGATTACCACTTTCAACGACTATTGAAGTCAAGCCACTGCAATTAGAGAATGCATTCCAATAGATCATTGTCACAGAGTTAGGAATTTCTATCGATGTCAAGCTACTACAACCATCAAAGCATTCACCAGGAATAGTTGCCAATGAATTGGATAGTGTCACGGAGGTCAAGTCACTGCAATCTCTAAAGGCCCATACACCAATCGAAGTCACCGAGTTTGGGATGGTCACCGAGGTCAAGCCACTGCAACCAGAGAAGGCACTTAAGTGAATCTCAGTTACTGAGTTGGGGATTTCAACCGAGGTCAAGCCAATGCAATTCCCAAAAGCGTTTTGCCCAATAGAAGTCACCGAGTTGGGGATAACTGTATTCTTGCAACCACGTATTAAAGTATTGGTAGCAGTCTTTATTATAGCGTTACAATTGTTGCGGGAATCAAATTCTGTGTTTCCACTCTCTACAACCATCGAGGTCAAACTAGTGCAACCTTCGAAAGCTTGATCGCCAATCGATGTCACCGAGTTGGGGATACTCACTGAGGTTAATCCTGTACATCCTTGAAAAGCATAGTCTCTAATCTCAGTAACAGAAGTCGGGAGTGATATCGATGTTAGTCCTGTCAGCCCTTTACAAAGTAATTTTGGTATAATTTGTACTGAACTGCCAAAAGTAAAAGTCTTAATTTTACTACTTGAAGTTTGAAACGGAACACTTGTGAAATCGGCGCATGATATCGCGTTCCAATTCACTGATGTCAAGCTATTGCAATTATAGAATGCTAAGGAGCCAATTGAAGTCACCGATTTGGGGATGGTCACCGAAGTCAAGCCAGTGCCTCTGAAGGCATAATTACCAATCGAAGTCACCGAGTTGGGGATGGTCACCGAGGTCAAGTTACTGCACTCATAGAAGGCAAAATTACCAATCGAAGTCACCGAGTTGGGGATGGTCACCGAGGTCAAGCTACTGCAAATATAGAAAGTTCTTTCGCCAATCGAAGTCACTGAGTAAGTAATGCCATTGTTGGTTACAGTTGATGGGATATTCACAGCACCAATGTAATTCCCACCACTTGTCACTGTCACGCTTGTGCCATCACTGTTGATGTTATAGGCAAGGCCATCGACCATAAAGTCATAAGCGCTCGCCAGTTGCGGCAACATTGCCGTGAGTGCCAGCAATGCAAGTCTTGTAATTTGTTTAAATAAATGTCTCATAAATTATGGAAGCTTTATTGTTTTGAGTAAATCACTATAAATACAGCAGAAGTCTTCAATCTCGTCGGCAGTTAGTTTACTGAGAGGAGAAAACTTTGGAATAGCTATTAGACTATTATAGTAAATAGTGAGATTTGCCACTCCAGCACGAACTTTTCTGGGTAATGGCAAAGAGGCATTCTTGTAAAGGTTTTTAATCCCTTCTAATGCACCAGCCTGAAAATAGATAATGTCTTTAGGTCCAGGTGCCTGCAATACAACAGCAAGCCTTCCTGCGATGTCATAATTAGCCAAAGGTCCAAATTTGAAGTTTGAAGAATTTGAGCGCACTACAGAAGCAACATTTGTGATAAAGTCAAAAACGTCTTCAAATGTGCTAAAAGTCAAGGGTTTCACTTTGCGCTGCTGATGCCGTTTTAACTCCTTAATGATTGATGGCAGAGAACCAGCTATGCGACGCTGGTGTCCATCCATAGGCACAAAGAGATTGCGCTTGCTGTCCCAATGAAGACCATACACACTGATAGTAATAGTGTCCTTAGGCAATTTCAAAGTGCTGACAGGTGCCCCGTTTTTCAATAACAAACAATTACCATAGGTAACTCGCCAGGCTCTTTTACCTTTTGGCTTGACGTAATCATTGACAAGGTCGGTGAGTGTCAATAATTTAGGGGAAGGTGGCAGTGTAGGTTCCGGGCACACACCTATTTTCCCCTTGATAGTTGGTGTTTTGAGTCTCATGTTATAAAGTTTTTAATTAATTATTTTGATTTCTTTTCTGATTTCAATTGTGCAAGCTCATCTTTCATCGAAGAGAGTAGAGACTTCATCTTATCAAGATTCTCTTGAATAGTTGCACACAGTTGATCACAATCTTGAATGTAAGAATCTATCGTTTCTTCAGGTTCGACAGGCACGTAATCTTTGGTAATTTGCAAAGCCATAATAAATAATGAATTATTATTTGCCTACTCTTTTCACAGGTTTTTCGGCTTCCTCCTATCTTATTTATTATTAACAAAACTTATGGGCACACAAAGTGTGAGCCTTGATGACTTTCTTTTGTCAAAAAGGCTCTGGAAAACCTGTAGTAATGAGAGGTGGGTTTGAAAAATTCCTAATGGTTAGGTTTTATTCTGCCATCTTTTGTTCCTTGCTGGCATCTTTGTCCTCACCTGCTTGACCTGTAGCCCGCTACTATGTCGGCGCATTTGAGTCCAAATCTGCTCAGCAATCAATCAAAATATGTCAGCAGCAATTTTTAAAACCCACCTCTAAAGAAAATCGGCTCACACCTGTAGCTATGGCGCTGCTTCACCACAGCGTGGTGTGCAACTGTCCCAATGCCGTTAGGCAGGAAAACCTAGTTCAGCGCGTCGCCCCTTACTACTTATAAATTTTCCAGATTTATTTTGACAAGGCGAAGCATCTGTGGCTCCTGATGATATTTTGCCTCTGTGTGAGTGCCGTGGCACTCATGACAATGCAAAAATAGTCAATTTTTTTGAACTTTAGTCATTGCGAGCCGATTTTTTTGCAAAAATAGGCATAAAGATTTTTACCTGCAATAGGTTAAGAGCACTATTTTCAACTGGTTGGGACGATTTTAATAGCATTTAAGTGCAAATGCCGTTCATATTGGTTCATTTAGGATTATTTGTGATTTCAGGACGAAAAAAATCACAAAAAAAAGGACGTTTAGTCATTTCTGGTCTCAGTCTCAAAAAGCTGCACCTCTCGGTGTCGAAAAGCCTCGCAAGCTCGGGGGATTTTTTCGTTAGATACTCGAGGGCGCACTTCGTGCTTAAAATTAATTAATTGAGTCCACTTTTTAAAGTGGACTCAGTTTATTATTTTCACTTCGCAAATTTAATACTTAACATTTTGCAAGCTTTAGACAGGTAATAATTGAAATACAACCAGTTATAGTAGGGTGATTCCATATTCCCTTAGGCTCTTCTCATACTGGTTGGCATCGGAGAACAGGACTGCATGCATTCCTGCCGCCCTGGCTCCGGCGATATTGGCTTGCCGGTCGTCGGTGAAAAGGCATTCCTCCTTGACGAGCCCGAATTTCTCGCAAAGGCGGTCATAGATCGCCACATCGGGCTTTACCATGCGCTCCTCTGAGGAGATGAGCCTGTCGTCCATCATGCCCAGGATGTCATATTTCTCTATAATGGGATATATCGCATCGCTCCAGTTGGTGAGTCCATAAAGGCGGTAGCCGGCGCTCCTCAATCGGGTGAGCAGGTTGCGCATTCCTGGCATCTCTACGGTCATCGCCTCAAGCTGGCGGTCATAGAACTCCTGTAACTGCCTTTCCCAATATGGGAACTTCGACTGGCAGTCCCTGATAATTTCGAGAAAACTTTCCTCGCCCAGGTCGCATCGCCTCACGAAGTCCTCGTTACACACAACCCTCTCAAATTCAAGGAGTTCATCATTATCAGCAAAGATAGTCCTCACAAACGCCGGATAGTCATAGCAAATCAGCACATTGCCGAAGTCAAATATTAGGTTCTTTATCATGAATTGTGCATTGCGAATTGTGCATTGCGAATTGTGCATTGTGAATTGTGCATTATGCATTATTAACAGCCATCTTCCTCCACTTGAGGTAGCCGAAGATGGCGATTACGGTGTAGAAGCCATAAAGGCTGGCGGTGAAAGGAATTTTCTTGTAGATATAAAGTCCGCAGCACACGGCATCGACCACAAGCCACAAGAGCCATTGCTCCACATATTTCTTGGCGAGAGCCCACAGTGCCACAGCACTAAGCGAGGTGGTGAAACTGTCGAGGATTGGCACGCGGCTGTCGGTAAAGGAAATTAGAATCCAATATATCAATCCCCAGAGCACCAGCCACGTTGCCAACGAGGCAAACGCATGGCGACGCGTGTAGTGAGCAATAGGACGCTCTTTGCCCTTTGCTCTTTGCCCTTTGTTCCCCCACCGCCAACAGGCAAAACCATAAATTGCCATGGCAATATAGTAAAACTCCATACCAAAATCGGCATATAGCCCTTTCTCAAAGTAGAGATAGGCATGAACTGCAGGCATTATAACGCTCACAGCCCATAACCAAATATTGGCCTTGTACTCGAGCCACAAATATAGCAGCCCGAGTACTGTGCTGATTATATCAATGAGAACTATTTTATCGCATGAAGCTATCCAAGTTATTAAGTATGTCCAGAAATTGACCTTTATTTTAAGCCACAATAATATGACGTCAAATATAAAACTGACAATATCTGCAACTTGGAAATTAAGCATTTTGTCTATTCCTTTAACGAGTTAAAACAGTAGCGTCAAGTGCGCCAGCACATTGGTTCCCGCCATTGGGTAGAAACGCGGGTCGCTTACTAGCGTGGGCTGGTTGTTCTTGTCACCGTCTTTATAGACTGCGGCAGTCTGAGCATAGCCGTTGTTCTCATATTTCTTGTTAAACAAGTTGTAGATGGTCACGCCGGCGGTGATTTTCTTCACATGAGGCAGCTTGAAGGAGTAGGCAAGCCCCAGATTGCTGATGAAATATGGGTCAAGCGAGTCTTCCTTGCTCTCGAAGTTGTCAAGATACTGGCGGCTCACATACTGCGACTGCAGCTGTGCCTCAAAGCCCTTGTAGTTGAACTGGAGTACGCTATTGACAACTGCCTTGGGTGAAAAAGCGATGGTGGTGTTGCCCTTCTCGATGGCGGTCTGTGTCCACATATCATGCCAGCCATCGTCGTAGTCGCTAACATAGCCCACATAATCCTTGATGATGTTGCGGCTGAAAGTGGCGTTCACGTCCCAGCGCAGCCAGCTAGCGAGTTGAGCGCCTGCCATCAGCTCAATGCCGCAGCGGTAGCTGTCGGGCACGTTCTCTGCCATCAGCTCGCCTATCTCGTTGAGCTTGCCATTGAGCACGAGCTGGTCTTTGTACTTCATGTGATAGAGATTGATGCCAGCCGAGAAACGACTGCTCTTGAATTCATAGCCTGCCTCCCAGTCATAGAGCTTCTCGGCACGAGGATGCTCAAGGAACAGTCCGTCGGTGTAGTTGTTGCGGGTAGGCTCCTTCTGCGCCACTGCAAACGAGGCGTAAACACGGTTCTTTTGGTCAACTTGCCAGTTCAAACCCACTTTAGGATTGAAGAAGTTGAACGTCTCGTCAACGTTTAGCACCTGCAAGTGCTCAGGACTTGCGGTCCAGTCCCACTTGTCGTTGTCGCCTTCAATCTTGTAGTTGATATGGCGGAACTGAAGGTCGAGATATGCGCTCAACCCATGCCAAATGCTGTAGTTGTTCTTCCAGTAGATGTTGAAGTCGGTCTTCTTGCCTTTGTTGCGGTAATATTCATGGTCGGGGTCAAGAACGCCCATATAGTTCTCTATCCATATCACCTGACCATAATGGTCGTTAACGTACTTGTTAAAGCTTGCCCCTAGCACACTCGCCAAGCGGCTGCCGTTGTAGTGAATGGAGAACAGACCTCCGCCAAAGCCGCTATCCACGATTTTCTTGCGCACGAGGTTAGATTTCTTCACTGTCTCGCCGTTGTATTCAAATGGTGTCAAGGCATATTCTTTGAGGGTGCGCAGGTTCTTGTACTCCTGATAGTAGCCGTAGCCGTCGGTATAGTGCAATGCAGCTTTAAGCTTCCACTGGTTGGTGAAGTTGTGGTCGAGAAGCAGCTGGTAGTGGAACTGCTTGTAGATGTCCTTCTGGTCGCTGTAGAAGCCAGTAACCACATCATCGTGCTTGATTTCACCGTTGGGGTTGTACTTGCGGTCGCTCTCCAGCTTGCTGCGGCTGATGCCGTCCCAGGCGTGGTAGGTGTCTTCCTTGCCGCCAAAGGAGATGAACTGCAATTTGGTGTTGTCGTTCATATAAGCGACTTGGGCAAAATAGGAAAACAGCGACGAGGTGGCACGGTCACGGTAGCCGTCACTTGAGATATGCGACAAGCGGCCGTCAAAATACCAATGCTCACCCATTCGGCCAGTGCCGAATTTCACGGTCTCCTTGTTGGTGTTGAACGAACCGTAGGAGCCCGAAATTTCAGCGTATGGGACTACCGACGAAGTTTGCGAACGCATATTCACGCTGCCGCCAAAAGCACCCGAACCGTTGGTCGAGGTGCCGGCACCTCGCTGAACCTGGATGTCGCGCAGCGACGAGGTGAGGTCGGGCGTATTCACCCAATAGATGCTATGGCTCTCGGCATCATTCATGGGGATATCGTTCATTGTGATATTGATGCGGGTGGCATCGGTACCACGCACACGCATCGACGTGTAACCCACGCCGGCACCAGCGTCGCTGGTGAAGAGCAGACCTGGGGTAAAAGAAAGCAGCAAGGGGATATCCTTGCCTAAGTTGACACTCGCTAGTTGTTCTTTACTCACGTTGGTGAAAGCAACAGGAGTGTTGTTCGTTGCTCGAGTCGCAAGCACCTCCACTTCCTGAAGGTGCAATGTGTCACTGTCCACCACAGTTTGCGCGGTGGAAACCACGCTGCCGCAAATCACAGCGACAGCAAGAAGCATAGTTTTCTTCATACTGTTATAGTTAATAAGTTTTGTTCTCTACGCCGGCATTATCCGGTTCAGATTCCATGGGTATGTTCTCAGCCACACCGGCATAAAGCAGCAGTCGCAATAGGCAAGCAACACGCTCTCAATGCCTTGCAGGGTGCAGCACCCCCAAACTCATTAGAATCACGCTGCAAAATTAGTGCAAGCCGAGTGAAATACCAAATGAAAAGCTAAGATTTTCATTTTTATTTCCAAGGCACAGCCTAATTTATCCAAAATTAGTAAAAAGTTTTCAGTTATCAGTTGTCAGTCATCAGTTTTTTGAACAAACGCTTGCACATGTGATACAATTGTTATATCTTTGCACTATAAATATATTTAATAGTATAACATTATGAAAAACATCGTTCAACGCAAGCAGACTTCTTTCAGGCTAAGAACTGATTTGATAGAAGGTCTTAAAAAAGCAGCAGAGAGAGAGAATAGAACTCTCAACAATTATGTTGAGTACGTCCTGCTGAAAGTGGTTTATTCTGAGCCTAACGATACTACTGTGGCAGCTATTGAAGAAGCCACAAATTCAGACAACAAGAACACCATATACAATACGGCAGATGAACTGCTTAGTGATTTGGATAAGGATTGAAAAAGCTTCGTCCCACTACGCAGTTTAAAAAAGACTACAAGAAATACCGCCACTTTCCCGATAAGGTTGCTGCTTTAAAAGTAGTTCTTGAAATGCTTCAGAATGAGGTAGAACTGCCAGAGAAATACTATGCACATCCGTTGCATGGAAAGTATAAAGGGTGCATTGAATGCCATATCGAGAGTGATTACCTTTTAATCTGGATTGACCAAGAGAGCGACATTATTGATCTCATCAGGCTAGGAAGCCACTCTGAATTGTTTAAAAACAAATAAAACATCAAATTATTGCAGTTTTTCAAGCATTCCTTGAGATGCGGCTTTATCTGTTTGCTAATCTGAAGAAAAATATAGCAGATATGATGATTATAACAATAAGACATATACCTCGCTACCTCGCGCCTTACTATGACCATTTATAGCGGATTTTACGTACCAGACGGCAGCATCTATATAACTTCGCTCAACACCTGTGCCATTGAAAGAACATTTCGCTAAATAATACATTGCGTCGGCTTGTCCTTTGTCTGCGGCTCTCTTCCACCAATAGACAGCCGAATTGTAATTTTGAAGAACGTCTATGCCTTCATAATACTGAAGTCCTAAATAATACTGTGATTGGGCGTCTTGTGGAGATTGAATTGAGTGCCCAATTAATTCAGCACCAGTATATGTCTTGTTATTCTTTGCGGTAGCCCTTCTTTGCTCTTCGGCCCTTCTTTGCTCTTCGGCCCTTCTTTGCTCTTCGGCTCTTCTTTGCTGATCGGCTCTGAGTATTTCATCAAGACGTGCTCTTTCTTCTTGTGAGAGTCCATTAACTATTACCAAATCATTATTTTTATAATCAATATACCATTTTCCCAAATTACGTATAACAGATTGTCCAAGTAACAATGGCGCATCCGAGGAACTAGAGACAAGAGCTTCAACATTCCTGACAACAGTATTTCCAATCTTGACTTCTTTAAGGTTTATCACCCAGTTTTCTTCAATATCTCCATTTGCTATCGTGCTTTCCGTAGTGCCAGTGATGTCGTTTCTGTCAACATATCCGTTTTTTAGCATAAACTCTGCCTCAGTTGAAGAAATGCTCACAGTCGTTGCGCCTGTGTCAAAGATGAATTTCATGCGCAGTCCATTCACTTCGCATGGCATGGTATAAACGCCATTTTCAAGGGTCATCTTTATCCTCTCCTCGGCATTAGCAAAGTCAGCTGCAAAGAAAATAATGTAACAATTAATATGGCAAATGTTCTTTTATACATAATCTTATATGTTATGTTGTTTAGTGATAGTAAAGTCTGTTTTAAAGAGTTAACAGTTCATTTCCTAAGTTGTGTAAGCCTTCCTTAACGAATTGCACCTTTTGTGGACTTGGATTCTTTGAGCCATTGATATAGTTTGAAAGCAATGTGTAGTTGATGCCTATAAATTTGGCAAATTGTTTCACATTGAGTTGTGGCAAACTTATAAAAATTTGACGTATTTCATTGTCATAGAAATTGTCAGTTTGGTAGAAACTTGAAATGTGAATATCTTCATCAATGTTGTCCCATCTCAGAGCCTCTCCATTATGTACTATTCTAAACTCTGCTCGTTCGGCATTGGTTGCATCTAGCAAAAGAGGAAAATCAATGAGCGAACGGCTCAGAATTTCATCAAGATCGGTATGGATATATATCCTGCCGTCTTTAAACCACACTTTATCAATCTTTCCCATTTTGTTTGTTTTTAAAATGTTCATTCCATCTCTTTATAAACTCTTCCCTATACAGAGAAGCTACGCCAAGAGCTTTTTTTATATCCTTTTGCTTTAACCCATGATTTTCAATTAATTCAACATTGGGGTCTATCTGAATTCTTCCCCAAGCGTCACAATAATCCACATGAACGTGAATAGGCTCATGGTCATTGGAGTAGAAATAAAACCTAAATCCAAAAATAATTAATATAGTTGGCATAACATATATTTTTTGCAAAAATAGGTATATTTTTCTATACCTGCAAGAATTGTTTCAAAAATATTATGTTTTTTGCTCACAAAGAAATATTAATGGTTTACTATGAGTTTGCAACCATAAAAGTCAAAGCGTAATTTTAGCCCGGATTATTCCTGGTCCTGATTAGCGAAAACATCAAGGGCTGTGCATCAATGTGAGTGTGGCGCGACGCAGGGTGTAATAGACACTATATTAAACGAGGAGGCTCGGGGCATTGCGCCCATGTGCAGGTCTTTGTTATTTGCAGTGGTAAGGACTTCAAGTTTCGCAAGTTGTTAACTTGCTCAAAGTTTAGTGTTTAGTGTTTAGAGGATAATCA
>CALDIG010000060.1 GCA_937904375.1 uncultured Prevotellaceae bacterium
CATAGTGCATGGGACCCATCTTGTAGGCATGGTTGCTGAAGTTGGTCGCCGAGCCGGCGTTGTAGAACGAGAACTGACCGCCAATGAGCAGCGAACTCTTGTGGTGGCTTACGGTAAACGGTCCGCAGAAGGCGGCGCACGCCTCGCCGTTTGACATGTAACTGTTGGCGAAGAATACGCTCGATGCGGCGGTGAAGCCGTTGCTCAGCTCGCAAGCTTCGCCCACCATGCAGTCAACGATTTTCACGCTGTTGATAATCGTTGAACCGCCACTGATAATCGAGTTCTCGCAAATCACGCCGGTGCCGATTGTGATAGGGTTGTTGATGGCACTGCTGATAGTGCAGTTGCTGATGCGCGAGGCTCCCTTGATGTGGCTGCCGTCGCCAATCACGGCATCGGTGATCTCGTTGGTGTTAATGATGGTCACATTGTTGCCTATAGTGCAGCAATCCACCTTTTTAGATTTTATGAACTTTTCTACAAGTTGGGTTATGGCTTTCTGGAAGGCGGTGTTATTCTGCTGCTTCACCATGAGAGCCGCCAGCTGGCTGTTGAGGCCGTCGAAGAGGACGAGGTTTCCTTTTCCCACCTCGTTGAGTACCGAGATAAGGTTGCCTTGCCCGTAGGTGGCGTCGGGGCCCGTGCTCTCGATAGTACACACGTTGGAGATGTGGCAGTTGTCGCCAATCTTCACATTATTCATATAGTTGCCAATGTTCTCGATGAGGCAGTTGTCGCCGATGGTGACGTTGCGCAGCGTGGCGTTATTGATGCCGCAGCGTTTCACAAAGCCGTCGCTCACCTCGATGCTGCCGCTGCAATCGCCAATGACGACGTTTCCATAGAACGTGACGCGGTGAATGCAGTTAGGGTCGAAATTTGATGAGGCATGAACTTTTTTCCAATCCTCGGCTTGACAGCCGTTGGCTTTTAATGTCTCAATCTCATCTTTACGAAGGAGGCGTAAGGTTACTGATTGTTCCATTTTTATTATCAATTCTTGTTTCTTGTTATTTTTCAAGCCGCAAAATTAGACAATAAAAATAATATAAACCTAACCTCCAAGCCTCTTTAACCTATATTGCGAATCATAACCATTTTTTTTAACCTGGATTATTCATAGTCCTGCGTAGAGAAACTATCAAGGCGCTGTGCGTCAGCTTGAGTTCAGCTACAACGCAGGGTGTAGAAAGCCCTACATTCAAGGATGATGATCGAGCATTGCGCACAGGTGCAGTTTTTTGTTACTCAAGTTTCTAAAGTTCTAAAACTTTAGAAACTTGAAGGTTAGAGGTTAGAGTTTAGCGTTTAGAGAAGAAAATTTTTTCAAAATTTTCAATTTTTCACACTGATTATCCTCTAAACTCTAACCACTAAACATTAAACTTTGAGCAAGTTAACAACTTGCGAAACTTGAGTTTGTTATTTGCAGTAGTAAGGACTATGAATTATCCGCGTTAAGAATACTGTTCAAAGTAGTAACTACATGGGTTATGCCTTTTAATGTCATTCAAAAAATCCTCAAAAGTGGGCATTTCGTCACGTAATCGAGCAAAGAAGTAATAAGAGTAAGGAATAATTTGGAAAACACCATCTCAATGTGCTTAATTTGCAATGTGAATATCACAAAACAGTAATTTATTAACTAATATAACAGAATTATGAAAGTCGTTAGAATTTTATTTTGTATTGCTCTAGTGGGAGTTGTAATAAGTTTGAAGGGCTATAAAGGCTTCAGTAGTATTTCACAGCAAAACAGCACAGTTTCTTACAATACTATGTGTCAAAACAAAAAGAAGTTAGAAATCAGCCGTCTAGTTACTAATATTGATAATATGGAAAGGAATATTGAACTAGACATGGAACAGCTTAACAAAATGCTTGACGATCCAAATTGTGACAAAAATAAGATTAAAAGACAAAAGCAGGTTTTAAGTCAAGAATTAATGTCATATACTAACAAGCTTAATGAGCTGAAAAAGAAAAAAGGCACAAAAGATGTTGTCAAAGATTGTGATGAGCGAATTAAGGACGCTAACAGGATGTTAAAAGAGATAAGAAGACTAAGTTAACTCACATGAAAGTCATCTCATGATTTGTGGCAGAAAAATCAATGGCGGGGTCGTGGTGACCTCGCCATTGTAGTGTGACTGATAAATAGATAATTCGATAAAATGCTCACGCTCGCAAGGCTTTGAGCAAAATTAGTGCAAACCGAGAGCAAAGTCAAGCTCGCTTGGGCTTTGCCGAGGTGCCGCCTAATTTATCTGACCTCAAGCTTTGTCTGGCGTAATCGCATTTTAATCCTTTAACCTTGATTAATAGATAAGATTAGTTTGTTAAAAGCATTAATTATTGTGAAAATGATTAATTTGCGGGAGTAAGGATTGCACTGTACTCACCTGGGCAAACGAGGGTGAGGGCAATCTTGTAGGTGCCAGCCTCTACGGTAATGTTGTCGCCGCCAATAGTGAGGTTGTCGAGGGCACCGCCAAAGTTGATATCCCAGCCACCATTGGCGCGGAATTTAATGGTGCCTGCAGTAAGAGTGACCTCTGCTTCCCAAGCGTTGGTGTCGGCATTGTAGGTGAGAGCTGTCTCGGTATCCCAGCCGCCAGAGGTGGCGTCGCCAATCACGCCCATACTGGTGATGTCGGTAACGCTGTAAGTCATGTTGCCGATGTTGGCGTTAACATAAACGAAACCGTTGGCTTGGATGTTTGAGCCGCCGCTAACGAGAGTTCCGTTGGAGCCACCCCAGTTGGTGGCCCAGCTGCCTTGCATCTTTTGAATCTTGAACTCACCGGTAGCGTTGATGAAGCCGTAGTAGTCGTTAGCATCCTTTACAGAGGCAAGCTTGCCGCCATTGCCGCTCCAGCCGTCGGCAGTACCAGCGATGTAAACGTAGTCGTACTCAGATGTTGGGTCAATAACCGGCTCCTGACCATCGGTGGTGATGGTGTAGGTGAGGTTCTCAACGTCGATAGTGATGTCTAGGTAAGTGCAGTTGTAAGAGCCTGGAATGCAGAATGCGCCCTGGTTGCCAGTTACGAGATTTCCGCTAAGTGCGCTCTCACCGTCGGTGGCGGCACTCAAGAAGTCACCGCTCCAGAAGTCGGCGAGGTTGTAGTTGCCCTCGGCAGCGATCTTAAACCAGAAGTCACCGCTCACGTTGTCAACGTGGATGCTGTAAACATTCTCGTTCTCGGCATCCTGAACGAAAGGATAGCTCTTGTCGCTTGCTGACCAGTTGTTGGGAGTGCCAATAAGGTACCAGCCATTACCGCTTGGCTCTTGAGGAGTGAACTCGCCAGTGATAGTGAGCTTCATGTTCTCAAGGTCGAGGGTCAAGGTGAAAGTACCGGGTGCCATCTGAATTGCCTGATAGTTTTCGGCGGTAAGAGGAATCTCGGTGTTAAGCAGTTCCTCGGTCACGAGGTAGTCGCCGTCACCCTGAGCACCGAAGCGATAGCTTGCGATGTCGTCCCAACCGGTCTCGCTCTCGGCGTCGGCAAGCATCTTGGTGAAGCCAAAGTAGCTGAAACCACTCTCTTTGGTAGTGATAGTGGCAGTGAAGATCTTGCCGTCCTCAGTTGTCATCTGAACGCCAACCGCAGGATCCCAGCTGTTGCCGTTCACCTCGCCAAGGATGTAAACGTCGGTGGGCTCGGGCACATAATTGCCGAGCAAGATGTCGTAGATAAAGGTGACATCGGCTGCGGTAATGCTGCCATCGCCGTTCACGTCGGCTGTGGTCTCATAGTCATTGTTGTTACCAAGCAGAATGTCATAAATTGCGGTCACATCGGCTGCTGTGACGCTGCCGTCGCCATTAACGTCGCCCTTCACTCCCGCATTAGCGTAGTGAGAGATTGCGAAAATTCCTACAAAAGCAAGAACAATCGCACACAACGATTTAAGTAACTTTTTGTTCATAAAAGAATGTAAAGTTTAAGTTAATAAATTAAGGTTATATATCTCTTGCCCTATCGTAATGGATAAAGGCGTTATTTACAACGACAAAAATAGAAAGATTATATTATTAAATAACCCAAAAACAACACTTTTTCAATTAAAAAAAATGCAAACCTTTGCATTTCGTCAACCAACATCTGTTTTGAAATTAACAATACAATAAAAAAACTCCAAGCGTCGCCTGGAGTTTTTTCTCACGTTCTGGGGTGCATTCACTGCATCTGAACTTATATTGTTTTATTACGAAAAAGTTAATTACAAACTAAAAAAGTTTGAAGCTAGATTTATTATTCGATACTATGACTCAAGTTTATGCAATCGGTTTAATTAAAAAAACGACTTTAACCTTTCTTAACCATTGCAAGCCTACGAGGCAATAGAGCTAACAAGCTAACGAGGAACAAGCTGACAAGGCAATGGCATTAAGTGTCAAGTGTTAAGTGCCTCTCGAACAATAACCAATAACCGATAAAGTAGTTTCTAATCGTTTCTGGTCGTTTGACTTTACACTTGCCTTGTCAGCTCGTCAGCTTCCTTATCATTGCTCAGTGGTGGCATTAACCGAAGAGGTACTGGAATGCTTCTTCCACTTTTGAGGCTTCCACAATCTTGATTTTCAAGCCCTTTGTGCTCACTCCCTTGAGGTTGTTGCGGGGGATGATGATGGTGCTGAAGCCCAGTTTCTCGGCCTCGGCGATGCGTTGCTCGATGCGGGTGATTTGCCGTAATTCGCCGCTAAGCCCCACCTCGGCACTAAAGCACACGCCCTTTTGGATGGCGATATCGACGTTAGAGGACAGGATGGCGCAGATGACCGCCAGGTCGAGTGCCGGGTCATTGACTTTGAGCCCGCCGGCGATGTTGAGGAACACGTCTTTCTGGGCAAGTTTGAATCCCACTCGCTTCTCGAGCACAGCGAGCAGCATGTTCATGCGCCGCTGGTCAAAGCCTGTGACTGAGCGCTGGGCGGTGCCGTAGGCTGCCGTGCTCACCAATGCCTGCACCTCGATGAGGAAGGGGCGCGCGCCGTCGATGGTCACGCCAATGGCGGTACCCGACAGGTCTTGGTCCATTGCCGAGAGCAGCATCTCGCTGGGGTTGGTGACCTCGCGCAGTCCCGTCTCGCGCATCTCGTAGATGCCCATCTCGCTCGTGGAGCCGAAGCGGTTCTTGATGGAGCGCAAGATGCGGTACATGTAATGGCTGTCGCCTTCAAACTGCAAGACGGCATCAACGATGTGTTCCAGCACTTTGGGACCGGCGATGGTGCCTTCCTTGTTGATGTGGCCGATGAGAATCACTGGCACGCCGCTGGTCTTGGCATAGCGCAGGAAGGCGGCGGCGCACTCGCGCACCTGGCTCACCGAGCCTGCCGCACTGTCGAGTTCGTCGCTGGCGATGGTCTGGATGGAATCGATAATCACGAGGTCGGGGGCGCTCTCCTTGATGCTGGCGAAGATGCTCGAGAGCGATGTTTCGCAGATGATGTAGCACTCGCAGTCCTGGTCGCTGCCGGCGATGCGGTCGGCACGCATGCGCAGCTGCTGGGGACTCTCCTCGCCGCTCACATACAGCACCTTGCGAGAGCGGATGCGCAACACGTTCTGCAACACCAGTGTGCTCTTGCCGATTCCCGGTTCGCCTCCAATAAGTACAATCGAGCCTGGCACCAGTCCGCCACCGAGCACACGGTTGAGCTCGCCACTGGGCAACTTGATGCGCGGCAGCTGCTCTGCCTTGATGTCGTTGATTTTCACTGGCACAGCACTCTTGCGGTGGCCACTGTCGTCGGTGCCAAACAACGCACCCTTATTAGACTTAGGCACCACAGGCTCCTCGATATAGGTGTTCCACTCGCCGCACGATGGGCACTTGCCAATCCACTTAGGCGACTCCGCCCCGCAGTTCTTGCAGAAATATGTGGTCTTTGCAGTCTTCTTTGCCATAACACTTGCTTTTGTGCCACAAAGGTAATGAAAATTAGTGCAAGTCGAGTGAAAAACATAATGAAAAACGAAGTTTTACATTTTTTTACCGAGACGCAGCCTAATTTGTCCAAAAATGCGATTGTTGGGACAAGGCATGCAGTGTCCGTGTTGCGACGAGACGGCGGTCAGGGCATGCCCTGACCCTACAGCTTGCTCAAGTTATTTCGAGCGTGAGCAATTTATCTAAAAATGCGATTGTAGGGACACGGCATGCCGTGTCCGTGTTGCGGCGAGACGGCGGTGAAGGTGTTGCAAAACTCCCACTCAATATAAACAACTGAATTATCTGAATGTTCTGATCTTATACATGATTGATTTTCCAGCAATTTATATTTTTCTTGATTTCAGATTTTTCAGAATAATCAGTTGTTTTTTGTTTGCAACACCCTCTTTACGTTCAATTAGCTTAAATGGCAACAAAAATGTCCTCAAAAGGACCCTTTGAGGACATAACTACCCTATTTTGACAGACCTTCAATTATTGATATTTAGGTGAAGGACCATAGTCGTTTTCTTCTTTGTCGCTATCTAGGCAGCTGAATACCAATACAATTATGGATACCACTAATGAGGCAAGACAAATTCCTATAAAAATAACTCTATTATGATGAACGAATTCTGGTCCGTCAAAGCTAAGGAATCTAACAAGCAAGTTGCACAAAAACAGAGAACCTATCCACCACCCGCTTCGGTTAGTGTCATGCAGTCGGCGCGTGAGTGCCGCAAAACTGGCAATTCCGATGACGAAAAGAAAGATCACTAGAATTATAAATAAAGCTATACCAACCACTGAAAGCACAGTGCTCGAGCTACTGTTAGAAAACCCTAACCCGGTTTCAATAAGTATTGGAATAGCAATCAAAAGCAGATATCCCAAGACAATTGCCAGCTGGAACCACCAGTACTCGCTGCGGCGAGCACGACCGCCGAAGTCAAACTTATTCCTCCAGCACTCCTTTACTGCTTCCCAGAACCCCATCATAGGGCGTTTGCCTGTTGTGGCGAGAGCCACATCGCCAGGTTCTACCGAGAATTGTTGGTCAGCGTAGGCTGGACACTTTTGTAACTGCTGCAACACATCGGGATAGTAAGTCGCAGGACACCACATCTCTGTCAGTGAGTTCCACACCAATGAATCGGGGGTCATACCGTTCTCAATTAATTGGTCGGCATTAAGAGGACCAATCATCTCATTGTCTCTTTCTAAATAATACTGTGTCATGATGATATGTTAATATGTGATTAAAATAATTCTAACTTAAGTTTCTAAAGTAAAAAAAGCATAGTTGAAATTTTGCAAAGTCACTGAT